>DALI01000043.1 GCA_002496725.1 Euryarchaeota archaeon UBA181 | reverse complement strand
CTTTGAGGCCATCAGTATAGCTTCATTGATGTCATCAAGGGCGAAAAGATCCATTGTGAGGATGTACGAAGGGTTGAATCCAGAATCAGAAAAACTTCTTGATAAGATTCGATCTAGTGATGGAAATGGGATTATCAAAACCCATTGTAGGGGATTGTATATACTTCCTGAGATGGTTGGCAAGACAATCGGTGTACACAATGGAAGAGAATTCATCAAAATCGAAATAGTTCCCGAGATGATTGGCCACTCCCTTGGAGAGTTTGCTACCACGAGAAAGTCAGTAACACACACTGGCCCAGGTGTCGGCGCAACTAGATCCTCGACCCATGTAGCATTGAAGTAGGTGAAAATATGAGCAGAAGAACAGGAAACTCACAGAGCGGATACACCCAGCTGCTCGAAGGGTCCAACCTTGTTACTGCGAGGGCCGTTAACATTGACGTACATCACAAGCATTGCTATCATGTCGCAAAGGCACTCCGTGGAATGAACGTTTCCAATGCGATTTCCTATCTTGAAGATGTGATAGACAAGAAGAGAGCTATCCCTTACGTTAGGAGGTCAAGAAGAGGCAGAGGTGGAAACACCATGGCTGGACATAGGAAAGGTAAAATGGGCCCAGGAAAGTACCCGAACAAGGCTTCCAAGGAGTTCATCAAACTGATTAATAGTGCCATGGAAAATGCTAGGCAGAGATTCGATACTATAGATCCAGAGGACATGACCATTACTCATCTAGCCGCTCACAGGGGCCAGATTGCTAGGCATTGGAGGCCCAGGGCCCAGGGTCGAGCAACCCCAAAGAATCACTACCAGGTAAATCTTGAGATTTTCTTGGAATATTTCGGAGATGAAGACGAAGGAGATGATTTCTGATGTCTCAGAATACGGTTAGGACCTTCATTCACAGGAATGTCGAGAGGCAGCTAGTCAGAGAGTACTTGCTCAGGGAGACAGAGAGGGCAGGTTTCGGTGGACTTCATTTCCAGAGGACGCCCGAAGGGACCAAGGTTACACTACGGGCTGAGCAAGTTGGCCGAGTAATAGGCCGGAAAGGAAAGGTCATCAGGGAGCTAGAAACCCGACTCAAGGATGACTTCAAGCTCCAAGAGCCCAAGCTAGAGGTCGAAGAGATAACTGAACCTCGTCTCAATGCGCAAGTTATGGCAAGTAGAATGGCAAGCTCATTGGAGAGAGGGTGGTTCTTCCGCCGTGCTGGTCACAGCACCTCCCAAAGTATCATGGATGCTGGAGCTAGAGGATGTCTAGTGGTTCTAAGTGGTAAGATAACAGGGGCACGTCACAGAGTCGAAAAGTTCCAGCAGGGGCACATAAAGTATTGCGGAGAGACCGCACTTCAGTTCATGGATGTGGGATACTCCGTTGCCGTCAAGAAGCTAGGGACTGTTGGATGCACCGTGAGAATCATGAGGCCGGGTGTCAAGCTTCCTCATGAAGTTACAATCATGGACAGGCACGAGGTAGGATTGCCCCCATTAGAAGAGGTTGCCTACATTATTCCTGAGGAAGATGAGGTCGCGGAGGAGTCGCCAGAGCCGACAGCAGATGCAGAGGACGTAATCGATTCAGCTCTCGAGAAGATGGCAGAGATTGAGTCAGAAACGAACAAGGAGGAAGAGTGAATGTCTCACGTAAGTTCTAGGGACATTGAGTCGATGAGCTCAGAGCAGCTTCATAGGACACTAGAAGATCTGAAGGATGAGCTTCTGCAACTCAGAGGCCAGCAGGCACTGGGGGGTTCATCTTCAAATTCGGGATCTTACAAGCAGACACGAAGAAGTATTGCTAGGGTTCTCACTAAGATCAACCAAGAAAATAGAGGGGGTGAGTAGATATCTGGGATATGCAATACATGCGGTCTTCCGCAAGAGGTGTGCATCTGCCAAGAGATTGCCAAGGAGCAGCAGAAGGCAGTGATTTCAGTGGTTCGCAGACGATATGGGAAAATGGTAACCATAGTCGAGGGAATAGACGACTCAGCAATAGATCTAGGGCAATTAGCCAAGATTCTCAAAGGGGCATGTGCGAGTGGCGGGACTGTCAAGGATCGTACAATAGAGCTACAGGGGGATCACAAGAAGAGAGCGGCCAAGGTCCTGGAGCAAAATGGATACAAGGTGGAGGTTCGATGATGTCTAGAACAATCAATCTACCTTGGATATCGCATAACTTAACTGTGATTGGATCAGATGATCCATCACTAGTAGGGGTTTCAGGTACAGTTCTTGATGAAACCAAGAGGACAATACTAGTCCGTACAAGTTCAGGAGATCTAACACTGGCAAAGGACGTAATCACATTTACCATTGATTCTGGAGATGCCATTGACGGTTCCAGAGTTACACAGAGAGCAGAGGATAGAATTGGAAGGAGGTACTAATATGGCTGAAATCAGAGATATTGGAGTAGATGTAACGCCGCCCACAGGAGAGTGGGATGGAGATGCAAACTGTCCTTTCTACGGCAGTCTCAGACTCAGGGGCCAGATTATCGAGGGACTCGTTTCCACCAATGGAATGTCAGGATCTATAGTCGTAGAGAGGGAGATTACTAGGTACATGAAAAAGTACGAGAGATATGAGAAGCGAACAAGGAGATATTCCGCTCACCTACCCTCTTGCCTGGGCGGAGTAGAGATAGGGGATAGGGTCCGAATCATGGAATGTAGGCCCCTTTCAAAGACAGTCAATTTCTGCGTCATCGAAAAGGAGGCTCAAGAATGAAGGGAATTCCAGGCAGAGTGACAAAGGCACTACCTTCACAGGCGAAGATGGAGTGCGCTGATAATACAGGGGCGAAGGTTGTCCAACTAATTACTGTCCTCAAAAAGGGCGGTGTTGCTAGGAGATATCCAGCTGCAGGAGTTGGAGACATGACTAAAGTCACCGTCAAGAGAGGAACTCCAGAGACACGAAGACAAATGTTCAACGCAGTTGTCATCAGGCAAGCGAGACCCTTCAGAAGGGTCGATGGAACATGGGTCCAGTTTGAGGATAACGCATGCGTTATCACCAATGATCGTGGAGAGGTTCAGGGTTCTGATATTAAGGGACCAGTAAGCAGAGAGGCCGCCGAAAGATGGCCTAGGATAGCTGCTACTGCAAAGCAGATTGTATGAGGGGTGTAGAAGATGACAAGAAGCAGTAAGGCAAGCAAGCAACGTCTCGGTCAATCCGGTGCACCCACGCATGTCAAGAGGAAGAGAATGAGAGCAAGACTCGTTTCAGATGATCCAGATCTTATCAATATCAGGACTGTGACAGTAAGAACAGGGGATGAAGTTGAGATTGTCAGGGGGGACTTCGGTCATCCCAATAGCGTCAAGTCAGACTCTCGTGGAAAGAGACTAGGGCAACCAAGGGGTAGGGCCGGAATAATCGCCAAGGTAGCTAGAGTAGATACCAATAGTGGAATGATTTTCGTTGATGGACTTACTATGACGACTGCTGATGGCAAAGAGGAAGCAGTCCCCATACACCCTTCCAATGTCATAGTTACCAAGCTTTTCGAGGGCGATACACTACGTCTAAAGAGACTCATAGAGAGAACCTCCGGAGGTGACTCTGAATGAGTAGCAGTCATATGAAGAGGCTAACAATGCCAAGGAGCTGGCCTCTTCCTCGTAAGTCTTCGATTTGGATTCAGAAGCCAAATCCGTGTGGGCATTCCCTAGATCACTGTATGCCACTTGGGGTTATTCTCAGAGATATACTCGGTGTAGCTCAGAACAGGCGCGAAGCAAAGAAAATCGTACATTCAAAACTTGTCAAGGTCGATGGAAATATGGAAACCGATACTGGCAGGGGAGTGGGACTCATGGATGTCCTCACTGTGGGTGAAGAAAACTACAGGTGCGTATTGGATACAAATGGGAAGCTAAGATACCGATCAATTAGCGCTAAGGAAGCATCAACTAAGCTATGCAGAGTTATTGGGAAGAACACCCTCAAGGGGGGTAAGACCCAAGTCCATCTTCATGATGGCAGGAATATATTATTCGAAGAGAGTACTGATTACAAAACAGGGGATTCCCTAGTAATCGCTCTACCAAGCCAAGAAGTAAAGTCCCATCACAAATTCGAAGATGGCTCAATGGCATATCTGACCGGAGGAAATCATATCGGAGAGGTAGCTACGGTCAGATCCATAGACATCAAGAGATCTTCCAAGGCAAATGAGGTCCAATTCGATGACTTCGGTACAATCTCAGATTACGTTTTCGTGATAGTAAAAGAGTCAGATATTCCTTCGGAGGGTGAATTATGAATCAGCAAATGAACCCCATGTTGACCCCTCGCATAACCAAGGTCTCAGTGAACATAGGTGTCGGAGAAGGCGGACAGAGGCTCCAGCTAGCTGAGAAAGCACTGGAGAAGGTGACCGGCATGACTCCAGTAAGGACCCTGGCTACTAGCACAAACAGAGATCTTGGAACACGAAAGGGTGCACCGATTGGATGCAAAGTAACCATCAGGGATAGCGAAACAATCAATGCATTCCTGAAAGATGCATTCTGGGTACGTCAGCACACCCTACCAACCTACAACTTCGACTCCTCGGGCAATCTCTCCTTTGGAATTACTGACTATACGGACTTTCCCGGACAGAAATATGATCCGGATATCGGAATATTCGGTATGGATGTCAATATCGTTCTAGAAAGGCCAGGTCACAGAGTATCTAGAAGGAGAAAGCAGGCTCGCAGAGTTTCCGCTAGCCATCGAGTAGGCCCGGAAGAAGCTAGGGCATGGTTCTCAAAAACTTTCAATCTCAAGATAGTCGGATATGGGGAGGAAGAATAGTATGGCTAAAGATCATGGTGAGAAGATTGGTAGATCTGTTGGATGCAGACGCTGCGGTAGAAAAAGAGGGATGATCCGACGTCATGGACTGAGGCTTTGCAGGCAATGCTTCAGGGACACTGCTCCAGAAATAGGATTCAAGAAGTATTCATGAGGTGAAAAAATGCAGTACGACCCACTTAACGATGCCTTCACGCGCATTTTCAATGCGGAGCAGGCAGGACATTACGAGGTTTCAGTGAAACCAGCAAGCAAATTACTAGGGCAGATGTTGCATATTATGCAGAAGTCCGGATATGTAGGAGAGTTCGAGAGAATAGAAGATGGAAGAGCTGGGTCATATCGGGTCGAGCTAATTGGTGCAATCAATCGCTGCGGAGTAATCAAGCCACGCCACTCAGTGAAGAGGGCAGATTTCGACAAGTGGGAGTCCAGGTATCTTCCTGCTAGAGATTTCGGACTTCTCATAGTAACTACTAATCAAGGCATCATGGATCACTATGATGCGAAGAAGGAGCGTGTCGGAGGACGCCTCCTAGCCTATATTTTCTGAGGAGTTGAGAGTCATGCCAAAGTTAGATCAAGTTATCCACACAATAGGATTATCTGAGGGTTCCAGTGTGAGCCTCGATGACAATAATGTGACAATAACAAATGATGCCAAGGCAATATCTCGCGAGTTTAGGCATCCCAAGGTTTCGGTACGAATTTCTTCCTCGAGCGTTGAGGTTGTTTGCGAACTCCCTCGGAGGAAGGATAAAGCAATCGCGGGAACATGGGCAGCACACATCAGGAATATGGTCAAAGGCGTCGAAGAAGGATTCGAGTACAAACTACAAGCAGTATACAGTCACTTTCCCATGTCCCTGAAAGTTCAGGGTAACGAGATGGTGATCAACAACCTATTCGGAGAGAAGGTCCCAAGGGTCGCAAAGCTACCTTGGAGTCCCTCCGAGGTAGAGGTTAAGGTAGAAAATAAGACCGAAGTAACAGTTAGTGGGGCTGACAGGGAAAAAGTTGGCCAGACAGCTGCAAACATAGAGCGATCCTGTAAGATTCGAAAGAGAGACAGAAGGGTCTTCCAAGATGGTATTTACATAGTTTCAAAGGGGGCATAGAATGACAGAAGAATTCGAAACAATGACCGTTCCTGAGTTGAAGGAACTTCTAAGAGAGAAGGGATTGAAGGTCGGAGGCAAAAAGTCTGAGCTCATTGAGAGACTTTCGGAGTATTCAGTAGTCGAAGCTGAATCCCCCTCCTCTGTAGATTCTGAAATAGCAGAGTCCGAAGAAGAATTTGATGAAGAGTTCGAAGATGACTTCTTCGAAGATGAAGATGAATGGGATGATCTCCATACAGCACGCCAAAAGCCTGTGCTGGATGAGGAGACTGCCAACGCACTCTCTTTCAGAGCAAAGCAGAAGAAGAAGCAACCAGCATTCCGTAGGCAGGAATGGTACAGGTACAAGAGACTCTCCAGATCAAGCTGGAGGAAGCCAAATGGGATGCAGTCAAAGATGAGACTGAATAGAAAGTACAGGCCACCAATGGCTCGTATTGGCTATCGTAAGATAGCCTCTGCAAGGGGACTTCACCCATCCGGATTCGAGGAAGTGATGGTTCACAAGTCAAGTGATCTAGAGGGCCTAGATCCAGAAACTCAGGCAGTCAGGATCGGTGCCAGAGTTGGCAACAGGAAGAGACTAGATATTCATGATAGGGCCAATTCATTGGGCTTAAGGATACTCAATCAGAGAAAGATAAGCAGAAAGGGGGATCTCTGAGATGATAATTACTAACCAGAGAAGGATGGCAGCGGCAATTCTATCTCAGAAAGAGGGCCGTACTGTTGGGGTCCATAGGATCTGGATTGATCCAGACTACCTAGAAGAGGTCATATCCGCTGTTCAGAAGGACGACGTCAGGAGATTAATCGAGGATGGAGTAATCAAGGCCCGGCCAATCAAGGGAACAAGTAGGACACGGGCTAGGAAGGCCGCTGCTCAGAAGGCTAAGGGGCGGAGAAAGGGACATGGTTCCAGAAAGGGGACCTCCAATGCAAGAGCTCCGAAGAAAGAGAGATGGATGAGGTTAATCAGATCCCAGAGAAGAGAGCTCAAGGAGTTCCGTGAAGATGGAACCCTCGATAGATCTCAATATAGGTACTATTACCGAAAAGCTAAGGGCGGTTCATACCGTTCTATTGCTCACATGAAATCGAACATGGAAATCGATGGAATTGAAATTGGGGGTGAAAACTGATGGCACACGGCAAAAGTCAGAGATTGAGGCCTAAGCGCCGACGCCAGGGAAAAACAGACTACCACAGGAGGATGAGGCTCCTTAGGAGTGGCGCCCCTCGCGCAGTGGTTAGAGTTTCAAACACACAGGTCATATGCCAACTCGTTTCATATAACCCAGAGGGGGACAGTATCATTCATTCTGTGAACGGGAAATCACTAACTGAATCATTCTCATGGCCCTCTGACGTCTCTAAGAAATCTATCCCAGCATGTTATGTGGCGGGTTACGCACTAGGGAAGAAGGCGTTATCTTCAGGTAACCAAGAAGCTGTTCTGGATATCGGACTAGCCGCTTCTTCTATTGGAAGCAGAGTCTTCGCGGCACTCAAGGGAATGGTCGACGCCGGGCTCGAAATACCCCATGGTGAATCGGTCCTTCCAAGCGAAGAGAGAATCAATGGGGCACATATTGACGATTCCATATCATCCATGGTCGAAACCTCGATCAAAGCCATAGAGGAGGCACACCAATGAGCGAAGAAAAATCCGAAGAAACAGAGATTACCGAGGAGATAACGCTCGCCCCCGGTCTTGCCAAGGCACTGCAGGCACCAGAAGAGAACTCTGGCGACAGGGGAAGAAGGAGGGGAGGGCCAGATCCCCTCGCCGCTCTGAGGACATGGCAACCTAGGACCAGGCTAGGGAGGATGGTGATGAGCGGACAGATTCTGACTTACGAAGAGGCCCTTTCCTCCGGTTTGCCGATAAGGGAAGTTGAAATTGTCGACGCATTGCTGCCAGACATAACTGATGACGTGCTCGCTGTAAATATGATTCAGAGAATGACGGATTCTGGACGGAGAGTAAGATTCAATGTTCTGTGTGCGGTTGGAAATGGCGATGGATATGTCGGACTCTCTGTCTGCAAAGGTAAGGAGGTTGCAAGCACTATTCGCAAGGCGATCGATAAGGCAAAGCTCAACATGATTCCAGTAATGAGGGGAAACGGCTCTTGGGAGTCTTCTGAGGGCCCTGGAACTAGTGTCCCGTTCATGGTAACTGGACGATCCGGTTCAACCAGAATTACACTGATGCCAGCGCCCGCAGGAAAGGGACTGGTAATAGGAGACTACGGCAGAAGAGTTCTTTCTTTGGCCGGGGTCACCGATGTCTGGTCTCGTTCCTCGGGACAGACTCGTACCACTATCAATTTCGCCAAGGCCACTTTCAATGCACTAGTCGAGCTGAATAAGACCAGACTAACAGAAGGTGCCAATAGGAGACTCAGTATTATCAGAGGGAGGGAATTGAGTTGAGTTTTCTAGTAATCAGGGCCAGAAGTGATCGTGGCGTCACAAGAAAAATTCGTGAAACCATGTCTATGCTAAATCTAACAAGAGTTAATCATGCTACGATAGTGATGGATAATCCATCGTATCGTGGAATGCTCCATAAGTCAAAGGATTACATTACTTGGGGAGAGGTAGATGCCGAGGCCATCGAGAAGTTAATCAAAGAGAGAGGGAGGATGTCCGGTGATAAGCCAGTAACCGACTCCATAATCAAGGAGTCCAGTGACTACAGTAGCATCAAGCAGCTCTCTAAGGCGATTGCTTCAGGAGATGCGTCAATGAAAGATGTAGATGGTCTCAAGCCCATTTTCAGACTACACCCACCACGTGGAAGTAAGGGATGGGGCGGAATCAAGAGAGCATACACCGTTGGTGGCGCTCTAGGTTTCAGAGGCGAGGCGATCAGTGATTTAGCTGACAGGATGATGTGAGGTGATTCAATGGTATCAAGAACTAACAAATTCCGTGGAAGGAGCCGCTACCATGGCCGAGGAAAGAAAGCCGGAAGAGGCGCTGGAAAGAGAGGCGGTAGGGGAAGAGCCGGCATAGGCAAGCACAAGGTCATGTTCCGAAACAAGTATCTCCCTGGGCATTGGGGGATGCACGGTTTCAACCGACATCCTAGTCTAAGGAAAGTCAATGTATCTATCAACGTCAGTGAGTTATCTCAGTTGACAGATGGAGATGAGGTAAATCTAACTGAGTTGGGGTATGACAAACTACTGGGCAAGGGGCCCATCTCCAAGGCAATGAAAATCATAGTCGGAGAAGCAAGCCCTAAGGCAGTAGCGAAGGTCGAAGCAGCTGGTGGCTCAGTTTCTGCAAATTCCGATGATGATATGGGCGATTGGGAAGAGGAGTGAACTCTTAGGTTGGCGTTAGCATGGTCGAAAGAAAGGTCTCCAAGGCATGGTTCGTAATTATAGCGGGCTTGTACTGGGGTGGCTTATTTTATTGGCTCAAGGGAGACCTGCTGGAAGCTACCGGAGATGTGCAGTCCCGTGCTTTGATGATGTTCATCATATCATTCGTCTACGTAGGTTTCGTTGTTTGGGGAACTATCAGTGATCTTCCAAGCTTCTTGAAGGATATGCCATACGGAAAGGCGACTAAACCAACTATCTGGGTTCTCTTCGTCGCATCCCTGGCTTGGTGGGGATGGGTAGATCACTACACTGTCGGGTTCCTATTGGTGGGAGTAGCCCTTTTGGGCTTTGGTGCGGGATTGGGGATCTCAGTATCCCTCTATACTGGTAGCGAGTCAAGCAGGCTATACGCCCTGTCCAGACTTGTAGACGTCTATCCCAGTATCACGAAACCAGATGGGCACGTCAGATTCAATCAGAAACTCTGGACAACTACTCTCGTACTGATAATTTACTTCATGATGACCAATGTGATGATATATGGTCTATCTGACTCTACTCTAGATATCTTCTCGTCTTTCAGATCAATCATGGCCGGAGCTTCCGGTTCTATAATGCACCTTGGAATAGGTCCTATCGTTACAGGCTCTATCATCATGCAATTATTCGCTGGTGCTAAGATTATCCAGCTAGACCTCCAAGACTCCGCTGATAAGCAACTTTACCAGGGAATTCAGAAGCTACTGGTTCTCTTTATGATTCCCGTGGAGTCAATACCCCAGGTTTACGGATTCCTGGATCCGCATGAGACGATGATCTACGACTATGGAGTAGGTTGGGCGAATGTCGTAATCGTATCACAACTATTTCTTGGCTCATACCTAGTGTTCCTTCTCGATGAACTGGTGAGTAAGTGGGGCATAGGATCTGGAATTTCTCTCTTCATTGCCGCTGGTGTGGCCCAGTCGACATTTGTCGGAACGCTTTCGCCGCTCCCAGTCAGCCAAGATTTCCCTATGTCGTTGGAAAACCCACCATCGGGAACTCTGCCGATGATATTCTATACTCTAAGAACAGCTTCAAACTCCCAATTGGTATCCGACAATGGATTCGAACTAATTCTGCTCAATCATGCCAATCCTATAGCGGCGTTAGTTTCCTCGATTATCGTGTTCCTCGTCGTAGCTTATGCCGAATCAAGCAAGCTTGAGCTTCCCTTGACTCATGGAAAAGTCAGAGGGCATAGGGGGCAATACCCTATCCGGCTTGTATATGCCAGCAACATTCCAGTCATCTTGATGGCGGCCCTCCTCGCTAATATCAATATGTTTACACTGCTTTTCTGGAGCCATCCGACACTTTCCACTGTTCCGATACTCGGACGCGAAGGTTGGGGCTCCAGGGCGCATTGGTTCGGCTCATACGAGGTAGGGGCAACAACGCCTTCCGATGGTTTCGCGTGGTATTCTTCCATGGTAAATGGGGTCGGAGACTGGTTGTTGCCGTTACTGAACCAAACTGGCGATGCATATGGGCATAGCCTCACACAGATCATGATTCACGTATTTACATACGTCTTCGTGATGACAGCCGGGTCCACCGTCTTCGCCAAGTTTTGGATTGAGACCACAAATATGAGTGCCAAAGACGTAGCAAAACAAATAGAGAGAACAGGTATGCAAATTCCTGGATTCAGGAAGAATCCGGTAGTATTAGAGAGGATATTGGAGAGGTACATCCCTCCCGTAACACTGTTCTCCGGTGCTTTCGTAGGACTTCTGGCGGCTGGTGCAGATCTGCTTGGGACAGTTGGAAATGCAACAGGAACTGGGCTCCTTCTTGCTGTCGGTATTATCTTGAGGACCTATGAGCAGATACAGAAAGAACAGGCCATGGAGATGCATCCAGTTCTGCGAGACTTCTTCGGAGCAGACTGAGGAAATCATCATACTGCTAGCCAATGGCCATCTATGACCACACGTCACGTTGATATACCGAA
>DALI01000062.1:18968-67143 GCA_002496725.1 Euryarchaeota archaeon UBA181 | reverse complement strand
TCATATACGGGCAGTAGGTCGGCCGGGCCCATGAAGAGAGGTTCCCGCGCTTGGAAGAAGCGAGGGCAGCAGCGCTGGAAGTGGCGTAAGAAGAAGTTGAGAAGGAGAAAGGCCGCTCGAAAAAGAGCTAAGCAGTAGTCTTTTTCGGCGGATTATCGTCTTTTCACATACTATCGCATGGATCCGTCATAATTCATTAGATGTGGCTTTTGAGTAAACGTAATGTGTGGAATGGGAATTCGGCGAAGACGCCCATTGGGGGCTTGCAACGTTCATCCAAAGGAGTTCCGTCAACCAGTGGTTAGTCCTGTCACAGAGACATGGGTGCTGGAAGATTACAATATTAAAACGATGCAAACAAACAATTAGGCGCATAATTGAAATCAGGTGCATCAATGGAACCTCATGGTGGGCATCAGGGAGTACTCTGAAACTGATCGGTCATGGACTACACTATTCCTAGTGGGAATTGTATTCGCAGTTTGCATTCTCCTAATTTATGTGAGTGGTGATTTCTCAGAGAATGATATTTCCAACATATCCTCCTCCAGATTTCTCTCCACCCCTGCAATCGGCCTCTTCAGGACATTGGCTTCATTGGTATGCATCTGTACCATTGCATCCATTGTTCTAGATCCCAAGGGAATGACCTACAACCTCCTTGACTATAAGACCAGAATATACGGTCCGAAGAGAATCACTGGTACCACTAGATTGTCTGCATTCACGATGTGGAGCTTCGCCTTGATGGGAGTCTACTTCGCAGTATCCTCGTTGAGCTCATGGTCATACCATTTCGGATGGGGTTTCAGTGAGATGGTGGTTGAACTGGTTCCAGCTCTTTTTGCATCTGCCATTGCTTCGGCCTTTCTGGTTACTACTACAGTTACCTACCTGCTGATTCCAGAGGCAAATTCGAGGAGTGATGACATAAGTCACTACTTCAAGTGGGACAGTCAGTTGATGCATAATGGGAATGTGATCTTCATATTGGCGGAGTTGGTTTTTTCCGATATCTCATTGAGTCTTGACCATATCTCATTTCCAGTAGTTTTCGGATGCACATATGTACTCTTCTCAGCATTCAATGCCAAAAGGTCGGGCATATACTTCTATGACTTCATAGATCCTAGGTTGAACGGCTCGCACATCATACACATGGTACTACTCGGAGTATTGTCTCTACTGTTTGTTCTCGCTGTAGCGATACAGGAGATTGAAGAATTAAACATCTGGGCGTACTTAGTCGTCATTTCCGCTATAGCTTACCTAGTCACGACCTTCAGTAACCCATCAGAGAAGGGAGACTAGATCATTGAGTGCCTCGACTGGGTCCGAGGACTTGGTAACCCCACTGGCCAAAAGAACTCCCCTGACACCGAGTTCCATGGCCCTAGAAACATCTAGGCCGGATTTTACCCCGGCGCCACAGAGGACTCCGACCTGATCACTAGTCTCCATTACTGCAGAGGCAGTTCCTGACACTATTTCTGGGTCGGCTGAAGTAACTGAGATATCTCCCCCAATGAGCTCGGGAGGCTCGACAGCAACATAATTCGGCACTAATGCAGCGAGTGCCCTAGCCTCATTGATGTCAGCGGCGCATGCGCATATCTCGAAGCCTTCGGGAACTTGATCGAGCAACATCGCAACGTGCTCCAGACTCACCTTGTGCTCTGCATGATTGATCAGGGTTCCCTTGGCCCCCCTATGTATGGCTGTCTCGGGATGAAGCCAACCGGTGTTGGAACCAAAACCAATAGGATCCAAATGCTGGCACCAAACTTCTAGATCAGGGGCCGCTTCGACGACCTTGGAAAGGTCCAGAGCCGAAACAGCGGCCACTAGTCTGGCATCAGTATCAATGGACTCCATAGCTCGTGCTAAGGCCTCAGCGGAGAATCCCTGGGAACCCTCGTAAGTCTTGAAATTGACAATAATTAGAGTATCACTCACGTTTGTGGGAGAGGACAGAGAGATTTGAACTACTCCCAAGAAATATTAGGGAAATGTATGGAGGGGGGCCTATTTGGAAATCTCATTGTATTTTTGAGAGAGTTTCTAATAGTGACGTGAAGATAACCTTGGCGCCTAGTGGAGGGACAGCCATTCCTATTTGTTTTCTGACACTAGTAGCCCCTCCGATAAACTCGTAATCATCAGGGAATGTTTGAATTCTAGCTCGCTCCCTGTTTGTCAATGCACGATTCTCGGTCCAGTGATATCCATGAGTTCCCCCTCCTCCAGAACCGGTGATGGTATAAGCCGGAAGTTCGGGATTCATTCTTCTGTAGATATTCGATAGTCTCGCCCCCTTTACGTTTAGTCTGAGTCGAACGGGAATATCTTCTGACCATGCGTTATCTCCTGGTTTGATGTAACTGAGGCGTTCCTGGGTACTACTCCTCAGAGGTCTGATTTCATTATTGGGTGCATCGGAAGGTATCATTGGATTGTGCAACGCTTCATAACAAGTGACTGGATTTTCTTTCGAAGACGGTTCTGGATGTAGGAATTCCAATCCGATATCTCTCCTAATCCCGACAATTATGTATCTATGACGCATCTGAGGCACGCCGTAATGCTCGAAGAAGTAGTGATTTATGTATAAGTCATAACCAGTTCCTGCATTTTCTAGATCTGTGGTAATTTTTTCCCACGCCTTTCCTCCGTTTGCCCCTTTTATTCCGCTAACATTTTCAGCTACGAAGGCCATGGGATTATGGCTCTCTAGTACATTAACACCATACTTGTAGAGCATTCCAAAATCTCCATCTAGGCCCTTCTTTTCTCCGACTACACTGTAATCGTTACAGGGGAAACCAAATGCAAGAATGTCAATTGGAGCGAGTGCTTTGATATCTAGATCTTTGACATCGCAATGGAAAACAGAATTAGTCGATTTGGGGCAGATATTCCTTCTGTATGTCTCGCAACTATCTAAATCATAGTCACTGGCCCATTGGTGAGAGATCCCATAAAACTCATTCTTGGATGAAAATGAAGCCATAGAAGCTCCAAGGGACATGCCCCCTGGACCACAAAATAACTCCCCCATTCTGAATTGCATGATGTTACGTCGAATTGTCGGGGGGTACTTAGTGGAAACGGAATTCTGAATTGGTATATTTGCGGCGTATGTTGAGTTTCTTAGAGGCTTTATTTTTGGTGTGCAACTAAAATTCCATTCATGACGGAGTTAGGGGGTACTATCGCTCCCTGACCAACTATACATCCTTCTAGTATCGCACCCCCTCCTATCTGGGCACCATCGAGAATAACGGAGTCTCTGATTATGGCTCCCTCGGATACCATCGCCCCTGTGCCGATAGAGCAATTCTCCACTGTGCCCTCACAAATTGAACCGATGCCGAACCAAGACCCTTGTTCGCGATGCCCACTTGAGAATCGATTATTATCGATGCAAACCCTAGCCGCCTCAATGAATGAGGAAGGGGTCCCAGCATCAACGAAGTAGCCATCGAAAGCCAAGCCAGCCATCTTACCCGACTCGGCAATCTCTGGAAAAACCTCTCTCTCCATGCTGAATTTACCATTTGGGAGTGAATATAGAACATCTCTCTCGATTATTGAGCAACCTGCATTTATGAGATTTGAAAACTCGGTCCCCTTCTCTGGTTTCTCTTGGAATCTCCTTATCATTCCAGAGTCATCTAGGTCGCAGACTCCGAACCTACTAGGGTCCTCGACCTCCCAGAGCGAAAGGGTAGCTTTGGCCGAGGTCTTATGGTGATGAGCAATTAGTGACCTTACATCTACACTAGATATCAGATCCCCGTTAAGGATGATCACCGGACCATCCCCTATCAGCTTGGGAATAGCATGAGCGACAGCCCCCCCAGTCCCTAGTGGACTGGATTCGACAGAAAGTGAAACTTCGTATGGCGCGACCCCCGATTCAGAGAATTCGACTATCTCATCGAGACCGTATCCAGCTGCGACGACCACCCTATCGATCAAATCATCTGGGACGCATTCAACGACTCTTTCCAAGAGTGATTTATCGAGGATATGCAATAGTGGCTTGGCCCTTCCCTCCGTCAGAGGGCGCAGTCGAGTACCCAAGCCACCGGCCAGTACCAGTACGTCCATGACCTTGGGGGATAGTGAAACTGTTTGAGCACTTCGTGTCCTTGACTGAGTTCTTGCTATCGCATCCTTCAAAGACGGGATGCGAGTGGAGGGGTTGTAATATGAACATCCACGAGTACCAAGCAAAGGAAATGTTCCGTGAATTCGGAGTCAGAGTTCCTGAAGGGATCCACTGTAAAAGTGTCTCAGAGGCACTAGCCGCGTATGACTCCCTAGGGTCCAGAATAGTGGCTGTGAAGAGTCAGATTCATGCCGGAGGAAGGGGCAAGGGGACCCTCTATGACCCCGAAACTGGCATTGAGGTCATGAAGGGCGGTGTGAAAATTGCTTTCTCGCGAGAAGATGTGGAAGAGTTCTCAAAGAATATTTGCGGCAATAGGCTTGTGACTAAGCAAACCGGTCCGAATGGAAAGATTGTCAGTAACATGTATGTTGAGTCTGGATGCGACATAGATCATGAATTCTATCTCGCGATACTAGTAGATAGGGACGAGAAGTCTGTACTCGTGATGGCATCAACTGAAGGGGGCATGGACATCGAGGAGGTAGCAGAGAACACCCCTGAGGCGATACACAAGATATGGGCAGACCCCTTGAATGGCCTAGACAGAAATGACTGCCTCTCACTATCTAGGTCCCTGGGACTATCTGGAGATTCTGCTAGTCAGATGATGGAAATGCTAGAGTCCCTCTACTCGATGTTCATCGATAAAGACTGCTCAATGATAGAAATCAATCCTTTGGTTAGAACAAAGACTGGTTCTATGGTAGCCCTGGATGCGAAGGTTGGATTCGATGAGAATGCTCACTTCAGGCATCCATGGAGAGCAGGAGTAAGGGATCTCTCAGAAGAAGAGGATGTTGAAATTAGGGCTAATGACCTAGGACTGTCATATGTCAAGCTGGATGGCAACATTGGATGCCTAGTCAATGGGGCTGGACTCGCCATGGCATCTATGGACGTCATCAAACTCTACGGGGGCGAGCCTGCCAACTTCCTGGATATAGGGGGGGGAGCTACAAAGGAGTCGATCACTGCCGCGTTCCGAATCATATTAGAGGACGAAAATGTGGAAGGGATACTAGTCAATATTTTTGGAGGGATAATCCGTTGCGATATGGTGGCCAATAGTGTTATTGAAGCTTCCAAGGAGATTGGTCTTGAGGTGCCTCTTGTGGTTCGTTTCTCAGGTACTAATCACAAAGAAGGGAAGGCAGTATTGGATGAAAGTGATATCTCCGTCCATACTGTAAGCACGCTATCTGAAGGAGCTAGGAGAATAGTAGATTCAATCGGGGGTGACAATTGATGGCCATCTGGATTAACGATGACAGCAAAATTCTGATTCAGGGGATAACTGGCAAACAAGGTACTTTTCATGGCACTAGAATGATCCGTTATAATACAAATGTCGTAGGAGGGGTCACTCCCGGAAAAGGTGGACAGATGGTCGATTTGGAGGGGATAGAGGTACCTGTATTCAATAATATGGGAGAGGCTGTTTCCAAGACAGGGGCTAATGTCACTGTGATATATGTCCCTGCTAGATTCGCCGCTGGAGCCATCCATGAGGCAGCTGAAGCCTTCAACGAGAATGGTGGCGGGTTAATTGTCTGCATTACAGAAGGCATACCCACTTTGGACATGATTAGGGCCGTAGCTAAAGTGAATGAGTTTGATGGAGTGAGGCTGATTGGCCCTAACTGTCCAGGAATAATTTCCCCTGGCCTAGATGGAGGATGCAAGGTTGGAATAATGCCTGCATTCATCCACAAGAAGGGGCGGATTGGAATAGTTTCTAAATCGGGGACTCTCACTTACGAGGCTGTTGCTCAGACTATGAGCGTTGACGAGGGGCAGACTACATGCGTGGGAATCGGAGGAGATCCAATTAGTGGTACGGGCTTCATAGATTGCCTACAAGCCTTCGAGAATGATCGTGAAACTGTAGCAGTTGTGATGATTGGTGAGATCGGTGGTTCTGCCGAAGAGGAGGCCGCAGAGTGGGTTGCGGACAATATGAGTAAGCCGGTCATAGGATTCGTCGCTGGATCAACTGCCCCGCCCGGAAAGAGAATGGGGCATGCTGGCGCCATTATCTCAGGGGGGAAGGGCACTGCCGCAGAGAAGTTCGCGGCTTTCGAGAGAGCGGGCATATATGTGGCCAGAGACCCCTCTGAGATTGGGCAAGTCCTAGTTCGGGCATTAGTCGAAGCTGGATTGCGAGAGTCTTAGGTGTGTGGTGCCTTACGCATCGATAGGGAGATATCATGGCTGGCCTAGATTCGTTCAATGATAAACTCCTTGAGGGCACATCGAGATCTTTCTATCTCACACTGAAAAGACTGCCGGGAACGGTAAAGGGTCAGATTGGCCTACTATATCTCCTAGCGAGAATTTCCGACACCATTGCAGATTCGGGAGAGGGCAATAGGGATGTTCTCCTTGGGCTCTTAGAGGACTACAACAATAGGGCTCAGGGTAAGTCTGATTCTTTGCCTGATTTGACAGCTCTTTCCGAAGTTCAGAGTAATCCTGCTGAAGCTTCCCTACTTCTTGCCGCGCATGGCCCTTTAGACCTTCTAGACAATTCCTCGGAAGTCGACAGGGGTTTAATCAGAAATTGTCTAGACATCATAATCAGTGGTCAAAGAATGGACTTAGAGCGATTCTCTGGAGAGGTAGAAGGATCAATTTTGGCCTTGGAAAGATATGAGGAAATGGATGACTATGCCTACAGAGTTGCGGGTAGTGTGGGCGAGTTCTGGACTGCGACATGCCTTGAGCATGCTTTCGAAGTAGCCCCCGAAACTAGAGATGAAATGATGGAGACGGGAGTGAGATTTGGTAAGGCCCTCCAACTAATCAATATCCTCAGGGATATTCCTGAAGACCTAGGAATTGGACGTTGCTATATCCCCTCGGAGGATCTAATGAAAAGTGGCTTGAGGCCAGAGGATCTGCTAGATCCTAAAAACATGGATGCATTTAGGCCACTATTTGACACTTATTTGGAGAGAGCGGAGGAGCACCTGCAAGAGGCAGTTAGGTACATTCTCATGCTCCCTCACAACCAATACCGGCTCAGAGGCGCTTGTATGATTCCCGTAATCATCGGACAGAGGACTCTGCGACTTCTTCGAACTCACAATGTCCTTGAGGGGGAAAATAGGGTCAAGGTTCCTAGAAAGGAGATAAAGGGGATAATTAGGAAGGTCATAATGAGTATTCCTTCTAGGAAGCTGACGAAATCCCTATTGTCACCAAGGTCGTGATTTCGTTGTCCATAGAAGCCGATAACGAGGCATACTCAAACTAGGGAGAGGTTCAATAGCATCACATTGTCGCTCCCCGAATAGATGCCTCAGGCCGATGAGATAGGTGATTCCCTAACTGTAGGGTCTGTTTCTGAGCGGAGCGTATCTCTCATTGAGCCCGATATTGAGTCTAAGGGCATAGATAGAGTTAGAGAAACTGTCGGAATGACTAGAGAGGCGGTACGGGCGATTAGCATCACTGCTCTTGAGGCCGTGAGAGAGGGAGCACTATTCATGGGAGTAATAGGCTCTAGAGGGGAATTAGTCAATCCATTTGCCCATATCGATGCCCCAATATGGTCAGAGAATGAGGTACCAGAAAGCATCATTGAGACCGCTTATGATTACTGTGAAGAGTTGACTAGGAGAGAAGCGGGGAACTTCTATCATTCATTCAAGTACCTTCCTGACCTTCAAAGGAGGGCAATTTGCGCTTACTACGCCTTCTGCAGGAGGGCCGATGATATCGCAGATGGGGATTATGTTGACTACTTCCCAGGAGGGTCTTCAGATGACCCCGAGTCAGTGGACTACAGAAGCAGGATTGAACGATTGAGCACTGGTGAACCTGTTGTTGAGAGATCATCATATAATGAGAAGATGTCTCAACTATTCTACTATCGTAAGAAGCTCTCGACAGCATATGAGGATGTGACTTCTACAGATCCAATTTTCATTGCCTTGAAGGATACAGTTAGGAAATTCGGAATACAACGACAGGAGCTTGATGATATGATCAGTGGAATGGAAGATGATTTCCACAGGAATCGTTACGAAACCTTCGAAGACCTGTATGCATACTGCTACAGGGTCGCATCCACCGTAGGATTGGTCTGTATTGAGATATATGGGTACGATGATCCTATGGCAGTTGAGTATGCAGAAGCTTGGGGGATCTACATGCAACTCACCAACATACTACGAGATGTGGCTGAAGATGCCGCTAGAAATAGAATCTACCTTCCAACTGAAGACCTAGCTAGATTCGGAATTACTCCTGAGGATGTCCTAGAAGGCTCCGACGTAATCAGCCATCCCGGATGGAAGCCATTTGTTGAGGATTTTATCGAGCAAGCCGAGAGGTACAGGGAGCGCGCCTTCAGGCTATTGCCAATGTTGGATAAGGCATCTAGATACTCCCCTGCGGCGATGGCTAAGTTTTACGAGTCGATAATGGCCAAGATAAAGAAGAAGGGAGGGGATGTTTTCACTGAAAGGATCCAGCTTTCGAAATCGGAAAAAATAGCTCTAGCTGGATACGTATATGCAAGATACAGATTCCTGGCTGTGTAGACAATAGCGTGGCTTCGGCCAAATGAAGGCAAAGAAGTATTGAGTGAATTACATGAGGCGGTAATATGAGAGTGGCAGTCCTCCTCGAGGATAGGTGCAAGCCGAACAGCAATGCTTACGCTTATCTCCAGAAATATTCAGCTATGTGCGAGAGGGAATGCATTCAATGGGAGGGGGATAAATGCAAGATCTTGGAGTCTGCTTGCCCTGTGTGCTTCAACCGAGCCAGGCACTGTCCGGATAATGCTGTGATTGTGATAAACCTACCAGAAGAGCTGGACTCAGAGATGACACACTGCTATGGTGAGAATGGCTTCAGACTGTTTCGACTTCCTGCTCCTCGTCAAGAGCAAGTGGTAGGAATATTAGGCCCTAATGGAATGGGGAAGTCGACCGCTGTAAACCTCCTTTCTGGTAGTATTATGCCCAATCTAGGAGATTGGGCCAATGAGTCTCCGGATTGGAAAGACGTGATTCCGACATTCCCAAGAGGCGAGTTACGAGATTATCTAGCGTTACTATCGGAAGAAGGAGTCAGTATAGCAGTCAAACCACAGTATATCGACAGGCTTCCAAAAATCTTCGAGGGAGAAGTACGAGAGCTATTGGAAAAGGTTGACGATAGAGATGAGATTTACCAATACTCGGAGGCTCTTGGAATCGAGCACATCCTCTCTAGGAAGCTAGAGTCATTATCGGGAGGGGAGTTACAGAGAGTCGCTCTCTGCGCGACTCTTCTCAAGGAGGCTGACATATATTTCTTCGACGAACCTTCTTCGTACCTAGATATCTATGAGAGAATGAGAATGGTGGGAATCATCCAAGATCTCGCTTCCAAGGGGAAGAGGGTTCTGGTGGTAGAACATGACCTGGCAATACTCGATGTCATGTGTGATCTCCTGCACGTCGTATACGGGGAAAGAGCCGCATATGGAATCTTCACGCCCCCGAGAACCACAAGAACCGCAATTAACGCATACCTAGACGGTTATCTCCCCGAAGAGAATGTACGAATCCGAAACAAGCCAATTAGGTTTATCAGAGGACGAACAAGGGGGGAAGATATTGGTTTGCCTATCCTCAAGTGGGGCGATATGGAGAAGAAAATGGGAGATTTCCAGCTAACTACCGGACAGGGAGAAGTAAGGTCTGCGGAAGTGATTGGAGTAGTAGGTGCAAATGCTACAGGAAAAACGACAATGGTCAAGATGATTGCTGGAGAGATGGAGCCTGATCAGGGCTGGTGTACAATGGAAGCAAAGGTTTCCTACAAGCCCCAGCATGTATCTGCGGATTTCGATGGTAGCGTACAACTTTGGTTGGATGTTGAGATTGGAGGAAAATGGAGATCGGGTGAGTTTCACACACAAGTCATCAGACCGCTACAGATAGACAAAATGCTGGATTTAGAAGCATCGAGGCTATCGGGAGGAGAGCTGCAAGCTGTCAGTATAGCGATATGCTTGGGAAGAGAGGCTGACCTATACCTTCTAGATGAGCCAAGCGCTCACTTGGATGCAAATTCTAGGATGGAGGCGGCGAAGGCAATCAGGAGAACCATGGAAAGCAATGAGAAAGCCGCCATGGTGATAGATCATGACATCTACTTCGTTGACATAGTCAGCGACTCTCTCCTGGTTTTCGAAGGCGAGGGCGGCAAGGAAGGACATGCAGTTGGCCCACTTAGCCTCAGAAAGGGAATGAACAGATTCCTCGAGGGCGTCGAAGTTACATTCAGGAGAGACCACGAGTCTAAGCGCCCCAGAATTAACAAGCCGGGTAGTGTGAAAGACAGAGATCAGAAGGCCGCGGGAGAATACTTCTACTCTGACTAGTGTTCCATTGGATTATTGAAGGGGTATAGGAGCGAACCATCGTGAGCGAAGGGGGAGATGACGTGCCGAAGGACGCTGAGGAAATCACGGAGGATCCTCTAAAGCTTCTAGAAGATAGGATTTCAGAGCTAGAGAAAGAGCTTCAATATGCTATGGCAGACATGTCTAATCTCAGGCAGAAATCGGCTAAGGAACGCTCTGACGCATTCAGGTTTGGACCATCCTCACTGGCTAAGAAAATACTCCCCCTCCTAGGTGGTTTGGAGAGGGCCCTAGAGCACTCCGAGGGCGCCAATAGTAAGGGATTCATCGAAGGCGTCAAGATGACCCTAAACGGCTTCAAGAACGCATTACAATCAGAAGGTGTGACTCATATTGAATCGATGGGGGAGCAGTTTGACCCCACTAGGATGGAGGCGATTGCGATGCTTCCGGCCCCAGAGGGAATCGCTTCTGGAACAGTAATTGAAGTGGTCGAAGAGGGATACATGCTCCATGATAGGGTACTCATAGCTTCTAGAGTGATAGTGACAGACGCTTCAGACGAAGAGTGAGTATTGATTACTTCATTCTTCTCTCCGAGGGTGCTGACTAAACACTAAATATTAATGTCCACCTAGAAGCTTTGTTCTTATGTCCAAATCCATTCCAATTTTTATCATATCTTTGTTATTACTAAGTTTCATGATACCAACGGTTACTGCTCAGGAGGAAAGCGAAGAATCGGGGTATTTTGACTACCATACAATTGCTTCCCTCGGAGACAGCACACTCGGTTCTGATCCAACGGGATACAGAGGTCCTTTCGCATCCTTGCACGCTTCCGATTTAATGGGCCTTGAATATTACGAAGGAGCTGTTGGAGGGGATCGTTCTTGGACTTTGATAGAAGCCGGTAGACATACTGAGATTGCGGAAAATTTTGGCGAGGGGACCTTGGTTACAATGATGGTCGGAGCTTGGGATTTCATTGATTCGGACTATCAGATTGTCAATAGCGATTACTCATTCATAGGAAATTTGGAGGAAAATATCACTATCATCCTAGATACATTGACGGCATCGGACATTGATGTCCTAGTTTGGACTCTTCCCAACATGTCATTCCTGCCATTCTTGACTCAGATTTTTCCAACGGAAAAACATGAATTCTTCACTGAGGCTAGCATTCTTTGGGCAGACAGGCTAAACATAATGGCCGATTCATACGGCGAGAGTGTACAAGTTTTCGATTTGATGAATGCGTCTGATGATTTACTCCAAAACGCCGAGGCTCGGATGATTTCCAGTTTTGAAGTTACAGCCCCCCCAGTAATGTGTGAGAAGAACTGCATAATGATTGATTCATTACATCCTACTTCTGTAGGACAAGGACTTCTTGCAAATTACATGATGGAGGCAATCAATGATAAATTCCCATCCTCCCAAGGAGACTACCCTTATCTCAGTGAAGATGATCTCCTTTCACTGGCTGATTTCAATTCGACATCTGAGCAAACTGAAGAAATTTTCATCGAGGGAGATGTTACGCAAGCGTGCTTTGACTGGACAGAAGCTGGCTACAGAGACATGTATCTGACGATAACTGCTGATGGAGAGGATATCTCAATTCCCAGCTATGTAGGATTCAATACTGAGACTTGTAAGCAATCAACCCATGCCATGTATACTGGATCACGTGTCATCAATGTGGTCACTGACATCTCAAACAATCTTACTTTGAATGAATTTTTCAGTATTTGGGGGGAGAACTTTTCCTCAACAGAGATCATGGATTATGAGTTAGAAGAAGGTGGGTCCTTGGAACTATTCATCGACCTGGTGGAATATGAGGGAGACTGGTCATCCATCTCGATAGAGGGCGTAATCTCCATTGAAATTATCTACACATCGCCCCCTTCTCAGATTTCAGAAGAAGAGGGAGAGACTGGTGATTCAGTACCTGGCTTCTCTGCGATATTGGTCTTTTCATCTGTTTTGGTGGCAATGTTTGCTCTCCGAAGAAAGGACTGAGCATAGTCGGGATTCATATCCGGCCCCATGCTGCGGTGACCATGGTTCTAGATATCACCAAGATGGCTACAATACTAGTCGTGTTTTCGATGTTACTTGCTGGTTGTACCGGCGAGTCGGATAACGATTCCAGTGACATGCCTATTGATGGAGTACAGGATGAAGATAACAACCTAGACCCCACACCGGAAGAAAGTCTAGAAATTGGAGGCAGTGATTTCTGTGACAATACCAATCAAATCCACTGCATGCTTCCGTTTCCTTCTGGCGCCTTCCTAGAAGAGGACGCTTCAGAAACTACTGGATTCAGATTAGCCATTGATGGCGAGGCAATACCTGACACCAGATCTTCGGTTAGTGACAATATGGTTATTCTCGATAGATTAGATGGTTTCAGCCCATCCACACAGATTTTCACCGCATTTGAAGAAATTCCAAATATTACAGGGATGGCTACGCAGTTCAATATTGGAATTTCTAATATGGAGGGGCACAAGAGTATCCTCCTAAACATGGATACTGGTGAAAAGATCCACCACTGGATAGAAATGGATGCAAGGGCACAAGAAGATGAGGAGATGATAATTTTCCTCAGGACAATTGAGGGGCTGGACCATGATGCATCCTATGCTGTTGGATTCAGAGACCTTGTCGATCATGAGGGGCTAGCCATTGAACCATCTGATGGCTTCAGGGCGCTTAGAGATGGCGTCAATACCGACTCTGATGGTATCGAAGAACAGCGTAGTGATTATGAGGAGATGTTCGTAAAACTGGATGATGCTGGTTTTGAGCGAGTCGGCCTTCAGTCTGCTTGGTGGTTCCACACGGCTTCTACTGAGTCAATCCTTGAGGATCTACTGATAATGAGGGATGATGCAGAGCTAAAGCTGGCAGAAGAGGGGATCGCCTGTAATATCACGGAAGTAGAGGAGGACTTCGGAAATGATGGAACTTCTCTTCGTCTGATAAGGGGCACAGTCACGACACCGCACTACATGGAGAATGAATATGCTAGGTCCCCTTTGATGAGGGATTCTTCCGGAGATCCTGAGTTTGTCGAGAATAGGGAGATTGACTTCTCTATGCTCATTCCCCGTTCTCTTGCCGAGAATAACACCTCAGGTCCGCTGACTGTTTTCGGCCATGGACTCTTTGGCGACGGTGATTCCTATGCCATGAATGCTAGGTCGATATCCAACGAGTACCAGACAGTGGTAATTGCCACTGATTTCAAGGGGTGGAGTTCTGATGGGGATTTGGATGCTATGACATTCGCTCTAATGGACCTCAAGGAATTCCAATACCAGCAGGAAAGACAGATGCAGGCTGTCATCAATCACATCGCGATGGTCAGAACGATAACAGGGGTTTGCTCGGATATTGAAGAGTTCAAGCATAATGGAACTAATATGATTGATGTTGAGACTGTGAATTACATAGGAATTTCACTGGGGGGATTGAGGGGGCCTTCCTTGCTCGCACTGGTTCCAGAATTAGAATGGGGGGTTCTCTGGGTCGGAGGAACTTCTTTCACCCATCAAGTAGAGAGATCGACCCATTATGGGTCCGAGGAGTTTCCCGGACAGTTCTTTGAGCTCCTTTCAAGTGAGGTTTCCCTTCCCTCCAGGCTCGACAGGGCTGTTTCAATAGCACTTCTGCAATCAATATGGGACTCCACAGATGGGGAGACTTATCTGCCTTTCAGAGAGGCAGGTTTTGAAGACAAGCTAGAGCCTTTCGATATGTTCTACCTGACATCTTTGATGGATGCGCAGGTCACCACATTATCCGCAGATAGGGCAGTAAGGACTGGGGATGTCCCAGTTGTGACTGGTTCTGCATATCATCCATTTGGAGTTGATGTTGTAGATGGCCCGATTAATGGTTCCTCTGCGGCCTATTTCGATGGTGACTTCCCTGCACTCCCGACCGGCAATACCAATGGCCCAATGTGGCACCATTCATTGGCGCATAATTTGGTCTTGGAAGTTCCTGAAGCAAAGATGATGGCCTATGGGTACCTAATATCAGGCGTCCTAGTGGACTACTGTGATCCAGAATGTACATTCGATGGCGAGTGGTAATCAACCGACTGGCTCTCCACCTTCACCCAAGAAGGCTAGTCTCTTCAGATAGTTATTCTCTATCATCAAACCCAAAACTGACTTTGGGATGGTCGGGGAGAGAACTTCTAACACAGCTCTTTCATCGGCTATGGTTGACATCATCCTAACAGTCTCTCTCACCCTCCATCCTTCGAAGGTAGATCGGTCCTCCATTGGAATTGTGATAACCTTCCAGCCTGCATCTTGGTAGAGGGTCAATGAGTCGTCGTCACTGGAAAGAAATACCCCGGACTCGCCATGATACAGTTCTGCGTGCGAAACCCAGTTGGGTGGATCATCGATATCAGGGATAGGGACTATGGTGGCTTCACCTACTAAGTCGGATGAGTCAATCCAGCGTTGAATCATTTGCGTACGCTCTTGGTGACTCCAGGGGTTCTTGAGAGTCTCTGGACGGTTAGATGACCCAATCGCGATCACTAGTGGTAGTTCAGGAAAATTGTCCTGCCTCCATTTTTCTGCAAACGTCACCATATATGCATGCCCCCTATGAAATGGCTGGAACCTTCCAAGAACTACTATGCCAGGAACAGGGGGAATAACCGGAGGATCTGGAGATATAGAAAGTTCTAGCATGGCATCACCCGATCATATTCTCCAATCTTTCCATACCCAGATGCCAAGACCTCGACTCTAGATACTCCCTCCCGAGTAGAATTGGCAAGTCATTCATTCTCGATTTTTCAATGAGATCGAAGAGCCCGCCTGATAAGTTCTGATGGGACTCCATGGTTGGTAGAATCCTAGGATCCGAAGAAGGATCCATGGGCTCTCCAAGGTCTTCCCTCCTAGACATCCAGTCGATAACAACTGATTCTATGAATGATGATCTATCTAAGGAAGAAACATTAACCGAGAAATCCCCCCATATTCTTGGAAGGAGAAAGGACTCAGTGCTAGTTACGCCTGTATCTAAACTGGGTTCGACATAAAGGAAAAGCCTAGCATCCCAGCACCTCCATTCCCCTACTGATGACCAATGGCACAGGAGAAGCAGGAGATCCACCTTCTTATCGAGCGAGATTTCTAGTTTTTCCAGTACCTCATCTGAATCTATATCCCCTACACTATCAATCCACTCCAATATCTCGCCCTCGAGATCCACGTCAAACTGCCTGATTACACCCTCACTGGACTCAGGCCTAATTCTCCTCAGAGTTCTAGATTCCATTCCCTCTGCTATTGTGCCGACTGACATCGACAAGATAGAATCTAGGGATTTAGAGTCAATCAATGATAGGATGACGTCGGGCATATGTATCCTTATCCGAACCAACCGGCAATGTGGCATGAACCCTCGCTCGCATGGCTATGGGTCATTTCATCCACCGAATTCAATAAGTTGGGTCCCTGCGTATCATGAATAATCCCTTGGGGAGTGGTGACTTGGCGACTATCGAAGAGCAGATTAAGTCCTTGGAAGAGGAGATCTCCAAGACCAAGTACAACAAGGCTACACAAGGTCACATCGGTAGGCTGAAAGCTAAAATTGCCGCACTTAAAGAAAAGAAGGAGAAGGCAGTTGCTCATGCTAAGAAGAGTGGATCAAGTGCTGGTTTCGAAGTCAAGAAATCAGGAGATGCCTCGGTATCACTGGTTGGATTCCCCAGTGTCGGTAAGTCTAGTCTGATCTCTCAACTAACCGGTGCTGACTCTGAAACCGGGGAGTTTGCTTTCACCACCTTGACCTGTATACCCGGGGTTCTTGATCACAGGGGGGCCAAGATACAGATTTTGGATTTACCTGGACTGATAAAGGGGGCTTCAGAGGGAAAAGGAAGAGGCAGAGAGATACTCAATGTCATCAGGGGTTCCGATATGGTACTTTATGTCGTAGATCCATTCCAAGAATCGCACTTCGATATTTTAGATAAAGAGTTGTGGATGGCAGGAATGAGGTTGAACCAGTCAGAGCCACAAGTCTTCATCACTCGGACCAAGAGAGGAGGGATTGTTGTTAGATCCACCGTAGAGCAGACGAACTTGTCTGAGGATGAAATTCAAGGCATAATAAGGAGCTTTGGCATTGTTTCTGCCACAGTAACACTTCGTACTGATGTCACAGATGACCATATCGTAGACACTCTGGCCGCCAATAGAATATACAATAGGGCTGTTGTAGTTGTTAACAAGATTGACCTTGCTACAGAGGAAGACCTAGCCAAGACTAGGAATATGCTACCAGACGAATGGCCAGTTCTGGAAGTTTCAGCTAAGACTGGAGAGGGGATTGATAACATGAAGGATTTCATTTTCGATAATCTCCATTTTATGTCCATTTTCCTTAAGCCTCAGGGTCAAGAAGCGGATATGATAGAGCCGTTGATCGTAAAGGATACGTCTACGGTGAGGGACGTTTGTGCTAAGTTGCACAGGGACTTTGTCAGGAAATTCCGATATGCTAGAGTCAAGGGACCAAGTGCTAAGTTTGATTGGCAAAGAGTGGGTTTGGACCACCTTCTTTGTGATGGAGATATTCTGACTATCATCCTTAGGAAGTTTTAGCCGATGTATTGACCTATGGGACCCTCACGGGTTGACATGGATTCTGACGGAGGGGACATACTTCCTCGCGCGGAGTTACGTGGCCTGATAGGTCATATCAGGAGTAGGGTCTTGGTTTTAGTGGCGATCTTTGGAGTGGGGTTCATCGGCGGCTATCCCCTATCTGGGAGAGTAATAGAAATGCTATTGGAATCTTCCGCTTACCGCCCCGAGAATGTCGAAGTCGTCATACTGCACCCAATGGAAGCCGTTCTTCTTAGATTGAGAATCGGCGTACAATTAGGGGCTTTGATGGCTGGATTATTCATTATTTGCGATCTATCTTGGAATGGGAGGAGGATTTTCACCCGGGCGAAGAGGTCGAAAGAGACAGGTGGAAGGAAAATCGGGGGATTCGTATTGGTAATAATATCGTCATTTTTCTTGGCGGCGATGGGTGCTTTGTACTCACATGAAATTCTCGTTCCACTGCTCTTGGAATATCTCTCAGAGGATGCGGCGTCAGCAAATCTGAGTTCGACTTGGCAATTACAATCTTGGATTGGGTTCGTCAGTAGCCTCTTCTTCGCATCGGTCTTAGGATTTCAGGTTCCTGTGATTACTTTCGTCCTCCTTCGTAATGGAGTAATAAGTGGGGAATATGTCAAGCAAAACAGAAGCTCATTGTGGTTTATTGGGATGGCATTTGGAGCTTTTCTGTCTCCTCCTGACCCACTATCCATGTTTCTAGTGGCAGGGCCAGTCCTGATCCTATTGGAGATGGCACTAATCGTAGACAGGATTACTCAGTAGTCATCCCTCGGTTACGGGCATCTTCGGCTCTGGCATCTGCGCGACCCTGTTCTACATCCACGTACCTCATGAGAATTACTCCTATGGCGATCAAAAATGCAATACTGAGAACTCCAACACGGCTATCGAACATCACAGTCATACTTGCATAAAGAAGGGGCCCTACGGCTGCGGCGACCTTTCCGAAGAAACCGAAGAAACCGAAGAACTCGGTACTTCTGGTTTCTGGAATCATCTGACCGAAGATGCTTCTTGATAATCCCTGTGAACCACCGAAGAGAGTGCCAATCATGCACCCTAGGATTAGGAACTGAGCACCTATAGCGATTCCCAGTGGTTGCCAGATTTTGTCTCTAACTGTCTCTGGTATTACATCGAGAACTCCATCTCCCAGACTCGTTGGGTGATCCATACCGACTCCATTGGAACCATCCAAGGGTCCTCCTGAAACACTAATGCTGAATCTAGACTCACTTATTGATGACAAAATTAGAGAGACATCGCCCTCGACTGGGAATAGTAGTTGATCATCTTCAGACTCCCCGTATCCCCACTTGTATGTCCCGGTATTTTCATCGAGCTCAACAGGCAGGGATTCTGACCAAAGGCTAGCCCACTCCTGCTCATTGAACTCGCCATCCTGGAAGTTCAGCTTCTGTGCTATATCACTAGCATAGTAATTGACATGCACCTGATAAGACTGCGATTCTTCATCCCAATCGTACATTACCTCGAACTCATCATGGGATTCAAGTTCCAGTGGGGCGAACCCAAGAATAGCGAAGCTGAGGAATAACCACCCGACTAGTGATGCGTTGAGTGCCTTCTTCGTACCCCAACGATTAGCTAGCTTAGTAAAGCCCAAGGCACAAGGCCAAGCGACGAACTGTATTGCAACTATAGTGACCATTAATTCAGTCGTCGTCACACCAAGAACTACCGCTCCAAATATAGGACCTACTGCCCAAACCGTGTTAATAGCGTCAATGAAGAAAAAGTATGCAAGCATGTAGATAAATAATGTCCTAAATTTATTGTACTCCTTGAGAGTTTTCCATACCTGCGAATATGCCTCTCTGACACTTGGAACGTCGCCTTTGGCCTCCATCGGTGGCTCTGGGACATACTTGAACGTGTAAAGGGCGAAACCGAGCCACCATACTCCTGATGATGCCAAGCAGAATCTGATGACGCTGTCACCTCCAACTCCCATCACCAAGCCAAGGTGGACGACGAGTAGCAGCCCCCCTCCTAGATACCCATATGCGTATGCTCTGTTCGAGATATCATCCATTTCGTCATCTGTACCCAGATGTGGAAGTAGTGCATTATAGAACACCCCTGCGGCATTCAAACCCACATTTGCAATGAAGTAGAAGACCAAAAGCCAAATCCACTCATTACCGGGCAATAAGAAATCAAATCCTAGCATGAACGTAGCCCCAGCGCCGACATATGTAAGAATCCTGAGCCAACTCATTTTCACGGGTTTGTAGTCTGCGATAACGCCAAGTGCAGGAGCTACGATGGCGACTGCCCAAGTCCCCAGAGCGACGAGATAAGCAATTAATGCATCTCCTTCCATCGTGATTCCCGCGATAGTGGTGTTGAGGCCATTGGCCTCCAAGAATAGGTAAGCGAACCATGTCGGGAATATTGCAGAAACAACACTGGTCTCAAACGCTGACTTACCCCAATCATACATGCAATATCCTCTTACTTCTAATGGGTCGGACGCGCGGTCTAATTCTACTGTTGACATGACAATACCTAGTTCCCGTACAGGCAGAGAGGTAATGAGCATTGTCACTTCATCGAATTTTATCAGATTGCATTAATTGCTGCCTCTTTCTCCGGAGTACAAGGGTGACTAAGTGTGGACCCAGCCTCCTGAGAATTCATTACTAGCCCTTAAGCACGGTATGAAGTTCGCTGATGGAGTAGAGTTTGACGTCAGAATAGATGGAGATGGCGAGCTTGTAATTTTTCATGACGAGTTCTTGCCTGGAACTGGATCAATAGGCCCTAGATGTATTGAAAATCTGCATACTGACGATTTAACGAGTAAGGGAGTAGTTCTCTTTGAAGACCTGGTCAGGGACGATGAGTTCTCGGAACTCTGGCGATCGGGGAGTAAGACGGTCGATATTGAGATAAAGATGCCACATCCAGTTGTTGGGAAGAAGGTGGATGATCACCTAGAGCTGATATTGCGAGAAATAAGCTCGACTACCAGGGATATGGAGCTACCAACTAGATCAACAATCGTGTCAAGCTTCTCGCCGCAACTCTGCAAGGTGTCAAAGAAGATGGGCTTTGAGATTCCAGTGACTCAACTAGTTCCGAGAATTCGTCCTTGGGGGAAGTACTGGAGAGTGAAGAGAGCCTTTGCGATGCCAGAGTTCGTCCTTACATCAGTACCAAAAATTGCTAGAAACTTCAGGTCAGAGGGAATGTGCTCCATAGGAATGGCTCTGGAGTATGTGAAAGGATGGCAAAAGTATACGAGAATTGGCCAGTCAGTGGGGCTGCATGGAAAGGGACTGGAGAGGCTACATAGGTCACTCAGGGGAATGGGGGCATTTGTCTGGCCTGCGCCATTGGAGCTGGAGGATTCTCTACTCGCGGCTGGAATTTCACTAGTGTCGGATAATATGAATCCAGACGTATCATCAAAGCCCGATGGTAGCTACAGATGGCCCCGACCTGCGAGTCAGCCCCTTGATGAAGAATGGACGTCAAGGCTTGCCTCATCCACGGATGAAGAGAGGAAGGATGTAATCAGGGAAGCGGGATCTTCCCTTCCTTCCTGGGCAGATTTGGAATCGAATAGAAAATCGGCCATTATCATCGAGCAAGGAAGGAGAATGTTTTGGGAAGGGTCCGAAGACAGCTGGGTCGAGGACCTAGAGAATGGCATCCCATGGGGGAGCTCGAGGATCATCGGCCATAGGGGTGCTGGAAAGTCCCATGGCTGGTAGGTCACTCCTCGGCTTGAGCGTCAATCTCTCTTGGATTATCTTCGCCGGTGAACTCTGAAATGGTCATCTGCTCATCTGGAGCCAAAGAAGCGGCTAATTGGGCACTGGTGAGCCCTAGCTTTGATGCCTCATCCCTGAACCACGATCTGACCTTCCTGAATTCGATTTCTGGACAGCCGAAATACTCTGCAAATCTACGTGTCGTGGTCAATCTCCTAGTTAGGCCCTCCCTTCTCTTATCAATTAGGCCTAGACTGGCAAGGTCTCTGACGTGGTCATAGGCTTTCGGGCCCAGCATATCTCGTAATTGGGCCTGTGGCATAGGCTGGTGATAGGCTATCAGTGCGGCTGCGGGAAGGAGTCTTTGAGGTATCTCTGGCTTGAATGATTCAGGCAGGGAGGGAGAGATGTCGGGCTTTACCTCGATAATCCATCTCCCAGAAACTTCTGCTAACTGGAGTGCACCATCCTCCCTGGAGTTAATGACTTTTTTCAGATCGTGCAAGCCCTCTGAAATTTGGAAGTTCCTCATTGAGAGAAGCGATGCTAACTCATCAACTGACATCGATCTGCCAGCTCCAAAAAGAATAGCCTCTAGCAGAGTATGGAGGCTGTGACTATTGCTCATCTCCCCACATCCTTGATTTCATCAGGGTGGAGCTTGGAAGTCAACTCCGCAAAGCTCTCATTACCGTCCCAAAGAGGGACTAGGCTAACCTTTCCATTTCTTCCAGATTCCTGGGATAGCTCGGTGTAGCCCCTATTTGTCAGAAATAGTGCGGAAACTAATGCTGTGACTTGCGCTTCTGCTCTGGCTTCTCCTACCTCAACTCCGGAATCTAGTGCCATTCCCATGAGCTCCTCTGAGACCTCATGTAGCCCCACTGACTCTTTTTTTGACATTGTTCTGCTTCTTAATGCATGCCAGGTTCTCTCCAGATCACCTTCAAGGTCTTCAACATGAAGGCTTCCTTTGAATCTCTCACGGGCCGTTGAAAGTGCCTCTCTCCTCTCTTGAGCTATCCTTTCCCGAATCCGCTGCTCCTCTGCTAATCTGCCTGCCTCCTGCAGTCCCATCAGGAGTTCACCGAGAGTTACGGGGCGGCCCTCGTCACGATGTATCCTACCTTCGAAAATTGTAGGCAGTACCTCGTCAGCGGCACCTGATAATACTCCTACTGAGAAGTTGTAGTCCGCATCATCGAAATCAGATTCCCAACCGCCCTCGAACTCCCATGTGTCCTCCTCATCAAAATCAAATGCCCTCTCCTGCTTCTCAATTAGTGCCGAAGCCTGATTCCTGAGTATTGACCACGCCATCCGGATTAGTCTGCCACAGGTAGGGAGATCAATATTCTCTGAGTCCTCAATACGGGATGAGAACATCTCCAAGAAGCTGGATAGGTCAACATCCCATGGATCTAGATCTGTACTCTGGAACATCTGAAAAACCAGGGCCACTGATCTGTCGAAGGGATCGATTAGGAATTGGTGCTCCGCCTCTTCCATACCAGCTAATTCTGAAATTCTATCCAGGTACTTGCTAGTCGCCAGATCCGGTTCACCCCCTAGTAGCCTTGAGACTATATCGTCCCTCATAGCTTGACCATCGAGAACACTCATTTCTGCACCTCATTAGACATCCACGTGTTGTTGTGAAGTCTCCTCCTTGGCCTCACTAGTATCCGGAGAGTCAGGGAAAACCACTTTTTCTTTCTCGTCAATATCCTCGGTCCACTCGCCGGTTCTCTCTCTGAGTGAACCGATGACAGTATCCTCACTACTCGGAGTATCTAATTCGTCATTTTCTTCTTCTACATCGACTCCAGCCCTCTCTGCCAGCCCTCCTAGACTCACGGGGGCCCCTAGAGGAGCAGGGACCTTTGGCATGTTTTCTGGATCAGGCAAGTCTGGCATTGCTTCCTTCTCCGCCCTTGATTGGTCCTGAGCCTTCTTCTCGGCTTCCAATTCATCACTGAGCTCGATGGCCGCGGCTCTGTCAAAGTCAGTAATCCTCCTACTGCAGCCGTCGCCCGCATGGGTGATTCCTATGTGGTGATCCGCCAAAGATAGGCTCACCTTCCTGAGTGTGACCATAATGAACTGAGCTCTTTCGCTTCTGATCCTACAGAGAGTAGCTATCCTGCCTGAGTTAAATGGATCTAGATTCTGGTCGACTTCATCAAAGTAGTAGAAGGGGCTTGGTTCGTAGTCTTGGATCGCAAATATTAGCGCTAGGGCCGCCATTGACTTTTCTCCACCCGAGAGTGCGGATCTACGGGTATTCCTACTCTTTCCAGGGGGTACGCATGCCATCTCCAAACCTCCGTCGAAAGGATTCTTCGTATTTTCTAATCTCAGCTTTCCTGAGCCGGAAGGCTGCAGAATCTCGTAGACCCTGCTAAAGTTATTATTGACGTGCTCGAATACAGTCATGAATCTAGTTTTTCTCTCGTTCTCAAGCTGTTCTGCTATCTTAACCAGATGGTCTCTTCGGGATCGCAGTGTCTTCCCGTCATCGATAAGCGCCGCGATTCTCTCAGCTGTCTCATCATACTGATCTATGGCCAGCATATTCACATTACCTAGGTTGCCGAGACGGCGTTCGAGCCCCTGCATCGCTCGTTCCGCCTCGGCAATTGTTGGTAGTTGGATATCTTTGGCTGGGATGGTTACTCCTGCTTCTGCTAATTCCTCCGCAGTTTCTTCTGCAGCCATAGTTTTCTGACGAATTTGAGCGTTTAGTTCATTGATCCTGGACCTAATTGTCTCTCTCTCTTTCGAGAGTTGATCAAGGGTAGCCCTCAAGCTGGCCCTCTCATCAACTAGTTCATCCCTCCTATTAGTGAGAATCTGATGCTCTTCATCAAATTGCTCCGACTTGCCCTTCAACTCGAGAAGTTCTGACTTCGATGAGGATATTGATGATTCCAGATTGGAGATTGCCGCTTCCGAACTGATTACTTCATCCTCTTGTTTGGAAATTCTAGCTTCAATATCTGAGACTCTCTGATTCATCAGTACGATCTGACTTTCATTCGTCAGGATGGAGGATTCAGAGGAAAGCTTGGTTCTCTCTGCTTCAGTTCTCTTTCTCTCTGCGGCCCTGAGTATCTCGGAAAGGTGATCAGGAGTATTGTCTTGTAGGGACTCAGCAGCATCAGCTCTGTTTTGAAGAGATTTCTCCAAATGGACTCTTGCTTGCTTGGCTTCGGAGATCTTCATTAGCTTGTTTTTCTCGCTACTCTCAAACTCTAGTCTAGATGAATTCATCCTTTTTTCCATCTCTGAAAGTGATTTGACAGCCCTTTCCATGTCGGCCTTCCAGTTCCTGAGTTTCAGAGAATGATCGCTTCCATCAACATTGTTTATTCGATTCCTAAGGTCTTGGAGATTGAGCATCGTCTCCCTCAGAGCAGAGTCTACTGTGGAGTAAATGAGCTCGGAATCTCGGACTAATCCTTCATGCTTGTCCATACTTGAGCTCCCTCCTGCTCCTCCGCCGAATGAGGGACGATTTCCACGAGATGAGGAGCCGCCCGTCATAGCCCCTGAACTCTCGATTAGTGCCCCGTCTAGGGTGACCATTCTAACTCCACCCATATTTTTTCTAGCCACTTCCATTGACTGTACAAGGAGGGTGTTTCTACTTGCGTAAATGACGGCAATCTCGACCTCTTGATCGTAATCAAGAAGATCTTGTGCGAATCCGATTATTCCAGGGTTTCTTGCCACCAGAAGGGTCCTGCCCTGTGGCCTAGATACCTTCAGCTTGTTCAGCGGTAGGAAAGTTGCCCTACCCCCACTATTCTGTCTGAGCCACTTGATGCACTTTGAGGCGACCTCGTCATCTCTGACGACAATGCTCCTCAGGCCATTTCCCAGAGCTGTTGAGAGAGCTTGCTCATGAGATGGGTCCTTGGGAGCAGTTAGCTCCCCGAGAGTCCCGAGAATACCAGAAATCTGACCACTCTCCCTGAGTTTTGTTAGGGCGGCCAGTGTCACTGCGGAGCCTGGAGTGGATGACCTTGCCTCCTGCCGGGCTCTTGCCTTACTGAGCTCCCTCTCTGCATCACGAAGTCTGATCTCCGCTCTGTCCCTGTCCGATCTGAGTTCTGATTCCTGCTTCTGGAGCTTTCTCAGGTCGTCGGCCAGTGAAGATCTGTCCGATTCTGGTTTAGATTCATGGATATCGCCGCCGATGAGCTCCAAGTCATCCCTTATCATTGTGGCCTCCTCGTACTTCTCCTCCAAATCGGCCAGATTCTCAGATGCTAGTTGGGATGCTTGTGACGCCCTATCAGAGTCTAGTTTCGCCTGGGCGTAAGCGTCCTGGGCCGAGGATACCATCTCGCTAGCCTTGCCAAGAGCTCTATTGAGGTCCCTAGCAAATTTATCCCCCGATTCTATTGCTTTTCTAGCATCTGCCTCCTCCTTGGCTGCTTCGTCGAGAGATTTCTTGGTGCCCTCCAGGGATTCCTTAGCGGAAATGAGCTTTTGATTGGCTTCGTCTCTGGCATTGAGGGCCCTATTCAGCTCTTTACTTAGGATTTCTAGTTCCTCCTTGGAGTTTGAAATGTTCTTTCTCTGATCCCCTATCCTGTCCGAACCAGTTTCAATTTCAATCTCATGTTGCCTGATGCTTGCCATTATCTTCTGTGCATCTCCTGCGAGGACCTCTCTTAGCTCAGCCTCGACACTGACCAATTCAGTATCGAATACGTCTAGTTTCTTGTTTCCATCAGCTAATGACCCCCCGAGGGAATTCACCCTCTGTGAGTAATCTGATCTCTCATTACCAAGAAGGCTGACCTCATCAAGTCTATTCCTATATCTGGACTGATAAAGAGTTACTCTAGACTTATCGAAATCCTCCTTTATCTCCTTGTACTTGAGTGCCTGCTCCCTTTCCCTTGATAGCTGCTTGAGCTGCTTCTTTTTGTCATCCTCGAGGAGATCTATTGTCTCAATACTACTCTCGACATGCTTTCTCTGTGTATTAGCACGACGGATTTCATCGTCATATGCAGTGACTCCTGCTACATCCTCCAATACTCCTCTTCTCTTGTGAGGGGTCATGGTAGCCAAATTGGTTACATCGCCCTGAAGTACGATATTGTAACCATCGCCCCTAAGGCCGGCTTCGGCCAGAACTCTTCGCATTTCGGTTGCCGTGGAAGGTTTTTCCCCTATCCTGAAAGAAGATATTGGCTCACCTCTTCTATTCAGCCTCACCGATCTTGTGAATGATACTTCATCTTCTTCTACTCTTAGCCTCCTCCTTCCATCGTGTTCAGCGACATTGGCGAAGACTAGAGTTACTGACATGTGCTTGGCTGCCTTTCCTCTTCCACCTCCATTGAATATGAGCTCAGAGACGTTGGATGCTCTGAGTGCCTTAGTTGACTTGGGGCCAAGAACAAACTGGATGGCATCACCGGAATTGGACTTGCCACTTCCATTTGGGCCGGTGATTGCAGTGAATCCCTTGTCGAATGGAATTACCATCTCTCCACCGAAGGATTTGAAGTTCTCGACTTCGATTCGTATAAGATGCATCCCATCACCTAACTATCGGCAAAATTTTCCGCCGACACCAGTCATGACCTCCCTGCCTTTACGCCTATGAATGTTGAGGCGTCCAACGGTTCAGCACAACGATTACGAAGTATTCAGAGATACGCCAAAGAGAGGGTCTGATTAGAGAAGATTCTAGGGGGCAGTCTTCATGGGAGGGCCGTGGGGCAGGAGATAAGCGAGTCAACGCTCGATGCAGTTGATGTGGCAGTGATAGGGTCTGGCATAGCGGGTCTTTTTCTTGCCGTTGAATGTGCTAGATCGGGACTTAGCGTTGCAGTCGTCACTAAGAAGGAAATTTCCACTTCATCTACAAACTGGGCGCAAGGTGGAATTGCAGGGGTACTAGACCCCGATGATTCAGAGGGCATTGAGTCCCATGTCACCGATACACTAGACGCTGGATCAGGACTCTGTGACGAGGACGTAGTGAGGAGTGTTATTTCTGAGGCCTCTGAAAGGATAAGGGATCTAGTTGGACATGGAGTCAGATTTGATCATGGACCATCGGGAGAGTATGATATGGCTATCGAGGGAGGGCATAGCGGAGCTAGGATTCTTCACTCCAGGGATAAGACGGGTGCTGAAATTGAGAGAGCCCTAACGGAGGTTGCTTCTGAGGAGTCGGATTCTGATTTTATCATTCTTGAGGACTGGATGGCCGTGGACCTGATTCAGAAGAGCCATGGCGATCAGGGCAAGGGAGTATCAGGAGTCTGGTGTTTATCCCCCGAAGGAGCGGTCATGACTCTCCCATCGAGAGCAGTAGTCCTTGCCACGGGAGGTGCTGGTATGATGCACAAATCAACCACTAATCCTTCTATCGCAACCGGGGATGGAGTTGCTATGGCGAGTAGGGCAGGGGCTGATATCAGAGATATGGAATTTATCCAGTTCCATCCCACTGCACTTCATTCTAGAAATTCCCGTCCATTTCTAATCACTGAAGCCCTAAGGGGGCATGGCGCAATTCTGATGACAATGGATGAGCATTCAAGATGGAGGGCCTCTCAACAATCAAAGGGCCCTTCTGAGAGTTCCTTCATGCTGAGATACTCCCCCCAGGGAAGCCTTGGCACTAGGGATGTAGTAGCAAGGGCCATAGATGCCGAGATGAAGAGGCTGGGCGCCCCTCATGTGCTTCTAGTTACCGAGCACTTGGATACTGAACGGCTACTGGACTCTTTTCCTACCATTGCCACTAGGTTGAAAGAAGAGGGTATTGCTTTGGGGGCCGATCCAATTCCAGTGATACCTGCGGCTCACTACATGGTAGGAGGAATTTCTGTCGATGATGTTGGAAGGGCCATGTTCGAGGGAGCTCCCCTGCCTGGCCTATATGCAATAGGGGAAGTTGCCTGCACCGGCCTACACGGAGCTAATCGATTGGCTTCTAACAGCTTACTGGAAGCTGTGGTATACTCAGGGAGGGCATCGAGAGATATTATCTCCAGATGGGAAGAAAACATTCTGGGGGACTTGGATATAGATCTCCCTATGTGGAGATCGGAGGATTTGGGCCTACTAGTCGAGAATATTCCACTTAGGACAGATCTGGATGCCCTGAGGGCTACGATGACCCAAGACGTTGGACTAGTGAAGAGTGACTACAGATTAGAGAGGGCGCAGAGAAGAGTTGAGCATATTGAGAAAGAGGTTTCTCGTTACTGGATGAGTTGTAAACCTACTCAAGATCTTATAGAGCTTCGTAACCTAGTTATTGTATCTAAAATGGTAGTTTCGGCATCCATGTCTAGACGGGTTAATGTTGGATTGCATTACAATCTAGATTTGGAATAGTCAATCCATCTTGGATGACATCTCAATTCCCCTGACCAATGACCTCAACATAGAATTGAGGGGCGTGGGGACCCCGAGCCCCTCACCAATGCGGATTACATAGCCACAGAGTGAGTCAATCTCGGTTCTCCTCCCTGCCATTAGGTCCTGTAGCATAGAGCACCTATTGCCTGATGTCGAGTAGATTACCTCAACAAGTGATTTTTCTATCTCGGCAGGTACAATTTGAATGCCTGAAGATCTAGCCACGGTGATTGATTCTTGTAGTGCGGCAAGAGATTGTTCCCATAGCTCTGGAATTTCTAAGAGGGCCCCGTTTCTAACTCCCGATATAGAGCAAATTGGATTTATTGCGATATTTATGAGGAGCTTCTCCCAAGCAGATTTGGCGAAATCATCTGTCCAAACGGGAGAGAGTGATGCTTCTTCTAGGACATTCATCAGAGAAGATGCTGATTTTGTGGGTGAGCTCCCATCGAGAGTACCAATCGTGATTACACCCCTGCCCTCCCAGTGAACACCATCGTCACCCCTCCAAGCCCCATGGGTTGTTGCCCCTCCGAGGGTTCTGATATTGCCAATTCTATTGGATATCTGTTGGGCGTGCCCCATACCGTTCTGAATACTAACTGCGATACCATCTTCAGAGATAATATCCTCAACAATCTGTGAAAGAATTGGTGTAGCGTATGATTTCCCACAGACTATCACAGCATCACAACTACCAGTGAAGTCATCTGCAATGGGCCCTGATTCACTGTCAATTACCTTGAATCTACTCGCTGGAATTGAGTCTATGGCACCCTCGGGAGTATGGATAACTAGTCCCTCAGAAGTGAGAGATTGTGCCGTAGGGCCTCGCGAGATAGCCACGAGATCTACTCGAGTATCGGATAGAGCCGCTAGGATAACTCCCCCTATTGAGCCAACGCCGAGAACTGCTATCCTCATCATCAAGCCTCTCTGATATCCGAGTAGACGGTTATTCCCGAGTCCCCCGGAATAACCCATACTGCGGCCTGAAAGCCCTCTTCGGGCAGGATCACCGTGATGTTCACATTTGAGTTTGGAGAGATGTAGTCTGGGGACTCTATGCCCCAAGAATCACCGGGAGGACCGGAAATTGAGATGGTGATTGATTCTGTGACATTCTGAAGATTGCTAATAGTAATGTTACTGGTTTCATAATAGATGACTGCATTCCTAAGTGCTCCTGGACTGACCCATATGTCAGGCCCATTGGAAATTACGAATGAGGAGATTAATTCAGAATCCTCGCATACTACTAACCAACCTCCCTCTTGTACCAATAAACTACCATTTCCAGAATACTCGTTGGGCACTGTGATGAATGAATGGTCGCCCAGGGTACGGTTCCAATGAATATCCGGGTCTACCTCAGGCAAGTCCGAATTAGACGGGCAGAATGGGGCAGTAGAGTCCACGTAACCAATAGAAGTATTGGAAAATATCTCTGGGATCTTGAGAACACCGTTTACTGAGTTCACCACAGGCGAGGTATTTGCTATGGGGACTCTCCAGGAGCTATTATTGCCATCATCCCAAGATACATTGAGATGAGGTCCCAAGTGCCTTCCAAGATAGTCGCTGGGGCCACTTATTGAAGCTCCATTCGATCCCCCTAGACAGAACTCATTGTCACCCTTGGATATGGAAGTGTCGTTAAGTGGGATCCACCTTGGGTCTGATATCGTGACATTTCCGATTGAGTCGTCTTCGATAGCTAAGGTAGTACAAATAATCGGATCCTGCAAGGTACCTGAAAGTTCCCAGAAGGCTGATTTCTGATATATTTTAGAGTCGGGGACTATGGAAATAACATGTTCATCGTAATGTCCTGATATCTCAGCAAAAATTCTGATACTGGCAGTAGAATTGGCCAGAATTAGCGAGGTTTCTTCAGTTATGGTTAGATTGATTAAACCTCTTTCTGATTGTGTGATTCCTTCTATCTCACAAGTTTGATGGTCAGTAGAACAATCGGAAATTAAGTGTAATTGATTCTCTGTTCCTTCAATCCTATACTGAATCCAACCAGATATTGGCATCACACCTCTGGGATATATGTCTAAGGAAATCAGAGTGTCCTCACCTACGGAGTATCTTACCTCGTCTGCCCACATAGAGGTCTCAATTCCCTCGTCCCAATCTGGGACCTCGTATGCACCATTAATGCCAGGGAAGGCTACCACAAGAACGAAGATCATTATTGCCACTATTCTGTTCCGGGAGATCTCATCAAGCCCTTTCGATTCATCCACGACGAATGGATCTAGAATTGGAGTGGGGCTAAATCTTCTCCAGACAGCTATGGTGGCGATTACCAACCATGGAAACCAAGGATCAGTAGAGAATACTAGTACCATTAGTACCAAAGTTGAAGCGAAAATAACAGTTTGCTTATCGTCGGAAAGAAGTTCTTCTGGACCAAAAATGGCATGAAGAAGGTGATCCCCTGGGAAACCTGGAATCGGCAATAGCATTATCCAAGAAACTGTACATAGGCCGAGTCCGGCTATGGCCAATGGGTCTAGCCACTGGAGTTTTATGTCTAGATTTTCTACAACGCCAATTTGCTGGAGTAATTCCAGTACTGCATTTCCACTGAATGCCATAGGGGGAGAGTCAAGCGGGGGTGGCTGGATGGGAGTCAGGGATACTCCGGCGATAGTAAGAATGATTCCAGAGAAAAATAATACCAAGGGGGATGTTATCTCAATCATCCCTAGTGCCTTTCTATTTGGTATTGGAACTTGATCTGCTCTTCTTTGAGCAATAAAGCCAGCTATTCCGAAAGGCCAGAGTGGTTCAGAGAGGGGGAAGGCCAGAGGAGTCAAATGACCTATTGAGACGCCATATCTGGAAGCCATCCTCCTCCTCAATTCACTAGCTAACATCACAGAGAAGGCCAGGGGAATGGAGAAGTAGATACAGGAGTCCATCAATAGAGAGAAATCGAAGCTGAGGTCAGGATTGTTTCTCAGTAGAAGTCCCGTTCCAGCTAGGCTCATGAAAGCGAACATGGTCACCCAGATTACCACTTGTTGCCATCTGGGCATTATGAATACGTCCCTAGGCAGTTGGACGACACTGAGTATCGGAGGGTTGCCCCTGTCTAGGAGGCCTATCATACCCAACTTCTCTAGATGTGAATTCATCTCTGCCAAGCGTTGGCTTTCGGGTTTTCCTCCGAGGCCGTTTACCCTCCATGAAAACTCCCCTGATTCCAATTCTCCCAATACAAAGTATCTTGATGAAATGACTTGTATTAGATCTCTCTTATTCCAAGTCTCGGTGTCGATTTCGAGCCTTTCTGGCTCCGACTCGGAAGCTGTCACGACTAATGCAAGAGGAGCTCTGATTTTACCCCTCGCTTCAGGAGTCCTTGTGTCTACTTGTTCTTGAAGCGCTTGAGACGGAATGTTTCCTCCCTCTCCATCTCCTCGAGTCTGAGCTGAATGAAAGTCTGGGCCTCCTTCATTTCTGGAATAACCTTGAACTCCAAGGCATTCACTCTCCTTTTTGTGGCTTCTATTTCTTCCAAGAGCCTCTTTAGAGTAGCTTCCATCTCAGCGGCCTTGACAACTTTCTCTATCAATAGCGAGTATGAGTCAGCGGCCTCATCGATGTAGGGGGACCCTCCGATGAGGCCCAATCCTCTATCTTCTGCAGAAAGTTTGAGATTTTCTCCATCCACCTTTGGAACTACTACTCCCATTATATTTCTACGAGATACACTAACCTCTGGCCTCTTCGAAGCGGCTATTGCCGCACTCTTGACCGATAGACCGCCCTCGATAGATGAGGCTAGGCTGATTGCCTGTAGGGCGTCCCTGTATGTTCCGACCAATTCCTCCCTGGCAGAGATCATTTCTGATAGAAGAATCCTGAATTCATGAAACAGGCCGTCCCTCTTCATCTTCAGGAGTTTGTAGCCACTGCTAGTCTGCTTTATGCGTCGCTTTAGATTAATCAGCTCAGACCTAGTTGGCTTGATGTCAAGAGCCATTCTATAACCTCAGAATTACTCCTCATCCTTACCGATTTTATCAGTCGGGTGGTACTTGTCAATCCACTTCTGATCTAGCCTTACTAGGTACTTCGTGTCTATGTTCGAGAGAAGGTCCCAAGCCAGATCTAGAGTCCCCTCACTAATCGTCCTATCTTCATCCCTGCTCTGTCTGAGGAACTGGTCCTCAAATATATCTGCGAATTTCAGCAACTGCAAGTCACGTTCGTTAAGGGCGTCCTCACCAACAATAGCGACGAGTCCCCTCAGTTCCTTTCCTTGAGCATAGGCCGCATAAAGCTGATCTGAAACTGACTTGTGGTCTTCTCTGGTCTTTCCATCTCCAATTCCAGCGTTCATTAGCCTGCTTAGGGAGGGTAGGACGTTGATTGGCGGGTATATTCCCTTCTGATGTAGCTCTCTTGAGATAACGATCTGCCCCTCGGTGATGTATCCGGAAAGATCTGGAATCGGGTGCGTTATGTCATCTCCGGGCATAGTGAGGATAGGGAACTGAGTGATTGAACCCTTCTTCCCCTTCACCAGTCCTGCCCTCTCATAGAGCATAGCGAGATCTGTGTACATGTAACCGGGGTATCCCCTCCTTCCAGGTACCTCTTCTCTAGCCGCGCCGATCTGTCTCAGAGACTCGCAATAGTTGGTCATGTCAGTGTAGATGACCAGAACGTGGTAATCATGCTCGAAGGCTAAGTATTCTGCGGCAGTTAGAGCGAGACGTGGTGTGATTAGCCTCTCCACAGCTGGGTCATCTGCCAGATTTACGAAGAGCGCTGAGTTTTCGAGCGCGCCTGTTCTCTCTAAGTCGTGCACGAAGAAATTGTATTCCTCTGCGGTAATCCCCATAGCGCAGAAAACGACGACGAAGTCATCATCGCTTCCCACTAGTTTGGCCTGACGTGCTATCTGTAGCGCGATATCGTTGTGAGGAAGACCACTGGCACTGAAAATTGGAAGTTTCTGGCCCCTTACTAGGGAAGTACACGCGTCTATTGCGGAAATACCAGTCTGGATAAAGGATTCAGGACTCTGTCTCGAATAGGGGTTGATTGCGGCCCCTATGATATCAGCCATTTCATCAGCTACGATATCTGGCCCTCCATCCCTAGGCCTACCTGCCCCATCTAGGATCCTGCCAATTAATCCCTTACTTACAGGGAGCTTGAATACGTCCCCTAGGAACTTGACTCCGGTCTGCCTATCAACAGATGCAGTTCCTTCGAAAACCTGGACTATGACTTGGTCATCTGAAGTATCCAAAACCTGTCCGTTCTTGATGGATCCGTCAGTCAGCATTAGTTGGACTATCTCCCCGTACGAAACTGGTTCAGTCTTGTTTAGGAAAACCAATGGTCCCTTGACGTCTGTAATGGTTCTATACTCTTTTCCGCTCATAATATCACCTCTAGTTAGCCTCCATACTAGCATCTATCTGCTTATTCATCTCACTTACAAGATCGCTGATTCTGTCTTGATAGCCTTTTTCGAACCTTCCTCTCATCAAGTCGGTCCTAGCAGGTACGTTAACGACATCTTCCAATTGGGCCCCTCCTGCCATTGCTTTCTTGGCCTCTTCTTGGAAGGAAAGTATGGCTTTGGCCATATGGTACTGAAGATGCAAATCGCTGAATGTATCCACGTCATGGAAAGCGTTCTGCTGTAGGAAGAACTCCCTAATCATTCTCGCTACCTCTAGAGTTAGCTGTTGATCTACAGGTAGCGCGTCGGAACCGACTAATTGGACAATTTCTTGCAATTCTGACTCTATCTGCAATAAGGTGCTTATTTCAGTCCTGACCTCAGGGAAGTCCGGAGCGATATTATCCCTGTACCACTGGTCCAACGCCTGAGGGTACAGGCTGTAGGAGTTCAGCCAATTGATTGCTGGGAAATGTCTCTGTCTCGCTAGGCCTGCATCTAGGCCCCAGAAAACTTTCACAATCCTCAGGGTACCTTGGCTGACTGGTTCTGAGATATCTCCGCCAGGGGGCGAAACAGCGCCTATTACGGAGACTGATCCATCAGAACCGGCTAGAGTCTGCACCCTTCCGGCTCTCTCATAAAATTCAGCTAGTCTGCTTGAGAGGTATGCTGGATAGCCCTCTTCTCCGGGCATCTCTTCGAGTCTAGATGAGATTTCCCTCATGGCTTCAGCCCATCTACTGGTTGAGTCCGCCATCAGTGCTACATTGTACCCCATGTCCCTGAAGTATTCAGCGATAGTTATCCCCGTGTAGACCGATGCTTCTCTAGCCGCTACAGGCATATTGGAGGTGTTTGCTATCATGACCGTTCTGTTCATCAGGGGTTTGTTGGTATTGGGGTCTATCAGGTGAGGGAACTCATCGAGTACCTCAGTCATCTCATTGCCCCTCTCTCCACATCCGATGTAAACTACGATCTGTGCATCAGACCACTTAGCTAGTTGCTGCTGTGTGACTGTTTTTCCGGATCCGAATGGCCCGGGAATTCCTGCAGTTCCTCCCTTTGCCAGGGGGAAGAGGAAATCGAGGATTCTCTGACCAGTGATTAGTGGGACATCGGGGGCATACTTCTGAACGAAGGGCCTTGGATGCCTGACTGGCCACTCTTGCATCATGGCAATCTCAGTACCATCATCAAGAATGCATATGGGCTCTTTTATGTTGAATGTGCCGGATTTGATACTCTTGACGGTTCCACTGATTTTCGGAGGAACCATCACTCGATGCTCTATGGTCTCAGTCTCCTGCACAATCCCTATGACATGCCCGGGGCCGACTTCATCGCCCTTCTTGACCTCCGCACTGAAATCCCACTCTCTTTCCAAATCAAGACCATCTGCATCCACTCCACGAGTGATGAATACGCCCATTGTCTCTTCCAGTTTTGGGAGGGGACGCTGTATTCCATCGTAAATTTGTGTTAACAGGCCGGGTCCGAGTTGGACAGAAAGAGTCTGCCCGGTCCTTATGACAGGCTCACCCGGTCTGATGCCAGAGGTCTCTTCATAAACCTGAATTACAGACTGATCGCCGTGTAACTCGATCACCTCGCCCATTAGTCCCTCATCGCCAACCCTGACGACTTCGTACATTCTTGGCGATATTCCTATTGCGGTTACGACTGGTCCGGAAATCCGGTAGATTACTCCATTCTCTTTACTCATTATTTTCACTTCCAATTTAATTGCTTACTTCCAAAGGTCCACTCCTAAAGCGGACTTTATGGACTCTCTGAGGGTATTATCCTCTTCAGTCCCGATCCCCAAAACTGTTGGAGTGACGCTTTCCGTTAGCTGCAAGCGGAGCCTATCGGAAAGTTTGTTGAGATCTTTATTATCTACTACTACAACCCCGATCTCTTGTTGGTTGAGTAGTGACTTGAGAAGCTCAGAAAGCTCCTCGTCATTGGAGGGGTTGTATAGGTTCTTGACACCCGCAAGCTGGAACCCAAGTGTGAATTCCAAAGGCCCGACGACTGCTATTTCCATTTTTTCACCCCTAGTAGTCCATGTGCGCTTCGATTACGTCATCCGGAAGCCCTACAGCTTTCCCTCGAACTAAAAGACGGAGGTTGCGAACCTCTAGCGCCTTGCATTCGATGTAGTGGATGATTGGGAATGGCGATATTGGGCTCAAGTGAGAGAATCTCTTCAGCAAAGAGTGCCTCTGGTGAGACAGTAATTCGGCGAATGGATCCAAGGTATTCAGCTCATCTGATTTCTTCATGGCTTCTTCGAACCCGGTGTCATTGAATGAGTTGCTTCTTCTAAGAGCCTCAATCAATTCAGAATCATTAGTAGCCTGACTGGCTGACTTCATGACCGAAGAGTCTATTCTTCCACCTGGAATCACTATGGAGGAGCGTTTTTCCGAGGAAGTTCCCATTCTGATTGACCTTAGCTGATTAATGATATTCCTATGGTCTATTTCCATTCTTAGGTATCTGAGTAATTGGGGCTGACCCTTGCCTGATTTAATTGACTTGATCGCATCTGAGAAATACTGCATGTCCAGGGCATTTTCCATCTCTTCCAGAGTTAGATCGCCCTCGAGTCTTGATAGTGTCCTCCCCCAAGGAGTTCCCGACATCGCATCAACAGCCTCTTGGAGTCCCTCGGTAGACCTCACAATAGTAAGCCAAGGGGCGTTTCTAGAATTCTCCGATGGTAGAATTTGAGTTTCTATCATCTCATCTGATGCACCGCCATTAATCGCCCTGAGGACGGTTTTAGCCTTTTCATAATCAAATCTCTCAACATATATCCCAACTAGAGATCTGAGGTGCCCATGACAGAAACGCATTACTTGATGGACGTCATTGTCCATGTTGTGGAATAATGCGGCCTCGACTGCATCGGCACCGGACATCCTAGAGGCATACAGGTCCATCTCAGATCTGTAGCCCAATTCGCCGATACTGGCCCCTATCGAATCTGGTCCTTGTTGAAGCAACTGACGCATCCTAGTTGAGTCTATTAGCGAGGCTTTTCGAGCCTTTGCTCTCGCTGAGGCGTTGTAAACATTAGAACGCCCATAACTCACACTAGACACGACATCACCCCTTATTCTCCGAATAGTGCCTTATTGACTGAGCCCAGATTAGCTTTCCATGCTTGTTCCAGCAGGCTATCAAATCTATAGTCAAGAACCACGGATCCATCCTTTGATTCAAGAACGAACCCCCCTAGTCCATCAATGTCATCACCCATTGGGAAATCCGAGGATGATAGAGACTTGCGGTCGATATTCACTGGCCTAAGTAGCATATCCTGATTGGAAGAGCTAGCCTCCTTGATCAGGGATTGTAGCAACTCTTCCCTTCCCTCTAGATTCGGCGATGCGACTGTTTCTCTGACTGAGTCCCATGTAAGGTCAAGCTCTTCTCGGCGAGCGACAAGAGCTCTCTTCTGGTTGGCTTGCCTGGCTGCGGCGACCACTTCGATAGAAATCTGCTCGCTGTCCTTGGACGCACGAGCCTCAACATCGGCGGCCGCCATAGAGGCCTGACTGTTTGCGTCGTCTTGGATTCGTTTTGCTTCCGCTTTGGCGGCGTCGATGATTGCCTTCGCCTCGGCTTCAGCCTGTGTGCTGATCTCTTTGGATAGAGCATCTATTGACATTTTCTTACCTCAATTTCGATTTATTGGTTCCTTATTCCGCTTAGAGCAGGAATAGTGCTAGGAAACCGAAAAGTACGATGGTCTCAGGTAGAGCGGTGAAGATTAGTCCACTAACGAACTTACTAGAGTCTTCCGATATCATACCGACAGCGGCGGCTCCGATTGGTCCTTGGCTCATTCCAGTACCAATTCCGCACAGCCCTAGGGCCAGTCCGGCGCCCAGCTTCTGTGCATCCCAGTGTGCGGTTGCGGTTTCTACATCGCCCTGAGCTGAAACCACAGATGCAATCATTGCAAACGAGGTCAGCACCATAAGAGTGCTCATTCCTTTCATCATGTTTCTTCTGTTCATTTTTTTTTCCTCCATTTTTTCAAGCTAATGCTTGGAATCTGATTTATTCTACCTCCACGTATCGGGACTTCAGGCCAAATGGACTGAATTCCTCACCGCTTGAATCATAATATTGCCTCATCCACTCGACGAAGTGCAGTCTAGCGGCATGGATATTTGGACTGAAAACACCCAACACCCAAGCAAAGGCCTGGACTGCTAACCAACCAAGTAGAAGCAAGGGGATAGAAACAAAATCCATCGTGGTTGCGTGAGCTAGATCTTCAAAAATATGTGCGAGAGGCTCGAATAGCTTCTCATTCCCGGTCTCGGCTATCTTCACTCCCACTATCCCCACTGCGAACAGTCTAACGTATGAAATCACCGTGGGCATCATCCCGACTGCTTCAATGGGAGCAAGCCCTATATTTATTGGGAATGGAACGCCATGATACTTGTATAGCGTCCACATTAGCATCACTGTTGATACTATCACGGTTATAGCCCCGGGGACCATTAATGCTTCAGCTTCGGTTACAGTGAGGTACCCCTTCAAATCTGGTTGACCTAGGAATCCATAGGCAAATATCCATCCGCCTATCAAGAGTATCATCCAAACACCTTTCTCGAAGAATGCGCATACTAGTCCTATGCCACCGTGTCCGTTTCCATGTAGTAAAATATCTCTGAAACCTATTGCTAGTCCCATGAGGATGTGGATGAATCCCAAGTATATCGTCAACACGATTAGGTGCTCTAGATTTCCATAGTCAGAGGTAGGAGTAACCCGGTGGAATGGGAAGGCGAGCTCTATTCCGAATGGCAGGTGTGCCGCCCATGCATGTCCGTGATCTAGCTCGAATGGATACAAGAAAGCTAGATTCTCAGCGGGGTTGTGACCATGATGCGGGAGTATCTCCCAGCCAGCAAACTCTGCATAAATATAGCCAAAGATCAGAGTCCCGAAGCCGATGTATGTGAGGAATTTTCCTCCAAGTCTCAACATCTCATTGGTACCGGAATTTCTGATTACCATCCATCCAACACCCATAGTAATTAGTCCATAGGCCATATCCCCTAGCATCATACCAAAGAACAGAGGATAGGTGATCATCATGAAGATTGTAGGGTCAATACGGCCATATGCTGGCCTACCTACAGCATCAGTAAGTAATTCCATGGGTTTGCTCGTACTTCTTTCCTGATACGCGATAGGCGGCATTTCCTGATGGTGATGGTGATCGGAATGTCCGTGTCCGCCCCCTCCTGCCACCAGCTCGAACTGATTTGTCTCGGTGTAGGTACAAAAGGGCCTCAGTGCTTTCATAACTTCATCAGCCCTACTCATAACTAGCCACCCGTCTATGACGAAGGCGTGATCTGAAACCGCGACCCTGGTGGGGGCAGTTAGTACATCATGATCCCTTTCAAGGATTTCCAAGCCGCAAGCCAGTGCCTCGCCATTATTCTCTACCCACTCATTGACAAGTTTGGACAGTTCGGATTTCTCGGTGGTCAGTGCCATCTTCAATTCCTTGACATCGGATAGACGCTCAATGGGCGACCCCTCTCCTTTTGGGAGGGCGATAGCTTCGAATCCCACAGATTCTAGAACTTCTGAAACTCTCTGTGAATTTTCATTCCTCGTGAAAACGGCTACTGTATTGTGCTTACTGTTTTTCGAATTGAAAATCATAGCTAAGTCGTCAAGTTTGGCGGACTGTGGAGAGTCAGATACTGTACCAACGAAAGACGCCAGGGAATCGTAGCCCCCGAGAAGCTCTATATCTACGCCCAATGATGCGACCATCTCGAGTGATTCTTCCTCTTCCTCGACAGATGAGATCTCATTCTCTAGCTCTTCGATCCTTGATTGGCATTTTAGCAAATCTTCGATTTTTGACGGAAGCTCACTAGATAGGCTGTCCCTGATTCGAGCTTCTGGTACTGCCTTTTCAGGACCATTGAAATCTACTATGGAGGCAGCTGACCTGGCTTTCACTAGGGCTCTACCGACCTCCTCAGAGCTTGGATCTGGAGATCCTAGTGAGAAGCCTTCTTCGCCTCCGTCGTAATCGATTATGTGAAGGGCGTTTAATTGTGCCAAAGTTTCGATAGCCCCACTGAGGTCCCCTTTCACTCCTGCCGCGATGAATCTTCCCATTTGCTGGGTTTTGACCTGGGACATTCAAGGCACTCTCCGACGATTAATTTGATCTGAATGCATCTAAAACAATCTTCACGGCCTTCTCCCTATTGCCGTCACTGCCCTGATGAATTGAGTTTATTGATGAGTCACCGGCCTTGGAGACCTTCTTTGCTTCGTTCTCTGCGAGACCTCTCGCCTCAGAAATCATCCCCTGGCTATTCGACTCAGAATTTGCCCTTCCGGATTGGATGGTCTCAGTCGCCGAGAGCCTAGCTTTCGTGACTATCTCGGAGGCTTCAGACTCTGCGCCTGAGATAATTTCCTTTGCTTTGTTCTCGGCATTTCTAATTGCCTTAAGGACTGTCTCACGACCCATTTCATGCACCTATGTTACAAGGGGACCAATGCCGAGTTTATGATAATAACCTAGTGAGTCTCACATCGGAACCTAGCGGGTAGAGAGTGGCCTCGGGCGGGAACTATCCAAATATGTGTCATGGCGGGGGAGGCCTTGTGGACACCGAGACCATTGGCAAGGAAGACTGGGAAGAGCTCCAGAGAAACCTCGAAGCCACCATTCCAGTCTATGACAGAGTGAATAGGGTGGCAACGTTCGGACAAGTCTCCAAATGGAGGCGGATGGTCAGAGAAAGACTTCCCGAAGGAGGTAGGATATTGGAGGTGGGTTGTGGCCCCGGCAGCTTTGCAGAAGATGTAATTGGGTATGATTTGGTGTGCTTGGACCCCATTCAAGAGATGCTGAAAGTAGCTGAGAACAGAGTCAACTCAGCTCGTAAATCGAGAGGAGATGATCCTGCGACCTTCATTGAGGGCAAGGCTGAAGATTTACCCTTTGAGGACTCATCCTTTGATGCGGTTTGTACGCTATTCTCATTCAGGGACTGGTTCGATAAAAGAGCTGGAATATCTGAAGCCCTTAGGGTTCTGAAGCCAGGAGGGAAGTTCATCATTGCTGATCCAGCTAAGATTAATCGTTTTCATGGCTTCTTGGGATGGCTATGGATGAGGACGTATGTGAGCATGTATGCTCGAATGATATACAGAACTGGAAGTCACCCCTGGAAGTGGCTAACTAGGACTTACGTCAGCTTTGGGACCACCAGAGACTACGTCGAAATGATTTCTGAAGAGGGTTTTAGCAACGTCAGAGCCAAGGTTGTTTTTCCTGGAATGGTCACAATATGGGAAGGGACCAAAGCGGATTAGTAATTAGTCACTTAGCTGATTGGAAATATTCAATAGGCCCACCATCTAGGCGTAATCATGAATCCACGTACCATTAAAGGGCAGAGGAAAGTCAATATTCCACCTGGAAAGATGAGAGTGAAGAAGAAGGAGAGGGCTAGAATCCAGAAAGATGTCCCGCCATCTTGTGACGAACCGGGCTGTGGTTGTGGAAACTGATTACTATTCATCATATTTGAAGAATGAAATGCAGACTTTCCCTTAATGTAGCTCTGTGAGAATTGCATTTTGTTAATTCTCTCCTGAGTCATTTAGACCTTGGAGGGGGCTTTGAGTTGTTTCAGAATATGAAAAATGGCTTGCGGCAAGTGACGAATCTCCAGACGAACGGCTTGGTGAGGGGATTGAAAGCTAGATTCAGGATCCAGTCTGGTAGACGCATTATCCAACTACCAATCTTGAAGGATAGCTTCGAGTTCCTCATAACAGCTCCCATCTGAAGTCGCCATTCCTTCTCGTACTCATGCAGTGAAGTACCGTTTTCCAAGTGAGAAACTATTACCTGACCGGCGATTCTTCCCCCTACCATGGCAATTGTGATCCCTGCACCGTTAGATGGCAGAACCATGCCAGCAGAGTCCCCGACCAACAAGTGGTTATCCTTCACGAAGTGCTTTATCGTGCCTGACATCGGTAGGGAGCCTGCTCCCCTGAAAGTAACATCTCCTTCATACTTTGAAATGAATTCATCTGCTAGACTGTTTAGGGAGACCCCCCTAGCGAATTTGTTCTGTATTCCAAGTCCTATGTTGGCACCATTGTCTTTGGGGAAAACCCACGCATATCCGCCAGGGGCCATTGAGCCAAAATGTAACTCCACAGCATCTCCGAATTGTCCCTCCATTAGAACGAATTTTATCGGGATCTTGAGGGATGACTCAGTCCAGTGATCCCTTCTAAGTGGATCGTTGTGCCCTCCGGCACCGACGATCACTCTCGCCTTGAACTCACGACCGTCACGTAGAGTAACTATCTCTTCTTCGACGGACTCAACTCTAGCCCCAGTGATGTATACCGCACCCTTGGAGGAAGCCAAGTTCACCAACCACTCATCATGTAGGACACGATTCAGCATCAGTCCTTCGAATGGGTACCTCAGAGGCTTTCCAGAAGGCGGAACTATATGCATCTCCGAGGTTCTTCGTGATATCGCTTCTTTGGGAGTCTGCAACAGGTCGTCTATGTCCGGTACGTTGGGACATAGTTTCCTCATCTCATCATTCGTAGGTACTAATTCGCCGCACTGGAGAGGCGAACCTATCGGATCCCTCCCATCAAGGACAAGAACCCTCTTACCTCCCTCGGCAACGTACCTAGCAACTGTCGAGCCAGCTGGCCCTCCTCCGATTACAATGACGTCCCAGACTTCGGATTCTTCTCGCATGGTGACCTCGAAGATCATACTCTCCTATTTCTAGAGATTACAGCCACCTCGGAAATGAGATCTTTGGCTTCTGAGTGAGGTAGTTTGGATAGAATTTTGAGGGCCCGATCAACATGATTCTGAATAAGCTGAGTAGTGTAATTGAATGACTCGGATATCTCGAGAAGTGACGTTAGCTCATTCCACCTATCGTCACTGAAATTACTGAGAACATCTGCTAAATGCTCCCTCTCGGGACCATGTAGGGTCGTCAGGGCATGAATCAGTGGAAGCGTCATCTTCCCCTCATGGACGTCTGTACCTCTGGGCTTACCCATTTCTGGATCTCCTGTGAGGTCTAAGAGGTCATCCACCAGCTGGAAAGCCCTACCAAATTCAGTCCCAAACTCATACATCATTTCTGAAACCTCCTTAGAGGCCCCTGCGACCATGGCCGCGCAAGAGGTCCCCGTAGCGAATGGCCCTACAGTCTTACCATCTATTATCGAGTAATAGTCCTCTGGAGTCGTAGTAAGGTCTCCTATGTGATTGAACTGCTGTAACTCGCCCCTCGCGATGTTAGTACAGGAGCTTGCTATCATATCTACAACATCCAGATTGTAACGGCCGCCCTTGGAGAATCCGAGTGCGAATAGGTAGTCCCCTGCTATGATTGCATGTGCTAGGCCGTGTGATGAGTGGATCGTGGGCCTCCCTCTCCTGAATCTGGACTGGTCATAGATATCATCATGAATCAGAGTGGCCGTGTGAATGAGCTCTGAAGATAATGCGAGATCCATTACTTCGCTGACATCCCTTCCGCCTGCGGCCTCATATGACAGAATAGCCAAGAGAGGTCTCAATCTTTTACCACCTGCTAGTAGCACGTCCCTAGCTAAATCCATAGCTGGAGCTCCCTTGGAGGAAATTGCCTCTTGGACAAGATTCTCCAGCTCCTCCTCGAACATGTTCAAACGCTTGTCTAAGCCGCGCTTGACAGAGAGCCTAGTTACCACGACTATCAGGTGTTAGGGATAGGGTCGCATATATCAACAAGTGTGCGTGCGCTTGGTCGGGCACAGTACGTGCTCCCTCCCTAGAGGTGGATGCGATGGAAGAAGGGCTGACTCTCACTACACTCGATTCTCCGAGTTGCCCGGTAGGCACAAGAATGGATTCATTCATAGATTCTAGGGACTCATCTGGGTTGGATATTACACGAACCGAGGCAAGCAGTCTTTCTCACGGCCTGGATATGCTAGAGACAGGGGAGGCGGATGTCCTAGCCTTGCCTGCGATACTGGTTCATGGAAACATGATGAGTATCCTCCAGGCGGGGTGTAAAGTCGTAGGTGCTAGAACCCCAATTAGGCCTTATCGAATCTTGGTATCGGATAATAAGATACAATATCAGCCCAAATCTGCAATACTCCTCTGTGACAACAAACTGATCAGAAGGCAGCTTAGGAGAGCCAGGGGTGGACTAAGAATCCTCGATCCGAGGGCATACTCATCGATTGCAGACAAGGGAGATGTCCCCAGTGATGCAATTAGTTTGGCGAAGTGGATGGAGGATTTGAGGTCCTCTGGAGATATTGATGGATTTGTCACCTCAAGGGGCGTATATGAGGGTTCCAATCTAGTCAGCAGGAGGCATTCGCTACTTCCCGAGGGATTGAATGAGGGAGATCCACATTTTCTTCCACCTGCTTATTCTGACTTAGTAGTGTTACTAGCGAGGAACCGGTTTCCGAATAGCATCGCCAGAGAAATCTCAGAGAAGGAGGGGGAAACGTGTTGGGGAGTCCAGAATTCTATGCTTGGGGCGCTTAATCTAGAAATGCTTGAGAAGACGGGGGTTATGGTCAGACACAGGCAGGTTAGATCACTAATAAAACAGGCCGAGGCCACTCGTGATCTGACTCTTGAACAAGTATGTCTCGATCCGGATGGAGAGGTAATAGAGGAGGAGGTTCATGTGGAAATTAGACTAGAGTTCGTATCCAAGAACGGTTCGAGAACCGTAGGCCTTCACAGAGTAATAAGGCATTCAGACCATGAGCGAGCGACCATAGCATCGCTGAGAGACTGGGAGACGATGATTAAGGAAGTTTCCAGAGATGTCCCCAAGGACTTCCACACCGATCCAGAGAGTCCTCCCTTCATTTTACTAGATGAGTAGTGGCGAGTAGTCTCTCCTCGTAAAACTGGTATTTCATAGGAAATCCGCACGCAATGGATATGACCATCATCGGTAGCCGAGCAACTGGTGTTAGTTTGAATTACGATGTTTCCTCTCTGGATATTCTTTACAGGGGGAGGCTGGTGGAGTTACGGGAACTCGCTGAATCCAAAAAGATCTCGAAGAGTGGTTCAGTCGAGGTCCTCAGAGCGAGATTAATACAGAGTCTCGCGTTGCAAGACCTAGACCTATCTTGGGACGGAATCCAGTCAATGAGTCACAATGAGCTTGGAGAAGTACTCAAGATATTCGGAATCAAGTCTTCAGGATCGCAACGTGAGAGGCGCCAGAGATTATGGCTACATCTGAATTTCGACTCCAGGAGGATGACTATCGAGAAGCTTGCTGGAATGGATCGAGATGACCTGCATGAGCTATGCATAAGGCTTGAGGCCCCCTTGACTGGAAACCGGACTGTTCTGATGGGGAGAGTGGCTGGAGTTCTGACTAATCAGCTAAATGGGTGGGGGAGGATCAAGAGGAGCCTCAGAAGAAACGGCATCAAAGTACCGCTAGATTCTATGAAAATCGAGACTGATGAGATTGAAGATGGGTCGCTAAATCTAGTTGGGACTGATTTCCATTCTGATTCGCCCATTGCGGTTATCGAGGATGCCTATGACTCACTCGTCTTGGGGATAGATACCCTTGACCAAGTTACTCAGGAAGACCTCAGAGTGATTTCAGCATCTGTTGGCGATCTTGACAGAGTGATAGGTACGATCTTGAGAGGTAGCGGTGGAATCTGGGGGGAGAATCAAAAGGAGCTCCTGCTCAGACTTGCAAAGCGCAGGGGGTGGCCTGTGAGCGAGGAAATAGTAAAGTCCAGATTCATGCGTATTTCCACTGATATCGCAGAAATCAGAGGAGCCAGAATAGGGAACTTCGCAAAGCTAACTGGGAACTCTTATCTCAGAGAAAAGGTCGTCTCTGAGACCTCAATGAAGAGGATTAGGGATAAGATGAATCAAGCATCGTTTTTACTTGATGGAACCCGTAGCTAGAGTATCTGGAAGAATCCGAACCTAGGCTCGATTATCGTACCATCGACATCCCTCATTCCTTCAAGGGCGTCCTCTGCTTCCTCCCTGGAGAAGCCGGACTGAATGCACGAAAGAATAATCGTGTCATATTCGGCTCCTTCTCCTCTGTCTGATGCCTTTATTGCGCTTATGATAGTCGTGGATAAGTCCCCTTCGGGCTCTATATGTACTTTGGAAACGGACTCGGTTTCTGAATCTGGCATATTCACTTGAACTGAGTTAGCGGGAGGAGGGGAGTCGGCCATACTGGATCTCCCAGATGCGATTGACAGGGCCTGAAGAACACCTACCCTGTAGTTCTCGGTATCAAATTCTGGATAGTGGGATCTAGCTTGGACTAGTCCGTTGATGATATCAGAAGGGATTCCTGAGTCTTCCATATCCCTAGGGGTAGTCTCGACGCCCACGGAGTCTTCGTATGCCTTGATCCTCCTGAGTGTGGAGTCGGCCGCATCTACAAGCCATCTGGAATACCTCTCTTTGTCTATGATTGCCAGTTGCTCAACTCTGAGGGATGTGAATACCCCTCCATCCTCTGTCTCGAACCATCTTGCCTTGCCTGCTAGGGAGATAAGAAATCTATCCCCTGACTCGAATCTAGCAAGGAGCTCCTCTGCCTCGGCATGCATCTCTTCTTGGAATGGGGCGATATTGAACACGTGATTTCCTGTCGGATCTCGGATGTGCCCGGAATAACTAGGACCGTTGTCGCCGTCTCTTCTCTCCATTCTGTCGATTACACCTGCAACAAGTGCCCTATTCACCCTAGCACCGAGTTTTGTAATGACGAAGGATGGATCAAACTCACCGGCACCCATCTCAGTAAGAGAGGCTTCGGAGTACTCATGCGCGAGCATCCTGATGGCACTTTGACGAATTCTCCTCTGGGGCTCCATCACATGACCACCTCCCACTTTTCGATGATCATATCCGCGGCTTGAGATGCTGTCAGGCCATCTCCCTGTACGCTATCAGCAAGTAGCATCGCACCTTGATCATCTATGAGTGCTAGGCCATTGACTGAGACGCTCATTCCTAACGATTGCTCCCTGACTGAGGTAAGGAAAGACTCTTGTCCATCCTTGGATATCTTTTCCGCTACTTCCGCTTGGGTCATTCCCAGAAACTTCTCTGCTGGTTCCTTGGAAAGCAAGAGAGATACGTTGGATACCCCATTATCCAGTACCATTCGGATTCGCAGATCCTCTTCTCCCCTCTGTGGTCCGTGATCAATGCAACTTCCATCTCTGAGTCTCTTCCGACATTTCCTTTCCCTATCCGGTAGCTTCACGGGACATCTTTCAATTATTCCCGAGTCTCCAGTAACCAGTACCACAGTCCCAGTGGTCCTGATTCCTCTTCTGGTGCCTCCCGATACTAGTTCAGTAAGTCCGACATCGACCCAGTGATCCCCCGGATCTATCTTCTCCCAAGTGGGGCTTTCCAGATTTGTAGCCTGGGCCAGATCATCAATAACGAGATCTGGGGATCCCTGCCAAGATTGAACCCTAGCTTCCTTGAGGTGTATGAAGTCACCTGGCTTTGGATCGAAGTCGCACCAAGCCGTTAGCCTGCATCTCCCAGTAGGATCCATCACATCTCCACTTCGGACGACCTTCTCAGAGCCATCATTGGAGGTAAATGTCCTCTGATACCAAGATTCAACTTGGAGGGTTATCTCAACATCCCTCATACCGTTTCTAAGGCCGGAAATAGTACTGCTCGTAGTGGAAGCTAGATCCTCCATACTTGCAAAGGAGTTGTCATGGAACACCTCCACTCTTGTGGTGTCTCCAATGTTTACCTCCGGGGTATCCCTGAACCTCCTTATTGATGCCCCCTCTATCTTCAGAAGAGTGCCCGGCTCGTAATCAAATTCTGACCATGAAAGCATGCCTATGCTTCCAGTGTCATCTGCTAAGCGACCTCTGACAACATGAAGCTCTCCCGATCCGTCCCTCTTCACTATTACATCGGGCTTCGTAGAGAGGACCCTAGCAACAATGTTCACGAAGCCCTCTGATTGGGATGCCTTCTGGATATTGATTGGCTCGTCAGATGACTGTAGATTGGCTTGTCCACCCTCCCTTAAGACGGAAATCCTTGAGGTCCTGTTGATATTGATTGATTTCTTGTCGTTCCACTCGTTAACAGACACCCCTTCCAGTCGTACTACTGAACCAGGAGTGAGATTCTGACTATGGCCGCCCCAGTCTTTGTAGTCCCACCTGTCCCTCTTCTCCCCGGGCTCCCAAGGATTATCTTCAATCCAT
>DALI01000062.1:18286-18674 GCA_002496725.1 Euryarchaeota archaeon UBA181 | reverse complement strand
CCAAGGATTATCTTCAATCCATCCAAAGGCGATCTGCCTCTCTTCTCCTGTCTTCATCTTCTGCATTCTTGGAGTGTAGGAAACGACTGCTACTTCGATAGTGACATTCCTGTCATCCGAGCCTAGTTCAGAAAATCTGTCAACCTTCTTGACGGAGGGAGGGGCGGATTTGGCAGATGATGTTCCAGTCAGCTCGATACCAGCCGCGGCTTGGAACTTTCTGATTACCGACCTCAGAGCGTCCTCGGGAGGTATGAGGAACTCCTCCTCGTATCTCCTAAATTCCTCTATAATCTCATTTTCATCTGCATCCTTACATTCTTGCTTCACAGTAGCTACCAAGTTTGCATACTTGCCTTCTCCAGTCATTTCTCTGCCTCCTACGTGA
>DALI01000062.1:0-17988 GCA_002496725.1 Euryarchaeota archaeon UBA181 | reverse complement strand
GTCATTTCTCTGCCTCCTACGTGAGGAAAGCTGAGTCTAACTGGCCCAAATTGGCGGTTCCCGTGAGAACGGGAATCCCTAGTGATTCACGGATGACAACACAACGTGCGGTTTGGGGAAGACTCAGCACTTCATCACCTCAGGTTAGAATGGTTTTCATCGGCGGTTCATGAAGGTGTTCATTGGCTAAGGGCGGAATACCGACGTGATTAATCGGGATAACCCCCTCTCCGGGCCGTGAACGTAGGCGAGCATTGCAGATTCGGAGTCCTTACAGCTTCAGACAGGGCTAGCTCGGGAGAGTACGAAGACATTAGTGGCCCATCCATTGAAGAGTTCCTCGAAGAGGCATTGACGTCCTCCTGGCAGGTGGAGAGGATGGTGGTTCCAGATGACATGGAAACAATAGGCGCCTCATTGATTGAACTTGTTGATGTCAGAGGATGCTCTGTGGTTGTTACAACAGGAGGGACGGGGCCATCACCCAGGGATGTGACGCCCGAGGCAACCTCAATGGTATGCGAAAAGATGCTTCCTGGATTTGGGGAGAAGATGCGTTCAGTATCTCTGAAATATGTCCCTACGGCTATTCTCTCCAGACAAGTTGCTGGGATAAGAGGGGAATCCCTGATAATCAACCTACCAGGCTCCCCCAAGTCAATTAGGGAAATTCTGAGTGAGGTTTTCAATGCGGTCCCATACTGTGTGGATTTGATCGGTGGGCCATATATTACCACTGACTCTTCAGTGGTTGAGTCCTTTCGTCCACCTCATGCGACACGCGAATGATTCAACAGGTGATGGCCACTCGGAGTGGCATGGCGAAGATGAAGTCGGGAAAAATTAGCAGCGATAGGAAAAATGACGAGTTGCGTGATGTGCACGTGACTTTGGACTTCACCCCGAACGCTCTTTCCTCCCTGTTGTACAAACAAGGCGAAACAATAATTCTGGTCTGTGTTACGAAGGCTCCCTCACTTCCAAGATGGTTCCCGAAAAACTCGGATAGGGGATGGGTCCACGCAGAGTATTCACTCCTTCCCGGTTCAACTGACTCGAGGTTCAGGAGAGAGAGAAACGGGGCCAAGGGCAGGACAATGGAGATCGAGAGGCTAGTGGCAAGGTCACTGAGGGGAGCAGTTGATCTCGAGGCACTTGGGCCTGTGGCTCTGACTGTCGACTGCGACATACTGAATGCAGATGGAGGGACTCGATGTGCATCGATAACTGCTGCATGTATGGGGCTAAGGCTCGCTGTTCGTAGGTTAATCGCCTCAGGGGAATGCCTACCGAAGGAAATGCGGCCTACAAGGGAGGACATCTCCAATGGGTGGACCGCCCCAGAGCTTACTGATGAAGAGAGGATGGCTCATGAGTCATCTGTGATGTGCAACGATGTGTCTGCGATAAGTGTGGGGCTGATTGATGGAGAGGTCTTTCTCGATCTGGACTACATCCTCGATAGCAATGCTGATGTCGATATGAATGTAGTCGGAACCAGTGACGGAATGCTGGTCGAGGTTCAGGGAACTGGAGAAGAGTCTACTTACTCGCGTGAGCAGTTTGATTCCCTGATGGACATGGCTGAAATTGGATTGGAGAAGCTACACGGAATTCAGGTCGAAACTCTCAATCAAGGGTGAATGACATAGTCATGACTAGGCACTAGTTTGGTGGGACTGGCCGGACTTGAACCAGCGGCCTCCGCATCTTCAGTGCGGCGCTCTCCCAGCTGAGCTACAGTCCCGTAGCAACTTCGCCACAATGGTCATGACTTCAAGTCTTCCTAGTGAATGGATAATCACTGGATTCCGATGTGCCTTGGAAACAACAGCATAAAAGTGTAAATTTGGCACATTTGTTATGGCAGTCGCAGTTCTGTGGTTTCGTAAGTGTCTTAGGGTACATGACAATGAGGCTCTAACTTGGGCTTGTAACTCAGAAGAGGTGGACTCCATACTACCTATATTCATCATAGATGACGAACAGCAGGATAGCGGGAAGGGGAATATTGGATTCAACAGGATGAGATTCCTCAGTGAATCTTTGAAGAATCTTGATGAGAATCTCAGGGGAACACTCGGCACTAGTCTGACAATTTTATCCGGGAAAATCTCGGATGCCCTACATTCAATCCGAGAGGGGCTACCAGGGGAAGACGTATGCCTTGTTTACGAATACTGTTCCGAGCCGGGAAGTAGGGAAACTGATATGCTTCTCGAGAATTGGTCCAGTAGTGAGTCTAGTAACTTTCGAACCAAGGTATTTCCCGCTATGCACACACTTCTGGACATTGAGGAAGTGGTTAAGTCACCAGGCTATAGAAATCCAAAATCGATTAAGGATATGGAAGGGATTTTCAGGGATCACTTCAGTAGGAATGAGCTTGGTTTCTATGAGGTAGGGGGCCCTCTTCCCGTCCCGAGCAAGAAGAAGCCACTGGCTACTTTGGCAGATAGGGGGAATGTCATTGAGATTTCAGAGTTTGACAGAATGATCCGAGATAGGTTTCCGGATAAAGGGGATCAGCATCACTACTTCCCTGGTGGGGAGACAGAGGCATTGGATAGGCTGAAGAAGAAGGTGTCAGATAGGCCGCAGTACGTGAACAAGTTCAGAAAGCCGAAGACCATTTCTACGAATTCTGAAGATGACCCACGAGAGCCAAGTACGACTGGACTATCCCCCTACTTGAGTACTGGTTGTCTCTCTGTCAGGATGCTATGGAAGGAGTGTGAGAAGGCTTATCTGAGTGATGAACACACCGAACCACCCGAGTCATTGCATGGTCAGATGATGTTCAGAGAGATGTTCTACCTGTTGTCGAGATCTGTTAAAAATTGGGATTCTGATATCGATAATGAGAACTGTAAAGAGATAGGCTGGGACGATTTTGATTTACAAAAAATGGTTGCTTGGGAAACTGGGAATACTGGTTATCCATACATAGATGCGATGATGAGGCAACTCGAAGAGACTGGGTGGATTCATCACTTGGGGAGGCATGCAGTCTCTTGTTTCCTGACAAGGGGGCAATTATGGCAAAACTGGACTTATGGGAGGGATGTATTCGAGAGGAAGCTGGTTGACAGCGATTGGGCCTTGAACAACGGAAACTGGCTTTGGCTAGCTGGAGTCGCGCCTTTCTCAATGCCTTATTATCGAATTTACAATCCCTGTCCAGATTCAAAATCCAGCCTCAATGCGGAAACCACGAATGCGGATTTCATAAGATACTGGGTTCCTGAGCTGAAGTCATTCCCCTCGAAGTATATTTTTGAGCCGCACCTAGCCCCGATTTCAATACAAAAATCATTGAATTGTATTATTGGAGTGGACTATCCACTTCCGATAGTTGATAGGAAAGAGAGTAGGAAGGAGAATCTCATTCGGTTCAAGATTAGTATTGGAAATCAATAGATTAAAGAATCCAACTAGAATAATTGTGGGATATATACTTGAGCTATCAATAACAGAAATGAGCCCATGGACGTAGTCTGGTTCAAGAGGGACCTTCGCACTAGGGATCACGTCCCTCTTTTGAGTGCTTCACTTTCTGGGAAATCGGTAATCTGCTTGTTCATCTTGGAGCCACAGCGACTCGAGCAGGAGGATACTGATCCGATTCATCTCCAATGGGAATTAGACTGTGCCACTGACCTTTCTGAAACTCTCAAAAAATCGGGTGCACATCTTCACTTCAAGGTAGGTGATGCCGTAGAGATACTGAAGGAGATCGACCTCTCACTTGGAATTGACAGACTCCTATCACATGAAGAAACTGGGAACTCTTGGTCATTCGAGCGAGACAAGAAAGTATTGGATTTATGCAGAAACAGAGGGATAAAATGGATTGAGTTTCCAAATAATGGAATTATCAGGAGGCTTCCTGATAGAGATATTTGGAAGAGGGAGAGAGATAAGAGAATGCGCCAGGCCCTGAGTGATGCCCCGGTATTCACCAAGTCGGTGCCCTTTGAGGGGGCTATACCGCGCTTGAGCGACATAGGGTACTTTCCGAGGGAGCTGAAGAATAGACCTGAGCCGGGAGAGGATGCCGCCATTCGTAGGCTCGATGCGTTCCTCAGAGAATACGGCAAGGAGTACAGGTGGGCAATCTCCAGCCCATCTCTCTCTGTGAAGCATGGTTCTGGCCTATCTCCGTATTTTTCCTCTGGATCACTATCCATGAGGAGAGCGGTTCAGAAGACAACATCAAGAATAGAGTGGATAAGAAAGAGCAGGGCACATGTGGAGGATCAAGAAGATTGGATCAAGAGTCTAGCATCCTTTAGGAGGAGGTTGGCCTGGAGGTGCCACTTCATACAGAAAATGGAAATGGAGCCGGACCTAGATCTGGTAGCTCAAAATACTGCCATAGACCTGAACATGGACAGGGTCCTGGACAATGAAAGATTTACCAGATGGAAGGACGGGGGGACTGGATGGCCGTTCCTCGATGCGTGTATGAGGCAGTTGAAATCTACGGGATGGATAAACTTCAGAATGAGGGCAATGATGATGTCGGCGTCATCTTACAACCTGTGGCTCCCTTGGAGGGATACGGGGGCGTATCTAGCTAGGCAATTTCTTGACTATGAGCCCGGGATTCATTGGTCACAGGTCGGAATGCAGTCTGGGACGACTGGAATAAATACAATCAGGGCGTATTCTATGACCAAGCAGGGCAGGGATCAGGATCCTGATGGGGATTACATCAGAAAGTGGGTCCCTGAGCTCTCCATGGTTCCAACGAAGTACATCCATGAGCCTTGGAAGATGCCCGATTCCCTCCAGGACTCAATATCCTGCAACATCGGCCGTGACTACCCACACCCGATTGTTGATGAGGTCGAGAGTAGAAAAATGGGAATCAGCAGAAGCTACTCAGCCAGAGGGGGAGAGGAGGCTAGGAGAATTAGCAAGGAGGTTTTGAAGACGCATGGCAGTCGGAGAAGACCTACGAGAAATTCGAAGAAGAGCAGGGCCACTAGCACTCAGCTGAAACTGTTCTAGAACAGATCATCGTCATCTTTGGAATCGAAGGTCATCATCTTGGAGGGGGACTTGGAAGATGCGGATGATGGCTTGGCGTCTTCCTCATCCTGTCTCCTCCTAGCCTCTGCGGCCTCGTGTTCCAGTAGCTCCAGCTCTTCTGGGGTCAGACCGCTCTCCTTAGCGAGCTTGATCCTCCTTTCATCACGTGCCCTGATCTCCATGAGCCTCTGCCTGGCTTTGTCGTAGTGTTGCATCATGTACATGGCGTCGTGCTCCAGAAGGGGGGAGTCCGAGATTATCGTGATATCCATCCAGTCTCCCTCTTCAGCCAAGAACTCAGCGAAAGGCTCGAATTTGAGATCTGATTTCTTTATCTGCGTGTAGTGCAGTGCATTGCCCATCCTGTGCTCTATGCCTGCGAAATGACAGTAGAACTTGCTGGCTCCGTAGTTCTCCCTGACCATGTCGAATAGTTCTGCGTAGTCTTCGCTAGTCCTCATTGAACCGTGTCCCCTAGCATGGATATGCCCTATATTCAGCACTGGAACGGTTCCCTCTACGTGATTACATACCTCGAGGACCTCCTCCACAGTCCCCCAAAGCTCCTGTCTGCCAGAAGTCTCTATCCCGACTAGGGACGGTTCTTGCTCAGCGATCCATGGGAATGCAGTGTACGCTTCCTCGTCTTGGTCCCCCCATATCCCCCTTACTCTGTCGACTATGCCTGAGAAGATATTTGCGACTTGCTCATTGGCTTTGGTGCCAGGTTCGTACTCCCCATAGGGACCAACGTGATACACCAAGTGTCTTGCATTGATGATCTTGCCAGCCTGCATAGAGGCCTCCATCTTAGCTAGTGAACGATTCCTCTCCCTACGCTTTCCTAGAAGCTCGGCGTAGTAGGGACCGTGGAGGTTCATCTCAATGCCTGAATCCCAAGACAGTATTCCTGCCTGCCAATATTGATCGAAATGCTTTGGCTGAACTGGCCTCACGGTCTGAATTTCCATAGCCTCCAAACCCAAGGCGGTAATGTCGTCCATCCCTTCCACGATTGTCCTCCCTTTACAGGATAGGGGAACTCCTGCTGGACCTAGTTTGAGTGGCATGCTTGTTCCCTCGCGGGTCGGGCCGAAAGGATGCCCCTTCAAAAGGGGTTTCTGATAATTCGACGAATTGGGCGCCAGTAGGCGATTTACTTCCATGAGGCAGCGGCTCTCAGACCGTTGATTCCAGGTCCCGAGAGTGGAAGTGCGTTCAGGAATCCAGCTAGCCATTCCAGCCCTCCCTCATCATCGGTCATTTTGACTTCGAAAGAGCCGAGGGCATGTGAAACTCTGGCAGTATTGTCATTCTCTGAATAGCCGCACACTATGGGTATCATCGTCCTTTTTCTGACGTCTGACAAGAGCTCTTCCTTCGCTATTTTCTCGATGCCTGAGATGGCCTCTGTCGCATCTTCGGTGAAGAACAGTACATGGATCTGCCTGACTTTTCCAATTACCCGACCCCATGATTTCGAGATCATTTCACGATCGGGAGGCAAATCCACAATCATCACATTTCTACAACCCTCTAATTCGGCGAAAGTCATAGAGGCCGACCACGCCATGGAAGGCGATTGGCCAAATGTGGTCATGGAGGAAGAGTTGACCATCCAGTGGGCGGCTCTCATCTGGAGCTTCCAATCAATAGCTCCTTGATCGAACGAGTCGAATTCCTCGTCTCTTTGTGAGGAGGCAATTGAGCATGGGATGCCCATCGAGGTAGAAATGGATGCCAATCTGCTTGCCCTATCTGCTCTATCAGGGGTTCCTAAGGCCACTAATCTAGCGCCCTCTCGCATAAGCGGACCTAGGGCTTGTTAGTCATAGGATTAGTGGTCTGTCTTCCACCTTAGCAGTGCTATTGCTCCACCCATCCCAAGCAGTTGTTGACCGGCATCGTGATCGACTGATGCCTGAATTACAATCCCCCTGGAGGATTTGACCTCAGCGCATATCCCTTCCCATCTTTTTCGTGAGATTTCATCATCCTCCCTGAGCAATGAAGCGTCGATTATCAGAGATTCAACCGCCCCTTTTGATGCGGCATCTGAGATTAGAGTGATGCCATAGGTCACCGCACCGTCCACGGATATCCTCCTCAGCCCGTCTTCGATGGCCCTGATTTCTTTGACTAGGACGTGCTCTCCAAGGATTGCGTCTGCAGCTCCTTCAGTTAGTACCTCATTTGCGGCTGATCTACCTCCAATGGAGGTTGCTGCATTGGAAATAGTATTCTTGCATCCTAGGGCTCTGAGATTATCTTCGAACTGCTCCCTAGCCAATCCAGGCCCACATATCACTAGGGGCATGTCATCCTTGAAGACCATCCTGACCTCACTGGCCACATCCTCGAAGAATGCATTTCGGACAATAGATGAGCCGGATACTCTCTTGCCCCCCCCTCTCATGGAAAATTGTGAAACATCCCTTATGCCCCTAGATGTAACCTCGAATACCAGTACCTCGTTCGACTCTACCACTATTAGTCCGGCCTTGGCCTTGGTGCCAGAGGATATGGCCTCGTTTATCAGGTCTAAATCCGACTTCTCAAGGCCTCCTTCTCTAGTTATTTCTATTTCGTCCCCTGGCGAAACGACATGGGTGTGATGGCTACCGATGTCTATCTTCGCCTCCTTGATGACCCCATGGACCCTGAGATTGTCCGTGAATGATTGGAATGCGGTTTCATGTGCGTCGAGAACGATCCACATTGGCTTCCTCTCCGCGCTCTTAGCCCTACCGTCCTCCTTGGTCCCTGTAGTTGAGTCCCTTCTGTGAGAGAGCATCCCTACTGCTGAACCAGATCTGCAAATCTGAGCGAGAACCCACAGGTCATCTTCATCCTCGACACGGAGTCGTATCCCCTCATCGAGACGCTTGACTCTGCGCATAGAAAAACAACCTACCCGAAGACTCCTGTGAGCCTTCCGTCCTCGTCCATGTCCATGTCCATTGCCGCCGGTCTGCTTGGCAATCCAGGCATGGTCATCATCGATCCACATATGGCTACGATGAATCCTGCCCCGGCATTGAGCCTAGCTTCCCTGACCTGTAGGGTGAATCCCACGGGGGCACCGAGTACCTTCTTGTCGTGGCTGAAGGAGTACTGGGTCTTCGCCATGCACACAGGAAGGTTTCCGAAGCCCCATTTCTTGAACTTCTCTATTGATTTGTGAGCTGAGTCGCTTAGATCAACGTTATCAGCTCCGTATACATTAGTCCCAATTCTCAGAATAGCCTCCTTCGAAGACATCCCCGGATCCACAATCGGTTTGAATGGGCTACCTTTCTCCAAGTGGGAAGAACAGGCTGAAACTACAGAATCTGCCAAAGCTGCCGCACCCCTTCCTCCATCGGAGAATCCCTCAAAGAGGACGATATCAGTGGCTCCTGCCTTTCTGGCTTCGTCCCTTATGGCTTCTATCTCTGCCTCCGTGTCCGTGTGGAACCTGTTTATAGAAACGACAACTGGAATGGCAGTAGTAGCTAGGTTTCTAACATGCCTCCTGAGGTTTGTCGCGGATCCAGCGCGGACTGCTTCCACATTCTCTGTCTCTATCTCTTCTTTGGTGGGCCTTGATCCCCCTCCGCCTGCGACGCCTCCTCCATGCAACTTCATTGAACGAACGGTGACATTGAGGACTATGCAACTAGGGGCTACCCCAGATGCCAGTGTCTTGATGTGGAGTGCCTTCTCAGCACCCATCTCTGCACCGAAGCCAGCTTCCGTCACGACATAGTCAGACCTTGACAATGCGAGTTCGTCGGCTATTATTGAAGAGTTGCCGTGTGCGATATTGGCGAAGGGACCGCAGTGGACGAATGCGGGATTCCCCTCTAGGGTCTGAACTAGATTCGGCAGCATGGCTTCCCTGAGGAGGAGTGCCATCGATCCTGCGGCTCCTAGCTCTTCGGCCGTCACGGGTTTGCCGGAGTTTGACTCCGCGAGGATTATGCTTCCTAGTCTGTTTCTCAGGTCCTCGTAGCTTTTTGAGAGGGACAGTATGGCCATCACCTCACTAGCCGCGGTGATATCGAACCTTTCGGACCTGGTCACTCCGGTCGCAGGGCCCCCGAGCCCTATACTGACTTGCCTCAGGGTTCTGTCATTCATATCGATGACTCTTGGCCAGAATATCCTGTTCGTGTCTATGTCCAGCTGGTTACCCCTGTGCAGGTGATTGTCCAGGATTGCGGAGCAGAGATTGTGAGCGGCTGTTATCGCATGGAGGTCTCCCGTAAAGTGCAGGTTGATCTGCTCCATGGGGAGTACCTGTGAGTACCCCCCTCCTGCGGCTCCTCCCTTGATTCCGAAGACCGGTCCTAGAGAAGGCTCCCTGATCACGCAGCACGCATTGTGGCCACGGTGGTTCAAGCCTTGGTTCAGGCCTATTGTGGTGACTGTCTTGCCTTCCCCAAAGGGCGTGGGGTTGACGCTGGTCACCAGTATTAGCTTGCCCTTCTCTTCAGAAATTCCTGATGAAAGGGCGTCCCAGGAAACCTTGGCTATGTGCGGACCATGCATTATCAAGTCACTGCGAGCTAGTCCTAGTTGCTCGGCCACCTTCTCGATCTTCATCGGTTCCGCGGCGCGGGCTATGTCAAGGTCACTGTCCATGTTTTCCGGAGGGGCCATACATACCCGTTATTTTCGGTCGTAGAACCGATAACCGAATCATTCTCAATGGAATACGAGTACGGCGATTCGTGCCAAGGGGGTGTCGTTGATGGGTCGGCCTGATTACTGGGGGGTCGCTGGATATCCCATTTCACATTCGCTAACCCCGAGGCTTTTCGAAATAGTGGGAGAGAAGCTCGGTTTTGAGGATGTGAGAGCTGTTTTCCTAGAAGCCGAGAGCTTTGATGATTTCATGGATAAGGCATCAGATCTCGAGGGAGATATCTGGATATCATGTACTACGCCTCTGAAGAACTCAATCTGGGAAGGACTAGGCATAGAGGTAGAAGACGGGCTAGATTCCGTGAATCAGGTCGTAAGATCGAATGGAGAATGGAAGGGAGCGAACACAGATGGCGATGGTTTCGTGGATTCCTGTAGGCACATCGGGATCGACCCAAATATGTCCACTCTGAGGATTAGGGGCGGCGGCTCGGCGGCTCGCTCAATAGCGGTAGCGTGGGCCGGGGCAGAGGGAGATATATCCATGGTCAGCGGCAGACGGAAGCTCGTTGATGGACCATGGAGCGACTCAATCACGGAGAGGAGGGAGGCGGATATAGCGATCGACCTAGATGCTTTGCCAGGAGGTGGCGAGAGCGTCGATCTCGGAGCGGACAGGCAGGTCTCCATCTCTTACGCAGAGGGTGCGGGTATCGAGGAGTTCGCAGTGATCATGGTCGCGGCGCAGCATCTCGAGGCGTGGAGGACACTCTTCGCGCCCGAGATGTCTGCGGAGCTACCATCACTGCCAGCCCTGCTAGACCTCCTGCGAAAGGAGCGCTAGGGGCGCGCATGCCTCAGGCGTTAGTTATTCTTCGAGGCCTACGGATCGAGACCGGAAGAGACTCATGACTAGCACTGGGGAAGTCAGGAGCCACCAGGTTAGTATCTCTCCGGACCCCACCTCTAGCTCGCCGTGGAACCTTATCAACGACTCGTATCCTGGCTCCCCTGGTGGTGGGGGCTCGTCGATTACGCCCTGTCTGTCCTCCTCTTCTAGTAGGCCGAGGTCGTAGCCGACGGAGTCGAAGTAGAATGATATTCCTGTGATATGCAGCCCGAAGCCCCCATCCTCTTGATAATGGGCGAACTGGTCGATTCCGACCGAGTTTTCCTGTGACGCGGTATCGAATCCACCCGTTGATGAAGAGTCCCCGCCCTCCTCGTCCCCAATGACCCCGAAGTCATACGCCGCAGCGATTGGGACGGCAGTTAAGATGACGACGGAGCCGATGAGCCATACGACGACCAGTCCCGTCTTGAGTTTCCAAGTAGGGCTTATCGAGGAAAGGCCGAGGGCTGCGACTAGCGCTATCATGACCAGTTGCACAATGCTTCTCGACTGATCGAGGCAGGAGCCTTGGCAGCCACTGGACTCCGGTTCCCCGGGATCGCTCGGTTCGAGGTTACTGCTCTGCCCCTCTCCCTTATCTGTCGTTATATCCTCCCTCTCGAACCAGTATAACAGGAGGGGGGTCGCGTTCTGGATGGACATCTCGAAGGACTCTTGGTCGCTATCGATGATGTACTCGGTAGAGATGGTTGGGCTCCTCTCAAGCCCCTCGGTGTACGTGCCACTGGCTGAAATCTCGAACCATGTGCCGTTCCATGCCATCAGCAGGAAGAAGGACACCAGGGCCAGAGATGCCTTGTCTTTGTTCTGCATCGTACCACTGAGCGCCTCAGTCTTCTCTTCGAGGGGCGAGTATCGCTGCAGCCCCGAGCATCGAGGCTATCGCGAGGAACCCAGGACCGGGTACCGTTTCGATCTCTTCATCGCTCGATGACCTGAATGGCTTGAGGGGTTCATCATCCTCCCAGTCGAATAGTCCGTCGCCATCGTCGTCCTGGTCGAAGACGTCCAGAACTCCGTCCTGATCTGTATCAGTCTGATCGAGATCGGGCATGTAGTCGGCGCCCAGTATGTTGTACAGTTCCTCGACATTGTGCTTCGACTCGGGCGCTATCTCCCTTATGTTGGTAAGTCCCAGGATGTCTGCCTTAACGCCCCTGGCATCGTCACCATCGTGATACACGATGTTCAGATCCACATCGTGGTTCCTGACTCCGAAGATGTTCGGCCCCAAGAGGACCTCTGAAGAGCCGTCCCCGTCGCCGTCATTGAGAATAGCCATCCCCACGACCCTTGACTCGTTCGTGTCCCAGAAGAATAGTCCACAGGAGTCCTCGAGGTTCATCACCGGTTGGCTAGGAATATTGTCCTCCACCAATTCCGTTAGCTTGTCGCTGAACGCCTCAACGGTCTTTCCCAGATTTGACTCCGTAAGGGCCTCGACCATTCTCTCTAGCCTACTCGCTGCCTCCGATGAATCATCGTTCTCGTCCGATCCGTCGGAGCAGTCATCCTCCCCGTCGTTCTCCCAGTCCGCCGGAATCACCTCGCCGTTGTTGCACGTGAATGTGTCTGAGCTACCTGACTCGTCGGAGCCATCAGAGCAATCTTCGTAGCCATCGTTCTCCCAGTCCGAAGGTATCTCCTCACCATTGTCGCAGACGAATAAGTCTCCATCGTCCTCGCCGGAAATCTCCTCGATCCACGACTCGACCTGTCCCTGTATCACAGAGGATAGTTCGCTGACACCGTTGTCGAATGCGGGCATCAGAGAGTAACCCATCATGAAGGCCATCCCAGGGGAGATAGGCGGGGCTATCCCGCACTGGACATCGATTATAGAGCCATCAGAACTCAGCCTCTCAGACCCTGACACAGGCGGGCACTCCCAGTCCCAAATAGCCCCTGATGCCATCTCGAAGTCATTGCTGAATGTGCCCTCTCCAGGAACGGAGTCGGACAGCTGTACGTTGAAGGCATCTAGGTTGATGCCGAACTCCTCGGTCGGGAGATCGTTAATCCCCACCGACAACGAGTAACCTGTCAACGTTGAGTAAGTGCCCTCGATGATGCCTGCTGAACGCTCATCGTCATTGTCAGCACAGCATTCATTCCAAGCATCCTCGAACTCGGTCGAGTTCAATCCTCCACTTTCATTGTACATGTCAATAAAGTCGGAGAGTTCGTCGAAGTCTTCTTCTGACAGATTTTCCCCCTCCGTAGTATGATTGGACATGGCGGCCCACTCCGAGGCAGTGACGCTTCCATCCATATTCCCAAGCCAGCCGTCTATGAGGTGGAATGAACACTGAGTATCACATTCTTCGCCATCCTCTTCATCGAAAGACGGGGGCTCACTCAAGTCATACAGGTAGTCCATTGGCTCATCGACCCTCCACTCCGAGATAAGCGAGGGAATTTCCATGGAAAGGGAGTAGTCGAGTTCTACCTCTGGGCCCTCCACCTCTCCGGCTGCGATTACTTGGACGTTCATCGAGAGTTCTGCCGAGTCGCTGATCTCTCCCGTCATCTCCAGATCTCCACCATAGACCATCATGTCAGAGTCGACGTACTCCGTGTAAGTCGCATCAACTATGAGGACGATCTCCTGGGCGGCACTGTACCAGATGTCGATACTCTCTGAGTCATCAACCCACGCCATTGTGAAGCCCGCATCGGCAAGTAGTCCGTGCCTTATTGTGAGCTCCGTCACTCTCTTCGATACCTGATGCGTAGCCCCGTGGATATCCTGGATCTCTACAATATCGGTTTGGTCCCATGACTCGACGTAGAAGTTGCTCGAGCCACTCAGTACCTGGTCTGTCTCAAGGATGAAGCCAGCGTAGTCCGCGGCCTCCTCGAGGTCCTCGTTAGCGGCATCGGTATCCACTCCGGTCATATTCTGGACGTCTCCTTCGAAGTGAGTCCAATCGTAGGAAACCCCCCATATCGTGGAGTCGCCAGGACCGATGGCTGCGGTGGTTGGCGCCAATGAAGTCAGCATTATCAGGCAGACGAGTGTTGGCAGAAGCCTCTCTCTCATGCCACCGGGTATAGATGCTCATGCTTGAGCGTTCCCCCGGAATTGTTCATAGGGGGATGTTGCCGTGCTTCTTTGGAGGCACCCATTCCCTCTTGTTCAGCAAAGGGCGTAATGCTCTAACCAGGAGCTTCCGGGTCTGGGATGGCTCGATAACATCATCCAGCCAGCCATGCTTAGCAGCCACGTATGGGTCACCGAACTTGGATTTGTACTCGTTGATCAGATCGTCCCTGACCCCTTCGATGTCCTCGGCCTCTGAGAGCTCCTTCCTGTGGATGATATTCACAGCCCCCTCTGCTCCCATCACCGCAAGCTCCCCCCCTGGCCAAGATACGTTGTAATCTGAGCCTAGATGCTTGCAGCTCATGGCCAGATAAGCGCCACCATAGGCCTTCCTGGTCACGACTGCCATCTTAGGCACTGTCGCTTCTGCGTACGAGTAGAGGAGCTTTGCACCGTGCCTGATTATTCCCCCCCACTCCTGTACGGTCCCAGGCAAGAAGCCGGGGACATCTACGAATGTCAGTATAGGGATGTTGTAGCAGTCACACGTCCTGATGAACCGGGCGGCCTTTACGGACGCGTCAATATCCAGGCATCCTGCTAGTACGCTAGGCTGATTCCCCACTATTCCCACGGAATGGCCATCGAGTCTCGCGAATCCTATGACCACATTCTCGGCATAGTACTCAGAGAGCTCTACGAATCGCCCCTCATCCACAACCTCCTTGATGACATTCCTCATGTCATAGGGCCTGTTAGAGTCGGAGGGTACAAGCTTCTCCAGGCCCTTGCATTTCCTATCCCACTTATCTGAGCCCCTGAGGACCAGGGGCTCCGCAAGGGTGTGGTCAGGGAGGAATGACAGTATCTCCGCCGCGATATCGAAGGCGTCCTGCTCGTCATCCGCGACCATGCAGGCCACTCCGCTCCTGCTGGCGTGTTGCTCTGCCCCGCCTAGGCTATTCTCGTCTACGAGCCCCTCGATTATCTCAGGGATCATGTATGGGCTCCTCATGAACATCCTGCCATGCTCGGACCCCAGAATGACGAAGTCGGAGAGGCCGGCCGCGAGGGCGCTGACCCCAGAGACAGTGCCTAGTACGAGTGATATCATCGGGATCCTGCCAGAGCATGCCACTAGGATGTCCAAGAGCTCCCCTGTGGCCCCAAGGGAAGTGACTCCCTCCTCGACCCTCTGACCGTCACCGTCCCAGACGCCTATTAGCGGAAGTTGGGACTTCTCAGCGAACTCAGCTACTTTGGCGACCTTTCTCGCATGCATCTCCCCCATGGTACCGGAAAATACGGAATAGTCCTGCGCGAAGCAAACGACCCTCCTTCCATCTATCATTCCATGACCGGCTACGACGCCGTCTCCCAGAGGCCTGTGCAAGTGCATGTTATGGTCGCCTGCCCTATGCTGAACGAATGCATCGACCTCGACGAAAGAATCAGGGTCGAGGAGTTCGGTTATCCTCTCCCTAGCAGTCTTCTTTCCCTCTGCCCTCAATTCTCTGAGACTGGATGTGTCTCCAGGCCTCTGTGCTAATTGCCTCATCGCATCGAGCTCGTCGCTTCGCGATGCCTCCGGCATGACACGTGCTTGTGGGAGTCGGTACATCAGCAAGTCGGCCTAGGAGACAAATCCGTCCCAGCCCCTCATGTAGTCAACAAACGTCTCACTAAGCCCCTGTTCCACTAAGTGATCAGGGGAAAACGGAGGTTTCAGTGGGTCGTACGTTTCTTCGGATAAGTGCGTTGCCCAGTCAGCGTGCCCGATGGCCGCTCTGGCTACTGCAACCATGTCAGCCCCATGGCTGATCACGGTCTTTGCTTGGGAGGTTGACCATATCCCTCCTGCAGAGATTATTGGTACCCTGTTCCCTAGCCTCTCCGAGAACCACTCAGTGAGTGTCCTCCTGTCATCCACGAACTCCGATGACCCCCAAGAGCAGTCCCAGCATGAGATGTGGAGGAAGTCCACGCCGGCATCAACTAGGATATCGGATAATTCGAGGCTGTCATGAAGCCTGACACCTACCTTCCTATGCTCGGGTGAAATTCTAACCCCCAGGATGAAGTCATCTGGGACCTTGTTCCTGACATCCTCGATTATCCTCATGAGGAACCTGGATCTCTCAGCGATTCCACCTCCCCATTCGTCTTCCCGCCTGTTTGTCTTCTCACCCAGGAACTGGCATATCAGATAGCCATGGGCGCCATGTAGCTCCACTCCGTCAAATCCAGCTTTGGAGCATCTCTCTGCCGCATCTCCGAATGAGGAAATAATTCCCTCTATCTCCTTCGATGAAAGTCTCCTAGACGTATCTTTGGAATCTCCAGAGAGGGGATTCTCACTAGCTGACACTGGTCGCTCACCTGTGATCGCCTCTGGTGCGAACATTCCCCCATGGAAAATCTGAGCGAGGCTGATGGCCCCTCTCTTTCGTATCCCATTGGCCAGTGTTGTCAGGCCGGGTATGTGGTGATCCCCCCATACTCCCATCTCGCCTTTCCACCCTTGGCCGTTCTTGGTCACGTGGGTGGCCGCAGTAGTCACTATTCCGAATCCCCCCTCTGCCCTCATCAGCAACCAGTTGATCTCTGCTTCCGAGAGAGTTCCGTCACTATCGCTCTGCTTGTTCGTCATCGCGGCCAACACGGCCCTGTTCCGGGATATGTGACCTGTTCGAGCGAATTCGAAGGGCTCGTCTGGATTCGTCATGACACCCCGAGAGCGTGGGGGCCTTTGAATCTCAGTTACGGACACTGGGTGGGTTCTCCCCGAGAAGATCCATGTCCCAACCCTCTGAGACAGAATCATGGGACTTGTCCCTCGATAGTAGGAAATGCAGCTTTACTAGAGCCGAGCCCGGAGGACAGAGAGAGCCGTTTCCTATCATTCCGATTGATTGCTGCACCCTCCCCTTGCTGTAGACGTCCAAGTGGACTGGGCCATGGACTGCCTGGGTCACCACAACTGCGACGCCCCCCTCTTGGCAGTAGTCCTCCAGCAGGAGCCTCAGCTTGGTATTCTCAGGGGAGTCATCCTGGGGGTCGGAGATTGGAAGGTGGCCTAGCCCTGTACCATGGAATAGCAGTGCATCGTAACCTAGCCCTATTGCGGAGCTGACCATGTCCGAATGCAGGTGCCCATCGGAAACGAACTGCGCGATCCTGACGCTATCATCGAACATGGCAGGGGAAATTGCCTCTGTACGGGCATCTTGGGGGTCGAGCTCCTCCATCACTATACGAGGGCCTTCCACTCCGAGTTCGACATGAGCCAACGGTCCTTGGTTAATCGACTTGAACGCGTCCCTCCTAGAAGAGTGGTACTTCCTACAGGCGCATCCTGGAAGTACGGCGCAACTGCCGTCGGAGGACGTGGCATGGGTGATCACTACCGATGAATCCCTGTACCCAGTGCTTTGAGGGCCATTGGCGGCCCAATATACAGCTGAAATGAGGTTTTCCGGTGCGTCCGAGGAGCCTCTGTCGGGGGATCTCTGTGAGCCCGTGAGTACTATCCTCCCAGGGGGCCTCCCGCCAGATCCGGACCACCCGTATGCCATTGCGGCGGCAGTGAGGTGAAGGGTGTCTGTACCATGTGTGATGACCACTCCAACAGCCCCCTCGGCAAATGCCTCCTCAGTGGCCTTGAGCATCCTGTTCCAGTGCCTTGGCCTGATGTCATCGGACCACATGTTCCCAAGCTTCACCGCCCTTATCCTAGCGATGGACCTAAGCTCTGGGACTGCCTGAAGAAGCTCACTTGGCTCGAACCTTGCTGTGACTGCGCCTGTGGAGTAGTCGACCTTGCTGGCTATGGTTCCACCCGTATGGATGAGGTGCACCAGGGGAAGGGAAGCATCCTGCTCAATCGGTTCTGGTGCTTCCTCTTCGGACTCGGGTAGCTCACCAATGACTTGGAACTCCTCCACATATGACCGGGGGAAGGAAAGGTTGTACCCGTTTACCAGCTTGATAGTGACCAAATCGGGGCCAGCAGAGGGGAGGGCGACACCAGTGTGCTCATCGAGCCCTGCCCATGTCTTGACCACCATCCTGACAGGCGTTCCCGGGTCCGGCCAGTCCTCCATGTTCCTCAGGGAGCAGCCGAGGCCCATCAATGGCACGCTTCTCGAGAGCTAACAATAGGATGATTTATGCAGTATTGCCATTATCGGTGAATATGAGGCTCCTCTCACTGGTAATGGCACTGCTATTCGCTTCTGGAACATTGAGCGGCTGTATCTCGGAGGAGGAGTCGGAGAGGCGTTTCATAGACGATGACTCCGAGCTTCTAGATCTTGAAGACGCGGGTGCGTGCGGAGACTTGGACGGGGACGGGGAGATGGAC
>DALI01000011.1 GCA_002496725.1 Euryarchaeota archaeon UBA181 | reverse complement strand
CTTCGCATGGGCGTCACTGGCGTTAATGAGAAGATATGAATGATATAATGATGCCGACAGATGCTCAATCACCCTATGGGTGTGGGAGTTAACCATTCTTGGCCCTAGATGCTGAAAAACATTGAAAATGGACTATTGGTCAAAAAATAACTTCAAATTCTTATCCAGCTGTCATCTTCCTGTTGTTCCCATGTTCCACAAATTTCCCCAACATACATCATTGGCTCGGTCTCCGTATACTCGCCACCTGCTGGAAGGCTCTCCCATGTTTTGGCATAGGTGCCCTCGTCTCGTGCTGTATCTTCAAATCCATGGGGGACGGGAGGGATGTGATTTCCATGCGTGATCACACTGGTTACACCGTCAGAGGGATAGCTGTCTTCTCGTTTGATTAGCCTGGACAGAGGCCCTTCTGGGTTCCTCGTGATATTCACATATGCCACTGCTCCGACAGCCGCTAGTATGGCTATGAGCGCCAGTGCGGTAATTCCTGGATTGAGCTCCATCTTATCGATCAGGGATAGGGGGTTCCCATTATCCCCTAAACCATCGTTGTTCGCATCCTCCCACTCAAGTTCGTCCTTGGGGAACAAGTCCCCACTATCTGGCACGCCGTCATTGTCATCATCCATATCCAGCATGTCACAGGTGCCATCCTCGTCCGTGTCTAATGGAACGGAGGTCTGCGAAAGAGGGGATGTGTCACAGAGGGACTCAGCGGAGTCTGTCCATCCATCTCCATCATCGTCATTGTCTGCATTATCTCCAATGCCATCCCCATCTGTGTCCCTGGCCTCATTCGGGTTTAATGGGAAGTCATCGTCAAGGTCGTTTACCGAGTCGTTATCGTCATCTGGGTCCAAAAAGTTGCATGAACCATCGCCATCGCTGTCACTGGGTCTTGAATTGGGATCAATAGGGTCGGCCCCGCAGTTGGGCTCTAACGTATCCGGCCATCCGTCCCCGTCGTCATCCTCGTCGGCGTTGTTGCCCACGCCATCCGAATCAGTATCATCCCACTCGGATGCGTCGTATTGGAAGGCGTCATCCAAATCTGGGTATCCATCGCCATCGTCATCAGCGTCCATTATGTCGCAGATTTGATCGGAGTCGAAGTCATCTGGCAGTACGGCAGAGTCTAGGGGGTCTGAGAGGCACGTTGACTCATCTGAGTCCAGCCATCCGTCATTGTCGTCGTCTTGATCTATATTATTCCCTAGTCCGTCCATGTCGTTATCGTATTGCTCGCTTGGATCGGTGTCAAATGCGTCATATTCATCGATGACCCCATCGTTGTCATCATCGAAATCTGAGTTGTCCCCCTGACCATCCGAATCTGTGTCTATCCACTCTTGGGGATTGAATGGGAAGTCATCGACATCGTCGGGAAATCCGTCATCGTCATCGTCCGTGTCTACGATATCGCATATGCCATCAGAATCTGAATCGTCTGGGACGGATGAGTATGAGAGGGGGTCTGAACCGCATATTATCTCGTCATAATCAGAGAACCCGTCCGCATCGTCATTCTCATCGATGTTATTTCCTATACCGTCGTTATCCGTGTCCAACCACTCCGTGTCATCGAGGGGGAAGTCGTCATTTGAGTCCGGATAGCCGTCACCATCGTCATCGTCATCCAGTGCATTACATATGGTGTCGCCATCGATATCAGATGGTTGGCTACTGTATGCCAGTGGATCTGTCCCACAATCGCCTTCAGTGTCATCCCCCCATCCATCTCCATCATCGTCCTCGTCAGCGTTGTCCCCTATGCCATCCGAGTCAGTATCATCCCACTCAGTCGCATCATATCGGAATGCGTCATCATTGTCAGGAGTTCCGTCGTTATCATCATCGGCGTCCATGGTGTCGCATATACCGTCTGAGTCGAAGTCCGAAGGTGTGGAGTTATAGTCCTGGGGATCTGTTCCACAGGAGTTTTCTACTGTGTCCATCCAACCGTCGCCATCGGTGTCGAGTGAGAAAATATTCACTGTAAAGTTGTAGAACCCTTCCCCGCTCGTGGCGACTGCCCTTATGATCAAATCTTGGCCACTCACGTTGGAACCGTTGGATGACACGTACTCGTTGCCATTGTAATTGTAGGATGTATCCACGACTGTGCTATTGGATGCCCAGCCAAGAAGAAGGTACCCCGTGACGTTCGGGTATGATGAGAGACTTACATCGGCACCATGTTCAAGGGGGACGTAAAACTGATAGAAGTCGTTGGGGTCATCATCAGATGACATCCAAGATGAGAAAGAAAAACTGCCGCTCCCTGAAGAAGGCGTGGTTAGGTTTGTGGCATTGTATATGTCATCGGCCGCATCGCCCCCTGAGCCAGCGTCATTCTGATTATAGACAGGTAAACCGACTATCGAGAAAACATCGAGTGAGATGTTGTATGCCCCGGATGAGGGACTGGTAGGCCAGTCTTTCACCTCTAGATAGATTATGCTATTGCTGACATTTGTCCCATTGGTTCCTACTGTCTCTGGTATATTTCCCGTATAGCCTTCATCGATTTCAGAGCCATTGGAGTCATATAACCACATATCGAAGTCTGCAGAGGAATCATGGGTCATCTCGAAGTATGCCCCATAGCCAACGGGTACGTAGAAAGAATACCAATCATCATCATTGATCGTGGATAAATTTCCTTCGAAGTAGGTGATATTGGACATATTGAGGCTTAATGCACTGGACATTGAGTTACCGGCATCCTGGCCGCTTCCAGCATCGTTGCCAATACCCCCTCCGCCTCCGGAGCCACTTCCAGCGGAGAAGATGTCGACTTGCATCGTATATTGCCCGGAACCAGAATATTGGTCGACCCAGATATACACTGTCGTACCCCCGACACTGGTGCCATTGGATGTGACATGATCTGAGATACCAGTCCCATTGGTACTTGAGTCGATCGTTGCTCCCGAGGATGCCAGTAGAATGAGGTCGAAGTCGACGTTTGAGGGAATCGAGATAGTTACAGCGAGACCCGTTCCTGAGGACATGTTGATTGCATAATAGTCATCAGTATCAGAGCCCTGAGTAAGGTTACCGTAGTAAGTTGAGTTGTTTGCTGGCAGGTATATGGACGTAGCTGTCGTCCCTCCTGCATCCCCTCCTGATCCTGCATCTCCAAAGGCAACTCCAGCCATAGCCGAGGTCACCAGAATTACAGAAATCAGTGTGACGGCCATACGCCTTCCAACTGGCCGATCAGATATTTTTACATCTCTCATGGATGTGCGTGTGGGTGTTCGACCTTAAGGAATGCCTTGCGACATAGCAAGACCCTCGAAGGGTCAATAAGCGTAGAATCCCTCGCCAGACTTCCTACCTAATTTACCTTCGGAAACCATGCTAACTAGCAGGGGAGCGGGAGAGTATTTGTCGTCCCCTAAACCCTCGTGTAGGACATTCATGATGTGCAACACGGTATCCAGTCCTATGAGGTCCGCCAATGCCAGGGGCCCTATTGGGTGATTCATGCCCAGTTTCATTATCCCGTCTATAGCTTCTGGTTCTGCGACGCCCTCTTGTAATGCTAGGATGGCCTCATTCAGCATCGGGCATAGAATCCTGTTGCTGATGAATCCGGGGGAATCGTTGCACTGCAGGGGAGTCTTTCCCATCTTCTCGGATACTTGTAAGATAGCGGAAGTGACGCCTGAGTCGGTTTTACTGCCATTAATTATCTCAACTAGTTTCATCAGAGGGACGGGGTTCATGAAGTGCATTCCAATTACCCTATCTGGCCTATTTGTCGAGTTGGCAATTTCATCTATCGATATACTGGATGTGTTGGAAGCCAAGATAGCGCCTTCCTTACAGATTGAGTCGAGCTCTTTGAAGGCGGAAAATTTCATCTCAGGGACTTCTGGTATCGCCTCGATTACGAGATCCGCCTCTGCGGCGGCTTCTCTTGATATCGATGTAGAGACTAGCCCTCTAGCAGATTCAGCTTCTTCTTGGGACATCCTCTGCTTGGAGACTAGCTTGGAAAGGGACTTTTCAATAGTATAAATGCCCCTGTCTAGGTATTTCTGTTCGATATCTATCATCACGACTGGGTAGCCAGAGCAAGCGGCTACCTGAGCTATTCCAGCGCCCATTTGCCCTGCCCCTAAAACTGCCAAGGCCTTTATTTCCATGAGATGCTGACTGGGGTGTTGCGATTATACTTGCCTAGTGCGTAATCTCCCTACTCATTCCCCATATTTGGGAGTGGTGCCTATTTCTACGGTATTGGATCAAAATCTGAATCCAGAGCAGAAATCTCATTGTTGTCCCCATTGATGAGAATCCGCCTGATTGCCAGCAGTACGCATGAGGACACTAGGAAGCCTGCAAGAGATAGCCAGATTAGCATCGGACCCTTGTTTTTGGCGTCATCTACAGCCCATTCTGGCCAGTTTTGCTTCAAAACCGTGGTTTTCGAGCTTGCCTCGTTATTGGCACTATCAGTGGAAATAACATTGATATCATGTAGCCCGGGCACATCCAATATATCCATCTCAACAGAGAATGTTCCAGAAGAGGGGCAAGTCATTGCCTGTGAGTCTACGTCACTCCAAATCAGAATATTGGCGCCTCCCTCGCAGAATCCTTCGATAATTCTAGTTGTCTCCAATGTCGATGATCTATTTGTCTTCTCGCCTAAGGTAATCAATGGGGGTATGGTGTCCCTTACGACTGAAAGGTAGTACTCGTCAGTCTCATTCAGTGAATCGACCTCCAACAAGAAACTATTGTATCCCTCTTCCAGATCAAAGACTATTGTCACTATGTCCGATGTGGGAATTATCAGGAACATACGATCTTCTGCTTCGCGCTTCCATCTGATATCTTGGTCAGGCCCCATCTGAACCGTGGCTGTGACTTCATCAGCAGATACGATTCCACCATTCCAGTTGGCTAAGACGATGGTATCGTAGATTGTTTGGTCGAGATACATTGTTCTGCATTCGCTGAAATAGTTTCTATTTGTCCTATTTTGAGTTTCATCGACAGCATTGAAGCACAGGTGGTGGAATCCTGTTTTGGAAAGCTGGAACGACCATAGCCCTGATTCTCCCGAGCCTTGCATTATTTGTTCACCATCTAGTATTAATTCGTAAGTTACTGGCTCAGAAGAGGACCATGTAATCTCTTGCCTGTGATCAAACAACGACGAGGAATGCGAAGGAATCAGGCCCCATTGGATCGATGGCACAGTTTTGTCGATTGAAATGGGCCATATCTCTGTCGAGCTCGAATTGGCCCAATCAAAAACCTCGAGGGCTATGTGGTAGTCCCCGTCTGGAAGGCCATCCGTGGAAACCGGCAGATTGGTGCTGTAGTACTCCTGGGGCCCACCTTGCTCTTCTGGTTCTGGATGGCCCGAGGACGCATTGAATGACATAGGCATGCTAGCTGAAGAACCACACTCCTCAGTATACAAATCACTCACTAGGGAGTGGACTGACAGACACCATTTCATGACATCAGAGGGGAGCATTAGTTGCAGGTCTCCACTGGTTAGATTGACGGGCGAGCCTAGCTCCTCGGAAGAGTACGAATTACCGTCCTGGTCGCTTATGAGGAGGAATTGGGAGCCTGTGGGGGGCTCTAAATCGAAGATTACCTGAAATTGTCTAGTCACTGAGTTTCCGGCTGCATCCGATGCAGAAATATCGAAAACACTGGCACCCTCGACGAAGTAGTAAGGAGTGTTGGACACATCATGGAAGCCTATCTCTGCTTGATCAAGGAGGAATGAGTGCTCTGCCATGCCCCACTCATCAATATCAATCCCCTGGCCTGAGTGAGTTAGTATGGCCCCTGGTTCGGTCCAAACCTGATATGTCAGTACTGGACTGTCGGTAATTATTGGTATTTGACTGATAGCGATTTCAGGGGCGGTACTATCGTAAGAGACAGATAAGAAAGCTTGTGCAGAGAGGCCGGAAATATCAGTTAGGTTTAGGCCATAATCATGCCACTGCTCCACCTCTGGCAGTGTAGCGTTAATCCAAACCTCCCTGAAAGTGACATTCTCGGGGATGGCGAAGTGATTTCCACTGTTCCAGAGCATGGTCAGATTGTGATGAGTCCCCGTGGTCTCAATTGCCTCGACTAAATCTGCGGGAGGGACAATGGTCTCGTTGTCGACAGCGAACCAATTCAAATCTTCCAATCTGAATCCTATCCCGGTATCTATTGCATGTATTTGTATGGGGGTTGAGCGATTATGATAAGACATATTCTCGGGCTCTACGAAACTTACCTGCGGGGCTAACTCCAGTAGTTCGTAGACGTATGGGAGCCTGAATTGTATGCCTCCGACTAGTTCTATATCCACGTAACCTTGCCACGTCCCTGCAGACTCGGGCCTATCGAACTCCAAGCTCACCTGAATTGCTGCAGAGGGGTCTTCTCCTGCTAGGGATGCTGATCCATTGGGCCAAATTGATGAGATTTCTTGTTCCGTGAGGGGTAACTGATTTGTGACCCTGAGATCATTTCCCCCTATCTCATCAATGGATATCCAGAAATTAATGGAGTCCCCGGGGACAGAATAGCCTAGTACAGCGATTCCATAGAGGCCATCATCCGGATTACTTACCTCAACCTTCTCTGAAGAATCCCCTGAGACTGACTTCTCTATCTCTTCGTCACTACTGAAGTTCCCATCACCATCCAAGTCCCTGAATAAGTAGAGGTCTAAGTCCGAATCGCCATGATGCCCCTCTGTATCGATTTCAACAGACAGTGACTCTGAATTATTGAGGGTAATATTCCTCCACCAAGAGGCTGACATCTTATCTCCACGACTGTCTTGAAACGCTGTCTCATTGTCAAGATTAATTGGTTGTGACCAACCGAACGAGTTTACTTCATCTATTGGAAGCGGTACTGTGGATACCAAGTGTACTGCCTCAACTCCACTACCTTCATTCCAATCTGAAACTACCCTATGGAAGCCTGACTGCTCGGCGGCGATATATCCAACGGAGATATTCAGTGGGTTGTCATTTGAATTGACGCCATGTAGGGCTGTGTGGAGGGCGAGTTGGTGAATTCCGGGAGTGACGGGCACTGCGAAAACCTCACGTGATTCCCCGGTGTATGTACCCCAGTTATGGGACCCTGAGCCAGCATAATTATTGACAGATCTCTCTTCTATGAAAAACGTCGAGTTCCCATAGGGGGTTGAATTACCGATGGAGTAGCCATGCGGAGTTTCTGACATCCACATGACATCTATGTCGGTGTAGGGATTGTCTTCCCAGTCAACATCGATTATCGCAGTCCCCCCTGTGGCCCATTCTTCTGGCCATTCTATGGAAAGAAATCTCCAATCTCCACTCTCGGCCCTCCAATCCCACCTTGTTGCACCTGATATCCATTCTTCCGTGTAAAGTGTCTGGTTAGTGATGTTCCCATCAACAGGCCGGGCATTCAAAGTGAAAGGTCCGATCCAAGGGACATTGGTCACAACGGGAAGTGTCCAGCTCCTATCATTGGGGGAATCTGTTGGTGAGCCGTTTTCATCTAGGGCTGTCGATTCAACCTGTAATCCATGTTGACGAAGGCCGGGACTTGCATCAATTGGGACGTTTATCGCTATCGGCACTACAGTAGTCTCATTCGGCTGAAGTGTAACTTCTGTAGGGGTTGAAATCCAATCATCGGAACCCGCCCCGAACGATGTCCAGTCTATCTCAATCCTGACTGGATTGTCTGACAACTGGCCATCATAATTCCATACTGCCAGCAGTAGGCCATCACCAGAGTCCTCGAAGGGATTTCCCATGCGTACCTCTGCGTTGGGACCGTCCGATCTCCAGTAAGTCACTTCCTTGAGCTCATCGCCTTCTGTCCAGTCATCAGAATCAACCATCGAGTCATTATCTAAATCTAGTACGTAAACTCCGTCTGCATCTTCATCCTGCCACTTCATAATCTCCAGAAACACCCTTTCTTCGGAGTTCCTGTCTTGATCATTATCGAAGTGCGAATAATCTATGGTCGCCCTGGCCCTAAATTGCCTAGTTCCCGGATCTAACTGATAATTGGGGTCTGATTCGATATGGATCGGGATTAGAAGATCCGGTCTACTACTCTGGTATCCGTCCCAAGACGAGTTATCCCCCTCTTCGGTTCCATTGCCCGTACTATTCCAAATTCTGGTTTCGTGGGAGAGGGGAGTGAATATCGTGGGGGTTAGCTCCAGCCTTATCTCGGAGTCCCCGGGATTTGTTATTTCCACATCCGTTACCTGAGTCTCACCTGGCCTTAGGAGATTCAGATTGGCATCCCTATGTTGACCTTGGAATGTGCCACTGTTCCAGTGTGATGGTGTGGCCCACCAAGTTCCATTTTCACTATCCAAGGTCCTTGTGGCTCTCGAAGCGTTGAACCAACCTGCTCCTTGAGTGAATGGCTCGTATCCCCTGTCATCAGAAGTGGACATTACTAGATCTCTGAACTCTTGCGAATCGGGATAGTCCCCGAGATTATACATCCAAGCCTCAGCCACCAGGGCCATCAATCCCGCAGCTACAGGGGTTGCGAGACTAGTGCCCCCCCAGCTCCTCCAAGCGGAATTGGCATCGTCCCTGGTGTTGAGAGGGATGTCCCCCGTTGCTGACCAGCCTACTGCAACGACATCGGGATCCATTCTCCCTAGTGCATTTGGCCCTCTGTTTGACCATGGGGCGATTTGCCCCCATGTTCCGCTAGAGCGACTACTGAATGCACCAACGGAGAACACTCCGTTGGAGGCACCTGGGGACTTGGTCGTTCCAAAACCATGCCCCCCATTTCCTATTGCTACAGCGTATGACGTGTTTTCGTTGTAAAACCTAGTCAGCCAGTCTAGGTACAGGGAATAGGCGTCAGCTCCCGCTTCATCTACCGATGAGTATCCAAAAGAGAAGGAGCCAATGTTTGGTTGATCAGGAGTTTCCACTAGGCCATCGTATCCTTCGGCTATGAATCTCCAGGCATCCAGAGAATGTCCTCCAGCGTAATGATTACCTATTGCTGAGATAGTGGCATTAGGGGCCATTCCCAGCACCTTCCCATCACTTACAACACCCTGCGCAGAAATCGCACTTGCGCACAAAGTCCCGTGGTTCCCTGACTCGAGCATGAAGAGAGTAAGGTTGCCCGGGCCAGCAATCCTATCCGAATATCCGTGTCTAGCGGCGTATGTGTCCCCGTACGGCACACCCAATGATCCGTCTGATACCCAGTAAACCAGTCCCCCTGAGACATCCCAAAGGCCGTCACCATTGGTGTCTAGTCCGGATGTCTCCTCACCGGGCCTCATAGGAACCTCGTCTCCAAACTCTCCATCCCTATCGAGATCTGCATACACCGTCTTGTAGTATCCCGATTCCTGATCGTCCACCACTAGAATTGGAACATCTCCGCCTTGCTTGGACCTGAGTGTGGAATCCGGGTGCTCACCAATGTGATACTCACCCGAAAGAGACATATTGACACCTGTAATGTTAAGTCCTGAGTCATCCAGAAGTCCATCTGAATTGTTATCCATATCGATTATCGAGGTGTCTGCATACCATGATGACCTAGTCGGATAAGCCTCACCGTGAACCATCCAGTTGTACATGCTGCTATGATCTAGCATAAGTGGCCAACCATTGTAAGGGGAGTCATCGAAGGTTACCCTAGCTTGTGTGCCATTCAAGTCGGGATGTGCAAAGTCTACACCCGTATCGGCTACCGCCACTACTAGGCCTTCCCCTGAGTAACCACTCTCCCATGCATCAGTAGCCCCGTGTAGCTGTCCGGTGGTCACAGTATTGGGATCTATTCCAGGGGGTTCTTCGAATGGCTCAATGGAGTAGGGCTCGGGTGCCCTCTCAGCGTCTATTACAGCTATTACTCCGGGTATTGAGGGGATCTTATGGACAAGTGAAGAAGACACCCAAAAAGTTCTGTGGTCTATCACTCCATCGGTGGTTTCCTGCTGTACAAGTGCCTCTCCGGGGCCAGCTTCTGCCTGTTCCTCCAGAGCCCCATTATCAAGTTGCCAGAACTCTAGGTTTTGTAGCGAGTTGGTAATTACGGTAACTCTCGATGCACCATCATCATGACCGGTCTGTTCCAGCAGGGAGGGATCGAACCAAGGGCTGGAATCGTATTCTTGAATAGATTCTTCCGGCGGATAGTAATCTTGGTCAGAGTCAATTTGGGAATTACCATCAGTAGGTTGGTTTCCCAATGTTACTGAGACCGTCTGTAGCATCAAAAGTAGCACTAGTACCAATGCTTGACTCCGAGCCATATTGGATATCGTACGTAGATGCTTCTTTCATCCTGTCGGCCTCTCGCCCAGTACACTCTCGCCCGTCAAGTCCAAAGCGGATATCACGTACCATTGACTCGGAGTCCCGTAGTGTAGTGGTCCATCATCTCAGGTTTTGGTCCTGGGGACCCTGGTTCAAATCCGGGCGGGACTACCATTATCTCTCGATGGCATCCGCGTCTGAGCTGAGGTCCCTCGTGATGTTCTTTTGGTGACCCTCCAAGGTCCCCCCGCCTATCTCAAGCAGTTTTGCGTCTCTCCATAACCTCTCTACAACATATTCGCCGACATATCCGTATCCTCCCAAGACCTGGATTGCCCTATCTGCTACATTCTTGGAGATAGTCGTGCCGAACAGCTTGACTCCATCGGAATCTAACCTATTGCCCGATTTAGACAAATCTATCTGTCTGGCGGTGTCATAGACATACGCCCTCATCGCCCTATACTCCGCCCATGACTCTCCAATGTGTCTCTGAATCTGACCAAAATCTCTGATGCTTCTCCCAAAGGCTTCCCTTTCACTGGCGTATCTGTTCATTATGGAAAGACACCTTCTGGTGATTCCAAGTGCCATCGCGGCAAGACCCAACCTCTCGAGTTCTAAGTTTCTCATCATATGAATCATGGATTCACCGGGAGAACCCACTACGTTTTCTGGTGGGACTACGCAATCTTGGAAAACTAGCTCAGCGGTATTACTAGCTCTCATGCCGAGCTTATCGAAAATTTTCTGCCCGACTGAGAATCCTTCTGTTCCACTTTCAACAAGGAATGTAGTGATTTCAGCTCTACCCTTTTCATCTGTCCCAGTTCTCGCATAGAGCCATACGACATCTGCTGGAGTACCTTCGTCGTCTATTGAACCATTAGTGATCCACATCTTCCTGCCATTGATGACCCAGCAACCGTCATCTCTCTGGACTGCTGAGGTCTCCATGCCCAGAACGTCGGTGCCATGATCTGGCTCACTCATAGCCATGCATGCTATCCACTCCCCGCTACAGACTTTGGGAAGGATCCTAGATTTCTGCTCCTGGCTTCCATTCTGGGCTAGATTGTTGACCATCAGTTGGTCATGGGCAAGGTATGCGAGGCAGAATGCTGGATCTGAGTATGAAAGCTCCTCATTGATTATCGCTACTGCAGTTGCATCCATGCCACCGCCTCCAAATTCAGTAGGCACTGAAATCCCCAAGAGTCCAGCATTTCCTAGACTTCTGAATAGATCGGAATTGAATTTCTCATCTCTATTGTACTCTAATGCCTGTGGCTCTACTTCATCAGTTACAAAACCCCTAACCATTTCCCTTAGCATGGAGTGTTCATCGGTTGGATTAGCAATGTCAAGCGCCCTCCAGTCATCTGTCATAAATATCCCAGATGGCATGGGCGTATGAGTGATTCGGGTGACTTCTATGGCGTAACACGTCGACTATCACGGGGAAACGGGATTGTCTCCCTGATGTGGTCTGCTCCGGATAGCCATGCACAGACTCTGTCCACTCCCATTCCGAAACCTCCATGGGGGACGCCGCCATACCTCCTAACATCGATATAGAATTCATAGGGCTCCCTTGGGGTGTCCTCTTCATCTATCCTCTCAAGTATCTCGGACTCTGACCATGTCCTCTCGCCCCCTCCGATTATCTCCCCATATCCTTCAGGGGCCAGTAAATCATGACATAAGACATACTTCGGATCTTCTGGATCCGGCCTGTGATAGAAGGGCTTGGCCACTCTTGGATAATGAGTTAGGAAGTGAGGAACTTCGAAATCCTGTGTCAGTACCTTCTCCTTGCTGTAATCTAGGTCTTGCCCCCACTCGATCTCAATTCCCTTTCCTTGTAATGTCTCGACGGCCTCATCATATCTGATTCTTGGATAGCTAGTATCGGCATAGTTGTGAATTAATTCCATATCCCTTCCCAGCTCCAGGAGTTCCTGCTCTCTCTCATCAATTAGTGATCTGGCTATACTTCTGACTAGGGATTCGCCATGCTTCATAACGTCCTCGTTCCCAGCCCATGCTATCTCCATCTCAGCATGCCAAAACTCAGTTAGATGGCGTCTTGTCCGACTTTTCTCAGCTCTGAATGAGGGGGCGATTGTGTATAGCCTCTCCAAAGCTGGCATAGCCGCCTCGGCATAAAGTTGCCATGATTGAGTGAGGTACGCTTTCTTGCCAAAATATGGGACCTCGAAAAGCGTACTTCCGCCTTCAACTGCCCCCGCAACAAAGTTTGGAGCTTGATACTCTATGAATTCACGGTCTCTGAAATATGAGTGCACGGCACCAAAAACCGTTGATCTGATCTTCAACATCTTAGTCATCCTCCCAGTTCTGAGATACAGGTGTCTATTGTCTAGAAGGAACTCTGTCTCTCCACCATCTGCCTCCGACATCGCGGATTCAGTAATGGGGAAGGGCCTATCGGGATTAACAGGACCAACGATATTAGCAGAGTGAACTTCCAGTTCATACCCATGCTCTCTATCGGTTTTTTTCACTTCCCCTGAGATAATGATACTCGATTCGATTAATGCATCAGAAAGGTTATCGAAGCATTCATCTCCTACAATATCTCTCTTGATAACGCATTGTAGAGTACCTGTCGAATCCCTGAGTACTAGGAATCTGATTTTATTCGAACCCCTAGTTCTGTAGACCCACCCACGTAGCTCAACTTCTAATCCATCATGGGAACCGGCGAGCACATCCCCTATCCAGAACTCCTTGGTCATGCCTTCCCTCATGTCCCTCAGGAGGCCTGAGGTATATGGTTGCCTCGCTGGACTTGGTTGGCGGGTCTGACGGGGTTCGAACCCGCGACCGCCCGGTTAAGAGCCGGGTGCTCTACCTGACTAAGCTACAGACCCGCCCTTCCGAATGGCTACCCCGATTTAATGGCCTCGGATGGGAAATCAAGATAGTCTACCCTCAGGATTAACAATTATCTCGACACCAGAGGAAGATGCCATGAATACGGCATCACAAATTCCAACGAAGAGGCCTACTTCGACGACGCCTTCGAGATTGGATATCATATTCTCAATTTTTCCTGGATTAGAAATGGTTGGTCCGAACTCGCAGTCCAAGATATATCCATCATTATCAGTGACATAGGGGCCTATATCTCCGTTTTCACGTAACTGTGATTTTCTTATCGTGACTTCTCCTGGACAGATGGCTGAAATCCCCCCCATGACCGAATTTGATTTCTCAGGGATTATCTCCACGGGTAGTTTGAATCTTCCAAGAATGTCAACTTTCTTGGTCTCGTCAGCGACCACTATCATTGATTTTGACAGATTTGCCACAATCTTCTCCCTTGTGAGTGCGCCTCCCCCTCCTTTGATCAATGAGAACTCTCGATCGAACTCGTCAGCCCCATCTATTGTCAGATCAAGAAAGTCGACCTCGGATATTCCCATCAAGGGGATACTCAGTGATTCGGCCAATTCCCTAGTAGCTTCACTAGTTGGGACCCCTATGATTTCTAGGCCCTCCTCTGATATCAGCCTACCTAACTCGATAATCGTATATTTCACAGTTGATCCGGTTCCGAGGCCTAATTTCATACCGTTCTTGACATACCTACAGGCAGCGATACCCGCCTCTCTCTTCAGTGCCTCGACGTCTTTCACATGCAGTCGTACGGAGGCACGCAGATGATTATTTCCGACATTTGTTGAGTAGGTCATACGGACCGTTGGGTTCTTGGGCATAGACGTAGCGGAAGGTGCGAGGGAGCAGGAGGGTCGCTGACAGTGTACGACACTGAGGAAAGTCCCCTCTCCATGATGCAAGTGGTCCGACGCAAGTCGGGGGCCCGGGAGGGCCGGCGCTGCAACAGAAACGAACTGCCTCGGGAGTACGATGAATCCGAAAGGAGGAGGTTTCC
>DALI01000032.1:16249-16542 GCA_002496725.1 Euryarchaeota archaeon UBA181 | reverse complement strand
GGGCACGTCAATGCTCAACCTGCAGTCGAAGAAGCTGCCAATTATGACTATGATCTCAGTCTCACTCTAAATGTTACTTTGGCCAGTGATTATGGGCTCGATAATAGAGTTTGGATTGGTCAGGGAGAATCTATTTCTTACAATTTAGAAGGTGGCATCCAAAGAGTTCAATGGAGGACTTGGGACATGAGAGATAATTGGATGGATTTACCAGAATTTAATTCTGGAGATAATGATTTTGAGGTCTCGCACAGTCTTCTTGTCGATAGGCTGCAATACCTCCCGAACAATAC
>DALI01000032.1:0-15906 GCA_002496725.1 Euryarchaeota archaeon UBA181 | reverse complement strand
ATTCTAGTAAGAGCGATATCTGGAGCCTCTTCGTCTACGAACCTAGCTACTGCAATCCACATTTCTGGTGAAGAAAAGGTTGAGAGCTCCGGCGATGGTGAATCTATGAGTGGCATTCTAATCGGAGGGCTCTCCTTGATTGTCATCATTCTCCTGATCACACTGTTATTTGCAGGCATGCAGTTGCAAGAGAGGGGTTTCTTCTATACTGAAGAATACTATGACGGCGAGATCGAAGAAGTTGTTGGAAGTATAGTTACAGAGGATGGTTTCGAAGGGGACAGTTAGCTTCCCTTGGCCAGCTTAGTAACTAATTGATTAGCCGCATTAATGCATTCAGCCGCCCTGAATCTACTTATTGCCTCGGTCCAGTGAGACATTCGATTTACAGGATCTAGGACCCCTCTCCAATACCACCTATGTGCGGCCATTCTTCTGAAAGAGGGTATGTCCTCCCTAAGTGGATATCTACAAGATTCTTGATGAGCCTCGATGAGCCATTTTGGAAATTCATTTCCCACGGCCTCAAGTGCGGAGTGAATAGCTCTGATCCTAATTACTGGCTCATCGAGCTTGGAAATAAGGTCTTTGCACCATGAAATAGAACTGGAAGAAGCATTGCCATTGACCCTAGAGGACAATCTTGCTCTGAGGTCTAGTATATCCAAGAAAACATCATCATGGGAGAGTCTAGATTCAATTTCGGCTCTTGCCTTTGAAGCCTCTTTAAGATTTGAATCACTGAGAGCGATACTGTATTTGACTAGCTCTAGAGATAGGATAGCTGATTCTCTCTCTTCATTGGAAATAGATCCTAATTCAACATGTGAAATTATCTGTAGGATTTTCTCTGATTCTGAGTTATCCAATTTCCCCGGGATCCTATCGTCAAACCTTCTGATGATTGAAGAAATCTCCATTTTGGCGCGCTGGCTAGGTCCTGATAGAATAATTGCCTCTTCCTCTAATCTCCGAGCTAAATCTTGCTTTCCGCTCAATCTTGCTATTCGAGACTCTAGTATCTTTCTTGAACGGGAGTCATCAATTTTGTCAACGTGGATCTTTGCCTCATTACTCTCGCCCCTATCGAGAGCGATTGTGGCGGCCTCCTCCCTCATTATCTGGCTTTCTTTGATCTCTAGTGCAGTCTCCAAAATCACGGCAGCAGTGGCACTATCTGACCGTGAAATTATATTTATGTTCTTTTCAATCCAATGTATATCTTCTTCTTCCCCTGACATTGACCTGTGGTGAGCCTCGAACTTTCTGGCTCTGACCCCCTGCAAAGAGGACCATGTTCTTGCGGCACTCTTGTGCATACTGGAAGTTCTCTCCTTGTCCCAAGAAGCCCTTCTGACATTCCTCACTAAGTGATGTGGTTCTGTCAGTCCGTTGGACCATCTCAATACTGCTGAGTCATCTAATTCGGAAACCCCTTCTTCAAATTTCATCTCTTTGACTCTTAGAGGCAGGGGGGCCAGAGATAATTCGTCAAGGGAGTCAATTCCTTCTACGGAGAGTCTACTGATCACGGTTCTCTCTACATATTTGAGAACTGCTTCGGACTTCTCGGGAACTCCCTCCTCTGGAGACCACAGTCTGATTGCTAACGGATGCCCTCCGAGAGAGTCCGATACGTCAGTCGCTAGATTATCATCGATATTTTCTGGGAAGAGGAGTTTTGAGGATTCTAGATCTAGTCCTTGTACACGATGCTCAATGAAGTCCCCCTCGAGATTCAATGGATTGGGGGCCCTTACCACGAGCAACACCGAACATAATGAATCGGATGCTTTAGAAATTAGATTACTTATTGGATTAGAATGCCTAGGATGTAATTCTTGGACCTCGTCAAGTACGAGAAGGACTTTCTTGGAACTAGTGGACTCAGTGATGGCTTCCACCGATGTGAGTGAACTCCCTCCAAGCCACATACTTCCTATGGCCTTAACATCAGTATTGAGGGTGCAGTTAGCCCACCTAATCTTCCATCTAAGACTCTCCAAATGAGAGACTATCGCCCTGGCTAGAGTTGATTTTCCTATTCCTGGCAAACCACTGAGAACTACTGATTTTCCTCCGACTATATACTCTGATAATAATTCGATTTCCGAGGATCGGCCATGAACTTGTGAAGCATTCGGTGCTGGCCCAATTATCCTATTGGGGAATTCTCTGGATACAGGCTTCTCTCTTTGAATTACCCCTCTACCCTCTTCAGTGATGTGAACAACTGTTCTCTTTCTAGAACCCCCTCCGATCACATGAGCAGTCCTGGTGAAGATTAGTCCCTCTTTCTCTAGCTCGGAAAGGGGTTGGTGTAGAGCCGAACGAACTAGCCCTAGGGACTCTGCTAGACCGGGCAGGGATAGCTCTCGTGGAACATCCCATGCTGAGTCTAGGTGCTCTCCAAACTCAGCGAGTTGGACGAGGACTCTCGCCTGCGAGTGAGTGAGCATGGCTCTGAGGCAAGGCACGGGTTCATGGGCATTGACCTGTGGCGCATCAGTGTAAATGCCAGTTGATAGGGGCTCACTAGACCTTCCGCGGAAGCCCGGAGTTTATCTCTTCAAGAGAAATGACGGTAGAGTGATGTATGTTGGCAAGGCCACAGAAATAAGAACGAGGGTGTCTTCATATTTCTATGGAAACGATGGACGTAAGATGGTACCTTTGCTAATTGAGGAAGCTGATGATATAGACTTCATAATAACAAAAAGTCCATCGGAAGCACTATTTCTAGAGAGGAATCTCATCAAAGAGTACAAGCCGAAGTACAATTCGAGGTTGAAAGATGACAAGTCATACCCCTTCATCTCACTGACCGGGGAGGAGTTTCCCCGGATCCTATACACGCGTCACCCTCCAAAGGGGTCTAGGTATTGGGGGCCTTTTCCAGATGCAGGAGCTGCTAAGAGGGTGATTCAGTTACTCAGAATTGAGTTTGGAATAAGGGACAAAGACTGCAAAGGCCAAGATGGTTGCTTGTCAATGCATATCGGACTGTGCAAAGGCCCATGCTACGATCCAGACGGTTATCCCGACATTGTCAAAGCCGTAAAGGGAGTTCTTGATGGGAACGCCAAGGTACTCATCGGGTCACTACAGCGAGATATGGATAAGGCGTCTGAAAATCTGAACTACGAGAAGGCAGCCAATGTGAGAGATATGATTTCCTCCGTTCAGAGTACTCTGTCCCAACAGATTATTCACAGTAGATTCTACCAAGATTGTGATGCAATCGGATTCGCTTCCTCAGGAGATTCGGCTATAGTCGTAATCCTGCATGCGAAAGATGGCGTAGTACAGGGAAAGACTGAGTATCCATTGATCTACAAGGGTGATATTTCAGAGTCGGTTTCTCTTGTTCTGGTTGAACATTACGCAAATAGAAGACCTCCGAAGGTCTTGCTACTTCCGACTCCAATAGGAGATTCTACCGAGGCGTGGTTGAAGAGCAGGAGAGGTGGTTCTTTCATCTCTAGAGTTCCTAAGAGAGGGGATTTGTTCAAACTCAGGAGGATGGCGGATCAGAATGCAGAGATTCTGATAACACGATCTCAAAGTAGCGGTTCGGGGAGTCTCGAGCAACGTGCGGCAAACGAAGGGGCTAAATTTCTCGGAATGGAGTCCTTGAATCATATTGTTTGTTTCGATATGGCGCAGCTAATGGGGGCTGAGAGAGTCGGGGCATCTGTTGTTTTCAAGAATGGACGTCCTTCGAAAAAGGAGTATAGGACTTACAAGATAAGGGGAGATTCTGCTGATGACCTTAGAATGATGAAAGAGTCGGTCCTAAGATGGGTGAAGAGGCAGGAAGAATGGCCTGATTTCCTACTCTTGGACGGTGGCGTAACTCATCTCTCGACCATTAACAGGGCATTGAAGGAGAATAATGCGGAAGGGAAATTTGTCGTTGGGGCACTTGCCAAGCGAGAGGAGACCCTATTCATAGAGGGTAGGGACCCTATCATATTGGATCGAAGAGGGAGGGTATTGATACATTCAAGAGACGAAGCACATAGATTCGTTAACCAGTTTCACAGTAAGAGAAGGCGGAAGGGTTCAATCAGTGATCCATTAGAGGAGATCGATGGCCTGGGGGCGAAGAAGATTCAAGCTCTACTTCGTCACTTTGGAGGGAGCAGGGGGATAGAGCATGCGAGTCTGGAGGACCTAAGAGAAGTGCCTGGCATTGGTTCATCGATGGCTGAGAAAATCCAAGAGCACTTCAGGTACTAGCTTCCCCATTCACTATCGGTGTTATCAATTTCCTCCTGATCGAAGTATGACTCATCTACCAGGGAAATATTTTCAGGTAGTTTCCCGAATTCTGTATTCATTATTTGCTCTATCTTGATACTTTCTCGATCCTTGGAAATTCTATGTAGAGCCGTCTTCTTCTCTCTCCTTTTCCTCCTTGACCTACTAATGACGAGTGAGAGTGATACAATGATGAAGAAGAGATATGGAGCCAGCTCACCAATCACGAAAATCCACGAAAGAGTGATCGAATAGGTTACTATGTCAGAGTTACGACTGCTACTACACTCATCCCATGTTACTGCAGTAAGACATGTTGGTAACGAATAAGTAAGGAGCTGCCTACCGTTGTCTTCGGATAACTCACCTAGTCCCTTTTCACTGTAGAATGAGGTTATTGTTATTGATTCTGGTAAGAATACCTCAATTTGTGCTGATGTTCTAATTGTGCCGAAGGCAGTATGCTCCATCAGGGGAGTTACTCTCTGCTGTATTCCTAGATCATCGAAGTCTAAACCTGAGTCAGTGAAAACAGGGATTCCGAGAGCAGATGCCATTATCATGGATGGGGCTAGAGCTACAGAAGTAGATCGAATATTTACGTTAATCATATTCTTTCTGAGGGACATAGTTAGCTCCGCATCGTCTATCCTAGTGGCTAGCCTCACTGGTTCTATGTCTCGCATTACAGGGTCGTCCCGGATAGTAACTGCTCCAAAATCTGCTTGGAACGGTACCGTTGAGATATCCGCAGAGAGGGAGTACCCCTCTAATCCAAGATCTTCAGAATCAAATTTTATCTCACCGAAGTCTTCTATCATCTCTGAGTAGTTCTCAGTCAGGGTCTCGGAGAGCTTCTTCAGACCGTTGTTGGAGACTTCGAATTCAATTGGGTCGCCTAAGCCAAGATCTATCGTTGAGTCTATTCCTGAGTCTACCAGTAGACCACCATTCATTCTGTCTCCCATTACCAATATCCTTCTTATTGCATCGGAGGGAATTGGTGACAGCTCAAGCCCGTCGATTTCAGGATCCAGCCCTAGTCTGTATATCTCAAGGGATATTGTAGCTGAGAAATCCACTGATACGGAGCTTCTCAGTTCATGGATTGCAACTTTAGAAACATCCACCTCAACTAGGAAAGAGATGCAGGTCTTCTGTGTAGGAGTGCAAATCAGGTCTGGGCTATCCTCCTCGCATGGATCAGAGACCCTGCAAATAGCATTCCCCCAATCGAAGGGATTGGAGCTAGATAGCCCGATCTCAAAATCTTGATCAGCACCATAGATTGGAACTTCTAGAATGATGGAGTTTGGATCTCCATTCATTGAGTCTATCCACTCTGGGAGAATTATCTCTACGCTTAGATTTGAGTTGGAGAGCTCAGAAGGGACGGCCGCTCTGAGCCAACTGGCATCCATAGACGCTTCAATTTCCATTAGTCTCAGTAGATTTGCGAGATCAGTATCTGTTGATTTGGAAAGATCCAATGTCGAGATTCCTCCATCGAGATTTCGTATCATTTTATCCAGAATAGAAGATAACGGGGCTGTCGTTGGAGGAGTTGAACTGTGCACGAGAATTGGCCATTCACCACTCATGGCTGTTGCTCCTTCGATACAGTATCTCACTTCAAGAGATTCTGAGCAGGTTTCTCCTGGAGTATGCCTGAACATTAGTCCGCCATCTTCTGTGGGATTTGCAAAAATCGGAGTTCCGAAGTTAATGTCAATTCCTAGAGCTTGGGAGAAGGAGTCTGAAATCTCACTTATTGGAATCCCATCCAATACAGGTTCGAGATCTTGTTCGAACTCTTCATCCAGCATTCTGATTCCATCTGAGGTCACCCATGGAAGTCCTACATCTCCCTCGTAGAACTCGACCCCCCAGTTGGAAAGGGTATCTTCATCCAAGTGATGGATTCCTAATGAAAGCTCTATGATTGTTTCAGACGGATTTCTTGCATCTATGCTGATTTTGATATCCATGCCTACATCGTCTGGGCTTATCTCCACTGTTTGGACATCCCCTTCCCTGTGCGAGAGTATAGTGTCCAGGTCCATCGTCAGAGGACCGTTTGAGGCAGGCGAAGCTAAGTTATCCAGAGACATGAATGAGAAAGTCTGTAATTCCCCCTCGAGATCCCTAGAACGAATCTCTCCTGGTAAATCAACCGAATCAGCCATGGCGTATGGAGGGGGAAATATGGACAGATCAATTGCATGCCCTGGAAGTGCTGAGACTGTGAACTTAGAATTGAGCTCTGCCCCCATGATAAGAAGTCCCTCCATCATCCTGTTCAAATCTGAAGTACCCTCTTTCATGCCCATTCTAGAAGCGTCTACCTGTAAGAAAAGTGTGGTCTCGAAACATATTGGGGGATTAAAGGGGTCGTTATCCATACTAATTACTTCGTCTATAGAGTCTAATCCTGGATCATAGACGCAAGTAGTTGATGAGTCGGATGAAGGGAAGTCAATCTCAGGGATTGTTGTGATCGTAGAGGCATTAGCATGAGGGAAGTTCGCATCCACATACTGCTCAATAGTCTCTTCCACCTTATTCAGCATCAGATCTGAAACGGTAGAGCCGCCCCTGGAAAGTCCCTGATAGTTCCTGATGTAGTCGGCAGGAATTCCGTCCATCGGGGTACTGTCTCCGCCTAGTGGTAGATCTTCCAGGTTGAGATCCGCTCTTGACATCTCATACAGAGCTAGTCTGACAGTCATCTCTACTGTCTCTGCATCCTCTGAAATCACATCTACAGAAGTTCTGAACCACTCGGGTCCGGGAGTTGAATCCAGAGAAGATTCATAGTCATCACAGATCCCTTCACTACTGTTCCAAGATGAGCAAATAGAATTGGAAACATCCGGTTGGCCCGGTGGGGGAGCCGCATGGACATACGGTGCAAATAGTAGAATAACAACTATCCCGATGCACGTACGCATGTCCTTTGGACAGTGTAATGCACCATAAGTCTGAATCAGAGATGTTTACTCGGAGCTACATGAGTAGAGGGGGGCCTCATGAACGACTACGAGAATCAATTGCCTCATTTCTTGGTTATGAGCCACCATCCGGGATCCCCAGAAAGTGGGAGAGGTTCTCCAATATTGCCATACTTCCTTCCGGTTCTTTCGAAGGAGGAGAATGGGAGGGAGTGGTTGACCGAGGCCTGTGGAAAGCAGTAGCTAGTGGTCTTGAGGTAGACAGATTAGGAATTATGGGAGAGGTAAGTGGGAGTACTCGAGATAGTGGAGTAAGAATGTTATTGGGGAATGATGACTGGGTAGTTAGAAAGGAGAATGGTGTTCAATATGGCTACAATATTACCGAATGTATGTTTTCTGCAGGGAATGTGAACGAGAGGAGGAGGATGGGAGATGTTCCTCATGAAGGTGAAGTAATAGTCGATTTATTCTCGGGAATAGGATACTATTCACTGCCTATCCTCCTGCATTCTGGGGCTAGTCATGTCCACTGCTGCGAATGGAATGAGGTTGCCATAGACTCACTTAAATGGAGTCTTGAAAGGAATGGGGTTACGTCTAGATGTACGATTCATCCTGGAGATAATAGAGAAACTTGTAAATCAATAGGAAAGGTTGCTGACAGAGTGATAATGGGGCTTCTTCCCTCTTCAGAAGAGAGTCTCGGAGCGGCAATGGAGGTTCTTTCCGAATCAGGGGGAGTAATCCATGTCCATGGCTTGGCGAAGCCAAGCAGATACATGGAATGGGGAGAGGGGGTGGCCACGAAGCTATGTGGCTACAGACCGGGGTCAAGAGCAGAAATTCTGGGCATTAATAGAGTGAAGAGCTATGCCCCCAGATGGGATCATGTAGTCTTGGATGTGAATATACTTTAGTCCGTTGAACTCAAGTTGTGTGGCCTTCTCCCAGGGATATGGCTCAGGACTGGCTATTGGGTGCCGCGGCCTCCTACAATAGGCATTCACTGGAGTCCCGGGATGACTATGCCGCAATATTACTGATGCCAATTAAGACTCTCTCGGACATTATCGAGTGGACTTTCAGATCTCTTCCTGACGAGATACTTGTCGGGATTGACCCTGATGTCGATCTACCGCACCCGGAGGGGGTTGACACTAGGTTCTCTGGTGTTGATTTCCAAGCAAGACTCTTTGCAGGGCAGGGATTCGTTCTTGGAAATCCTCATCTTGTAAATAGGGGGGACTCTTTCTCAGTACATCACGTCCCCGAGGAGTGGATTGATGGGCTATTTGCAAAAGACAGGGGGTCTAGGGGAGGGAGGTTCACTCACTGGATACACTCGCACCCAAATGCTGTAGCTGTCCCAAGCGGAGCTGATGCTGAAGCGGCCCAATGGACCGAGGGATGTGATATGATTCTTGGAGTGAGATTCTCTCCCGAGGGACTCCTTCCATGGTTCGATGAGGTGGGGGGGACGAGAAGAAGACTGTCGCAGGAAGATTCGGTATACTCCGGAGATATCTCGCTGAACGATCTTCCCGTAATTGGGAGAGCGGCAACGGGCCACAGGATACATGGTCTCGAGATAATAGCATTCCATAGAACTGGGCTGGGAATAAATTTAATCATCACTAACTCCAATGGAGTTCCTATCGAATAGTGATTTCAATCCTTGAAGACGTGCTCCCTGAAATGGGATAGCTCCTCTATACTCCCTCTGATGTCATCAAGAGCTCTGTGTCCAGAGGGCTTGGAGAATCTCGGTGCTTTGGGATACCATCTCCTGACAACTTCCTTCACGGAAGTGACATCGACGCTCCTGTAGTGGAAGAACTCATGTAATTCTGGCATATATCTCCTAAGGAATCTTCTGTCTTGGCCAATGGTATTGCCGCAAAGTGGGGGGACACCTGCCAAGCAGTGCTCCATCAGAAACTCCAAAGTGAGTCTCTCAGCCTCAGCTATAGAGACCCCATCTGCCCTGACTCTCTTTAGTAGCCCGTTCTTAGTATGATGTGTGAGGTTCCAATCATCCATCTTCTCCAACTCTGACTCAGGCTGAGATATGGCAAGAGAGGGGCCTTCCGAGACTATCGTGAGATCGCCCTCGGTAACTATTGTGGCTATCTCGATGATTTTATTCTCCACTGGGTCTAGCCCTGTCATCTCTAAGTCTAACCAGACTAGCCTATTCTCCATGCGTTCGCGGGGAGAGTGCTGGTGTCTTGAGTTTTGGGGGGCGATAATCATAGGGCTGACTGCTGGCGCATGGTCATGGCAGAGGTGAGTTACATCGGGCTATTGAGGTCAAATGCCCCCTACAGAAGACTGTTCACTGCCAATGAAATCTCGTATATTGGGGACTGGTTCTCCATGATAGCACTGTTCTTACTGGCGGGTGAGGCTTCTGACAATTCGCCACTGGCGATTGCCGGGGTTTTGGCGACTAGGAGTTTCACTTTCGCCCCTCTGGAGCCTCTAACGGGAATGCTAGCTGATCGCTACCCTCGAAAGTGGCTGATGGTATTGGGTAATGTATGGTCATTCGTCATCCTAGTCTCGGCACTATCCCTAGGAGTCCTGGATAGTCTGGCCTCTGTCTATCTACTAGGTATGGCCATGGTTGTCGGGAGGGCCATCTCATCCAATGCTGAGTCTGCATATGTTCCCAATATATGCAGTCGTGAGGAGCTCCTTTCTGCGAACGCGCTGTCATCGGGTGGATGGTCAGCAGCTATGGGGATTGGGGCTGGAATAGGTGGCTTGACAATCTCGCAGTACGGAATAGAAACAGCACTTTGGATAGACTCAGTGACATTCCTAATTGCTATCGCACTGATAATCACGTTGCCACATGGGGGACCGGAGAAATCCGGAAGGGGGCCGCCAATCTCAAAGATTCTGTATGAACTTGATGTTTACTATGTAATAATTGGACTGAGGGCAATGCTTGGAGAGATATTGTCCGGATGGAGATACATATTGTCCGAGCCGTCGATCAGGAGAGTTGTTCTAGCCAAGGCCATGTGGGCATCTGGAGGTGGGGCTCAGGTCTTTCTCCTTATCCTAATAGGCAATGAGGCTGGATTCGGAAGTGTCGCCGCAGGCATAGGGATACTGTACATGGCCAGGGGTTTCGGTTCTGGATTTGGTCCGATAATCAGTCGTAGATTCATGGCCAATGAAGGACTAGTCCCCTATCTACTGGGAGGGGTTTTGATAATCAGTGGGGCATTTTACATGGCGGTCGGAGTCTCGGAATGGACCATGGTTATTCTCCTCTATGTATTCATATCTCATGCGGCAAGTGGGGTCAACTGGGTACTTTCAACCACAATGCTGCAGAAGAGGAGCGGGGACGAGTGGCTGGGCAGGGTATTCGGTACCGACTCTCTTGGAATCACACTTACGATGGGGATATCCACTGTAACCGCTGGATTAATTCTCGAGAATGATCTTCTTTCCCTGAGGGAGACGATAATTGCTACTGGGGCATTACAAATACTGGCAGGACTCTTGTGGATTTTACTCGCTTCACCCAAAGAAAAGAGGATGTTAGATAAGTCGATCGAGGCCAATTAGAACAGCTATTGGGGCTATTGAAAATAATACATTCTTGAATAGTGATTTTGCAGAAGCTTGAACTCTCTGAGTGATCCGATCTTGTATCTCTCTGTCTAATCTTTCCATAGCGGCAGTTGCTGGCTCCTTGACCCTACCTAGAATTTCCTCTAGTGCATCTGCTCCCCTGTCGAGGACATCATAGATGATTTCAGTCAGTGGATTTCTTTCTGGAACGATTGTCGCCTCACCATCCACTTCGAAATTGACGTCTACGACCTCTCTCCAAGGCCTTGGTATCCCAGAATCCGTTACGTTCTGCAAAATCTTTCTTCCCGTCACTGCTCCTTGAACTACCATTTTAGCTGTAGAAAGATTATATTTTGCTATCGATTTTATATCTCTTCTAGAACGCATTACCTTGGAGAAATCAGAATAGAGCCATAACGCCCCTGCCATCAATAGTAGAGCGACCCCCAGACTTGGAGTTTCATCCCATGTAGGCCAACCTATTGGGCCAAGCCAAAATCGTGTCCCTATAGCAACAAGCGCGGGAAGAATGAATGCCATGGTCTCGTTAATCAATATCAGCCAAAATCCCTTGACTGGCAATAGGCTAATTTGGGTTAAGAACCATCGTACATGCTTGGTTCTCTCTCCAGGTGGAGCGTATGTGTTCACTAGATCTATGAGGGGAGGGGCAACAAATACCAATCTCAAGATGAAGGGAACTATCAACATCAGAACATAAGCATCCCAAGGTGATGCAGGTGGAAGGCTTGGCATGGCAAAGGCGTCGGCCATGTATCCCACAGAGGAAGGTCAGCAATCAACCTCTCTACGAATTAACGAGAATGGCTGGTAGCTAATGCCTCTGCCTGATTCATGGCGGCCCTTAGGAGGAAGAACGCCACAATGCAACCTGCGAAGAAGCTCCCTCCGACATACATATGAGTCTCGAACATCAGTATTCCGATGGCTGTGAGTGAGAGATAGGAGATTGTCTGACAAATCAGGGATAGCCTCTGGAGCATGACATATTCAAGATCATGAACATTGGAGGCCTCTTGGATGTACGAGTTGATCAGGAAGAAGATGGCCTGGAAAGGTAGTGCTGCTGCGAGGACCGCAAGACAGGCGACGGTGATCATACCTGGATTATCGGGGTCCAGCTCCAAGCCCCTGAAAAGTAGGTTACCTGTATTGAGACCTATTATGGCTGCATGAATAGCCCAGGCCTTATCGGCTGGAGTATCATCAGTTTCATCCTTCCTGGGGACGACCATGGAAGTCTGCCTCCCAATTAAGAATTGAAGGTTACTCAGGGAGAGGCATCACTTGGGTTAGTTACGGAGGTATACGCTTTCACTCAGATACTGGGTGCTCTTCCTCTCATCATCCTCCTCCAGAGAGGAGGTATCAGGCAAGGCCACCAGCATGCGTAGTAGCCAGATGGAAGACTGGGGGCGTTCGGATACGGCCTCAGTTTCCAGAAAGGAACTGAGGCATGAAGATGATGGTCAGAGTGTCTAGTCAGCTCGAGTAGGCTCCATCTTGACCATCTAGCTTCGGTGTTCCATGCATGCCCCTCCTCGAATCTACCATTATCCTCCCTCCTCAGCCCCCAATGACGGATGTAATTGACATATTCAAGAGTCAATATTGCGATTCCAGAGACCACTAGCCAGCCAATTAGTACTGGAGCGGCCCATGCACTTCCTGACATATGTAGGGAAACCAGAATCCCAATAGCTAGTAACTGTAGAAATAATCCTCTCCATGAGGGATTTTTGAGCCCTGTTCTGCCCTTTCTGTTGTGGACACTCACCGATGACAGAAATTGTCCAGGGATGGTCGTAAGCCAGAAAGACCAGATTCCCTGTTCGTACGTAGCACTAGCTGGATCTTTATCAGTAGCTACGTTCTTGTGGTGGTTATGATTGTGCTCCGTCGTGAAGTGAGTATAATTTATGCTGAATAGGAGTGCTCGAGCAAGTCTCCATCCGGGGCTCCTAGGCCTCTTGTGACCAAGTTCATGAGCAGTTACAATTGCTGAGGCTGCGGCTACCAATCCAGTGGATAGGGAGGCTGCTAAGAGCCATTTTGTAATACCTTCCCCAGAGGCGAAATAAACAAACGAGGCTAGCATGACGAAGTGTAGAGTGCCGTGAACCCAAAGTAGGGTCTCGAAGGGCGTACCAGACTCACGTGGAGGCCTAGGATCCTTCGACTCTCCAAATAGAATGTCCAGAATGGGACTGACGACCCATATGAAGAGAACACCAGCTAAGGTGTAGAATCCACCCATTAGATTTCCACTAATAGCGAGAATAGGGCTTATCAGTCCGAGTAGATGGACTGTCCATGGTTCGGGAGCGAGTGCGGCGTCACTCATACAGATGAGCGTGCTTGGCTCTAGTCTTAGCTATTTTCGGAGCTACCACCATCATACAATATGGATTTGTGGGATTGTTCTTGAAGTAGTCATGATGGTAATTCTCTGCAGAGTAGAAATCCTTGAGGGGGGAGACCTCGGTTACAATTTCACCTGTAAAAGCGTCACTCAAATCTCTGATAACCGAAAGTGAGTCCTCCCTCTGACCTTCTGATGAATAGAAGATTGCACTTCTGTAATGTGGACCTATGTCATTTCCCTGACGATTGAGTTGAGTTGGGTCATGGCATGTGAAGAATACCTCGAGAAGGGAAATCCGGTCTAATACCGCTGGATCGAAGCTGACCTTGACGACCTCAGCATGACCTGTTCCTTTCCTACAGACCTGCTCATAAGTAGGGTTTTCCAAATGTCCACCAGAGTATCCTGGAATGACTTGTGAAACCCCTTTCAAACCCTTCATTGCGCCTTCGACACACCAGAAGCATCCCCCTCCAAGAACGATAGACTCCAGAGAATCATCTCCTGTAATTTGGTGCTTCACGAGTTATCTCAACATCATGCACGTGGCTCTCCGAGAGTCCAGCATTGGTTATCCTTACGAATTCGCAACCTTCTTTCATCTCCTTTATGCTTCCATTTCCTGTATAGCCCATGGAAGATCTCAGACCTCCGACGAGCTGGTGAATGACATTCTCTACAGGTCCTCTCGCAGGTACTCTCCCCTCGATTCCCTCAGGGACGTACTTCCTCGTGTCACCTTGCTCTGACTGAAAGTACCTATCATGTGCCCCCTTGCTCATCGCACCCACTGAACCCATTCCCCTGTAGACCTTGTATGATCTGCCTTGATAGAGAATTGTCTCTCCTGGAGACTCATCTGTTCCTGCCAGAAGAGAGCCGATCATCACACAATCTGCCCCAGCCGCAATTGCCTTGGCGATATCCCCACTGTACTTTATTCCGCCATCTGCGATTACTGGTATGCCTCTTGACTTGCATACTTTCACGACGCTCTGAACGGCAGTTAGTTGGGGAACGCCGACACCCGAGACTATTCTGGTCGTGCAGATTGAGCCGGGGCCTATTCCGACCTTTACAGCATCTGCTCCGGCATCAATCAGCATCTCTGCAGCAGCACCTGTAGCGATATTTCCAGCTATGATGGTCGAATCGGGAGACATCTCCCTTAACTTTGCAACGGTATCAATGACGCCATGAGAATGTCCATGGGCTGTATCAATTACTATTGCATCAACTCCTGCTTGCAATAGGGCCAATGCCCTAGTGATTCCCCCTTCGCCGGTTCCAGTAGCGGCGGCCACCCTGAGCCTGCCCTGCTCATCCTTGCACGAGACTGGATGATCTCTAGTCCTCTGTATATCTCTGACGGTTATCATCCCAGCACAGTTTCCCTCACCATCCACTACCACCAATTTCTCTATGCGGTGTTGCTGTAGGAGTCTCTGGGCCTCCTTAGGATTGTAATCCTGATTGACAGTCACTATCTCGTTCGTCATCATATCGGAAACCTTTGTTGACTCGTCCTCAACGAACCTGATGTCTCTGTTGGTGATTATACCTGCGAGTCTTCCACCGTCGTCCACGACAGGAAAACCTGAGAAACCGTATCTCGACTTCATCTCCCTGAGTTCGCCAATGGTCATATCTGGTGAGACGGTTATTGGGTTGAGCACCAATCCTGATTCGAATCTCTTGACCCTGGATACTTCCTCAGCTTGCTCTTCCACACTCATGTTCCTGTGAATCACGCCTAGACCTCCTGCTTGAGCCATCGCTATAGCCATCGCACTCTCTGTTACGGTGTCCATAGCCGCAGACATTATGGGAATTTTGAGGCCTATCTTACTGGTGAGACTGGCAGATATATCTACTTCTGCAGGAAGAACGGCTGACTCGGCTGGCATTAGAAGTACGTCATCGAAGGTTAGTGCCTGTCGTAACTCGTCTTGTGCCATTAGGGATGGCGTATGACCTCTATACTTGAACGATTCTGTCACACCTCCTGAAGTAATTTTTCAAATGGACATCATAATTAGCAAGATATCACACGAAGGGCTATGAGAGTGGAATCTGCTTACTCTCCTATTTCTGAGCCCTCGCCCTGGTGGCTCAAGGGCCTAGCTATTTTCATGGGAATAATCACGCTTTTCATGGTTCTAGGAACAATTTCTGCAATTGCATCGCCCATTATTATTGATAGGCTGTTACCAGTTGATTATGAGGAAGTTGAACCTTATCCAGTGGATGGTTCTGAGGAGGAGAAAGCCGAATGGTCGGAAAATGAAGTATTCTGGAATGAGGTAGTTGAGTACTATGATGAGATGGGGGGGCTTATGGAAATACAGGGAGTGCACAGTGGGATTCTAGTAATTGTTGGACTCTTCAGTACTCTGGTTCTTTGGAGAGGTGACAGGGATCTCGGGATTAAGCTGGTAGGATCTTGGATAGCGATTAATGCCATAGGTGGCGCAGGACTTTTTTGGATGTTTATGAGAATTGGACTTATACCGGATTTTACTATGAACAGCCAAGACGTTGAAGTGATTGACTTGTCTTTCGTAGAAAATATAACACTAGTAATCGGATGGGGTCAGATAATTATATGCAACGGGTTTTTTGTCGCAATCTTGGCTCTAGTTTCAATGAAGTCCAAGCCTGAAGTGATGCTTGATGCTAGATCGGATTCGCCAGTATCTTGAAATGCCT
>DALI01000050.1:1038-8120 GCA_002496725.1 Euryarchaeota archaeon UBA181 | reverse complement strand
CTGAGTTCTCGAGAGAGTCGATTATCAGAATCCACTCGCCTTGAGAGAGGTGATCTACCCAAATTCCTGCATCATCGGTCGACTGTGTCTGTGTCCAACCAGTTTCAGAGTTGGTCAGTCTGAACTCCTCGTTTGACAGCATGCCCCCAAACTGATTAGCAAGCGTGATCTGCACTCTCCATTCTGGGAGGAAAACAGCGGATCGCTCTACGATATCACCCTGTAGGGAAATATCGAATGGCAGGATTTCAGTTGACAGCATCGTGCCAAACAAATCTCCATCAGTGGCATCTGAAATAGTGACAATGACGTTGTACGATCCCGGCTCTAGAGAAACCTCAGCTAATCCCTCGCTGACCCACTCACTGCCATCGTAAGTTACGTTCTTGCCCATTCCTGCTTGAAGTGTCGAGACTATCTCAAAGTCATAAGATACATGAGTGCCATTCGATGAATTCAAATCACCTGAGTTGTCCATGAACATCTCCAAGGAGAGAGTGCCGTTTGGAGGGGAAAGTATCATCTCTACTGAAAAGTTATCAGAATCAATGGACTTAGTCACGGGAGACACATCAATATCTGAATCAACGATGTCGAAAGTCCAATCGCCATTGGGAAGGACCATCTGGAACTTTCCGAGGCTATCAACTGTCTTTCTCCACGTGACATCATAATTGTCATTCTGAGCAGTTACAGTCAATTGCTCCCAGCCTACCAATTCTGTGGTGTAGAAGTTATTTGCGCGCAGGATACTGACAAGGCCGAAAACATCAGTTCCAGGAGTTGCAACCATAAGCACGTCTTCCATTCCCTCAATGACTGTGAATTTTGTACCATTAACCAATCCTGCAACTGATCCCTCAACTGTTGCATCGACTTCTGCCCCCTCTGGAAGGAATACAGTGAATTCTCCTGACTCATTTGTCATAGCGGATGTTGAGAAACCATCCCAGTAGAAATTAATAATAGTATCAGAACTAATCGTCTTATTCTCATCAGGATTGAATATCGCTGAAGTGTTCTCCTCATAATAGACGATTCCAGAAACCTCGACACTGGTAACAAATTCGAATTGCGAGTTCAAATCCGAATAAATTTCAAATTCTTCCCATACTTGCTCGGTGTTCGATAAGGCGTAATCTAGGACCCATTCACCAGGTGATAATTCCACGTGATATGCTTCATCCTCAGAAGAGTACTGGGCACTAACTGGGTCCAAAACCCCATCCTTCGGAGAGATAGTGATTTCGAGATCGGGCACTATGGCCCCATCATTCATCATTTCGAAATGTAAGTCAAACTTCTGAGGTATCGGAGATGGAACGATCACATTGGAGAACGCATCTAAGTCAAAGACGTAATCCTCTGATTCTTCATAGAATCCGTCTTCATCTAGATCTACCAATACTGAATAGTTCCCTGGAGGGAGGGGTCCAAATCCATAATCCCCTACTAAGTCAGGGTACATTCTGCATGGAACGTGGCCCGTTACCGAGCAATCTTGTGTAGCATCTGAGAATTCTGAAGATTCATCAAGTAATGCGGCATAACTGTCCAAGACCACGCCTGAATCAGAAATCAGCTTACCACTGATGACGCTACCAGCTATGTCGATTTTCTGTATCTGCGTTGTGGCACTTGCAGTAACTATGAAGTCGTCATCCAATTGTACACGTGTTCCATCATTGAGAACTGCCGTAATTGAGTAAGTTCCGGGAATCATATCCATCACATGGAAAGTTCCAGCCTGAACCATTGGACCGCTAAACGTTCCATCTCCGGAAAACAAACCGGTTCCATTAATTGTACCATAATGCTCCAAATCCTCAGAGGTGTCTACCTCAAAGATACCAGATGCGACTAATGAAGCGTGACTCAGTCTCTGAGTAAACTCAGTAGAGCCGTTGGATGTGAACCTACCACTAGCATTTACAATACCCTCAATCAAGAAGTCTCCCGCTGAAAGCTCACAGTATGATTCGTTATCTGGCATGGTATCGTTTTCTCCACAGTCAAGAATCTGAGTTTCTTGATCTGACTGGAAGTCAATTGCGCCACTGAGAGTTCCGCGACCATCGAATACACCTTCTCCCACCAGGGTGTGATTATGCTTGATTTCCTGTGTGAAGTTTCCAGTGAAGTCCGTGATTGTTGAGATTGACGTCGATTGTACTAGACCTGCCCCAGAGAATGAAACCTCGCCAATTCCATTGAATGCTAGATTTTCTCCCGTAACTGTGCCATTAGAGGTTGTGGCCGTGTAAGGCAGGGTCACTATCTCTTCCCACTTCGGGACTAGTTCCACTGATGAGCCGACTATCGCATTGCCATTGTAATCATCTGTAGACGACCAGACAAGCTGGCCAATTGCCTGACTAGGCTCAACCGATAGTGATATGTCAACTACAGATTCTCCATTTGAATGCCCGTCAGAGCCTGAGATATTGATAATCTGCTCAGTCAACCAAGTTGCACCGGAGACATTGCCAAGAATTCCTGAGACTGGGTTTATGTCCCTGGATTCCAAATTTATCTCATTGAGAATCTCTGTCATACTGTATGTGCCAGTCATCATTGATGAACGAGCTGATTCTAGATCTGGCTCTCCGAAGAATGCCGTGACCTTGATTTTTCCAGCGGGAACAATGAACTCAAACATCCCATTCTCATCTGCATCTGCGGTTCCAATAGGTATCCAATATGTCCTGCTATCCCTATCTGTGACAAATCCTTCTTCATCCGGGACTTCCTCTCCACTGAATGCGTCCCTCTCGATCAGAAGTCTTGCATTTGGGACCGGTCCGATTCCTTCAAGCTCGATGGTCCCAGAAAGAGTTGCACCGCTGTAGTACTTCAGAATCTTTACCTGGGTATTTGCTGAACCTATTGAAGGTTCGACACAATTCTCATCAATTTTGTCCCCTGCTTCATCTGCTTCACATGGAAGCTCATACCAATTTGCCAGAACCATGTGATTCATCATTGCCCCAGGAAGAGGAATTCCTGGTTCCATGTAGGAACCGGGCGTACCATACATGTAGAAATGAGGAGCAGGTTGAGCTGCATCTCCGGGCAATCCCAGAGATGACGATCCATATCCGACGTATGTCCTGGCCACCATTGTCTCAAAGAACGCGGCCTGGTGATTGTAATCTATGTCAACCATCTGTATCATCTCACTGGAATCCGCTGCGGCTCCAGATTGTTGCCTGACAATGTCATTCAGGTACTCTTGTTCGTACTCGTCAGCGGTTCTGAGAACTATTGTACCATCGACTCCTCTCTGAGTTTGATACATGGTGGAAATATAGTCATCCAGATCAAGGCCAGATAATCCAGTAGGGGCATGGAAAATTCCAGTTGTCTGACCTCTGTGGTAATTATAATCGGCATAATATGACCCCCCTAGTGGGTACAATCTATTATCCACTGCGAAGTACCTAATGTCATTATTACGCTCTGTAGTCTCCCCTAGGCCACCTTCATAGTCCTGAACATCATAGAAGACCTCAGTTGTTATTTGATGGTAGAGATCTACCATTTCGTGCATTTCAAAGGCCTCAACAAGGAATGCCCTAGCCATGCCCAACTTCGAATTCTGCCTATGGAGGCCAGTGGAAACATCATCAAAGTCATCGATTAGATCTTTGGTATACCTATAATTTCCAATCATGTAATGAGTGGTCTCCTCGACATATGCCCCATCTCTCCCTCTTGCTACATCGTAGGCTGATTTGGCAGTTGATTCATTTGATCCCTCACTGTAGGGAGAACCATCGAAGTATACCATCCATGTCTCATTCAATGAAGGTATTCCGTTTTCATCTAGTTGATAGCCCCTGAGAAGGTCTACTGCCCCGTCATTGGCCACAACTTGCATGGATCGATGCATAACGACATCAGAATCCCCCACGCCTATGGACATGATAGTCTGAAACTCTGAAATCTGATCTTCACTCATGTACGGTTCAAGAATAGAAACGAAGTCTGTAGTCATCACACCTGAATTAGAACGCATGTCCCCTTGAGTCAGGGTAGTAATGAACATGGCCAGAGTATCGTCCTGACCTTGAGACAGCAACATTGCGCCACTATGGGGTATTCCAGACTGGAAATTGTCTGCAACCGTTGGATGCTGGCCTTGGGAGAGAGCTTGGAAACCGTAGTCCCACCAAGAAACAAAGGCCGGCCTCTGACTGAAGCCAACATCTGAATCCTGCTCAGATAGCCACTGATATGCAGTATTCCAATCGGCTCCGTTGAAACCGGGTCCAAAGGTCCCCATATATCGAAGCATGCCCGATTCAGGATCATACTCCTCATCATCAAGGATTGAGAAATCTCCTATAGACCAACGGAGGAAGTCAGGTGCTATTTCGTAAATAGTCTGGTCGACATCTGTCGCGGCCTCTTCGCCACGAGGGATTCCAGAATCTATCCCATATGTGGCATGCTGACTTGCCACTAAGAGGAAAACCAGTATCAATGCAGGAATTCCGGGGTGCCTCCTAGAGGCAGTGAAAGTTGACCTTCTCCTTGCTGAAGGATTTCCGATTCCAGATCTCCGGTACTCCTTGAGGTAATCTACTGGATTAGCGGAGTTCCAGAGCATTGCAATTCCGAGACCACCGACAACAGCCATTGCAGGTGTAGCATTGAAGATGAATCTCCCTGCACTCCAAGCCATATAGGCCGCAACTATGGTCCAAGAGCCGAGCAAGAGGTCGCTCTGCCTATTCCTTCTTGCACCCCTCCATATCAGATACACAGCACAGGAAATAGCTATGATTGAAACTATTGGGCCATAAGAAGCGAATAAGACTCCTCTGCTGGGGGCCTGCGCCTCACCGATTGTCCCAAATATCTTATTCTTAGAGAAGTAGAATCCACCAGTGAATAGTACATCCCATCCATTGTAATATTCCATTGCTTGAAGTATGGCAAGAGTGAGTAGGATTGCTCCGAATAGGGCTGTTCCACTTGCTATGACAAGGAGCCACGGCTTATCCCTGAAAGAACAGGTTACCCATCCGAGGGCGATAGTGAACCCTATGATGTAGAACATAGGTTGGAATCCACTGGGATCGAAAAGAAGATCGAGTCCTGGCCAGATGTAGAATGGCAGGGGGATCAAGAATGCAGTGAACAACATCTGCAAGGCGGCGGCAGTAATAGGGAGACTGTCCCTGTTCCTGAATAGATTCAAAACTGCTTGAGTTGAAAACGCTAGGAAGAGGATACCCGGCCCATATACGAAGCCTTTCCACCCCAGAGCCACAGTAGCAAAGGATATTCCAGAGAGCGTAGCACATGACATCACCATTGGACTTCTTAGCCACATCTCCCTGATTCCTGCGATTAGATAGAGAGGATTCATGCTTGTCTCGTTGAATAGCCTTTCATCCCGAATCTCCTCAACTGCTCGAACCCAGAAGTAGAAGGCCATTGATATGAACAGTAATGCAAAGGAGTCGTGATCGGCCAGAGCGAAAGTGGAGTGTCCGATATGACCGGGCATTAGAGCGATTAGCCATGCAGTTATGACACCAGCAAGATTGCTGTGTACCCTACGGGCTATTCCGGCAAGAGGGAGTACTATCAGGGCACCATATACAGCTGGCATTGCAGATACGCTCCACCATACCATCTGATCACCTGATGAGTCTGTGAGCCAATTGAGGCCTATTCCGCCTAGTGCCAGAGACCACGAGAATAGAGGAGGCCTTGGATTAATTACGCCCATTGGATATGATCTGTCTGAATCAAAGATGAAGTGACTTCTTTCGGCAACGACATAGTCGATTACCCTCTTCATGTACCAAGGATCGGAGCCCCCTGTCATATCCCATAGTTGCGTACCAGATGCGTTCATGGCTGGAAGAACGTTCCAACCTGCCCTTATTGCCAGAGAAACAAATAATGCCATGGCTATCATTATCCCATAGTAATTAGTATTCCACCAAACTCTGAGTGCACTATGTTCCCTGAGAGGGGCGGTGTCTCCGAAGTAGCCTCTAACCGACAGAATGTACGCTGCTACGTTGGACCAGAAAATCAGGAAGAACCAAGCAGCGGCGGATGTACTGTCTCCTGAACCTGCTGGAAGGATGTCGATCCCAAGTGGATTACCTATCTCGACGAGTCTAGCCGCGGAATAGAGAATCCAGTTCACGGCTATTAGAGCGGCTATTACTTGCCATCTCTCGGACCTACAGAAAGCCCAGCAGAAAATCACAAGGGACGTCATGAGAGCCCATACAGAACCTAGATATTCATGTCCGGAGTACTTCAGTAAGGCATTTGAGATAGCTTCGCCATCTACCACGATGGTGTCGCCTGTAATCGAACAAAGCCAAACTAGAGGAATTAACTGAATCGCTAATATCAGTCCAAGAACTGACATTGTATACCTGGAGGAGGAGTTTGTAGTATCGAATGAAGGGATAGTGGAGAACAAGCTACCTTTGCCTGGCTTATCCAGAGTTCCCCTCATTGCCACCGTCATTATGAGTCCCAGAGATATTGAAGATGCCCAGAATGCGAATAGTAATGAAGCGGCGGCTGATCTAATGGCATCTATCATCTCAGCATCGGTACCCGCCCAAGACCCTGTTCCGAATTCTGTAGTTGCGGCCAAGGATACTGATAAGTAAAATCCAATGACCGTTACTAGAAAGAGGTTAGCTTCCTCCCTTCTGTTAGAGTTAACTAACAACAATGAACAGATCCCTACAATCGCGAAGGTGAATGAAACCAAGCTTTCGATTTCAATGACTTCGGGGGCAAATTCGGGGATAGCGGAAACGGTCACAAAAAATAGTGAAGAGAGTGCTATTTTGAAACGGCTTGGTAATCCGAGTTCTGTAACAGCAAGGACCCTGCCAACACAGGCCGCCAGAGCGGCCGTTAGTGGGAGGGTCAGGATTCGCAGGTACCCGTCATTCTCCATTGTTCCATTTGCTAAAGCTTGAGTTCCTAGGAAAAGTGCCACTAAAGCGACCAATATGGCCGAAACTGGCATGAGTTCCCTAATGGAGTTCCCATCTGCTTTCGCATCATCTCTTACGTTCATTGGTTTCACC
>DALI01000050.1:0-692 GCA_002496725.1 Euryarchaeota archaeon UBA181 | reverse complement strand
GGCTAGCGACGTCGCGATTTTACATTCTGTTATAACCGTTCTCAGGGAGTGAAGAAGCTCATAATAGCAAAAAGTTACTCATCAGGAGGTAATGCGTTGTGCCCTATATCGGTTCTGTGATGAGAACCTTCAAGGTAAATTGAGTCAATAATTTGGTATGCAACGCCCAATGCCTGGGACAAATCCGGAGCAATACCTGTGGCCGCTAAGACCCTCCCTCCGCATGAAACTAATTTGTCCCCTTCAAGCGATGTGCCGGCAAAGTGAACATATCCCTTGGCCATACCCTCATTTATCCTTGAGTCGGCACCGAGTATCTCCCTCCCTGTTTTGGATGACTCTGGATACCCCTCCGAAGCAAGGACTACCGTAGCGGAAGTAAGCCCTGAGAAAGAAGGAGAAATACTAGCTATATTTCCTTCTGCGGTAGCCAAAAGTATCTCGCCCAGATCCCCCTCTATTAGGGGAATTGTGACTTGGGTTTCCGGATCGCCGAATCTCACATTATACTCCACTACTCTGGGGGCCCCATTTGAGTCGATCATTAGTCCAACATATAGGACTCCTCTGTAAGGGACTTTTTGATTCCTGAGATAATGGTGCATGGGCTCGATTATCTCTTCGATTACTCTTGCGTGGACAGAGGGGGTGACTACTGGAGCTGGTGCATATGCCCCCATACCTCCTGTATT
>DALI01000020.1:32520-56765 GCA_002496725.1 Euryarchaeota archaeon UBA181 | reverse complement strand
CGTCAACACCCCCCCTAGCCCATACTAGCGCGTGAGAGTTACCCTTTGAAAGAATCGGGAGCATTATTCTACTGATTCATACTTGGAAGGGCATCCTGTTTGTATTTCCTTGGCTTCAAGAATCCAATTTCCCGACTCTTCATACAAGGTGCCCTTTACTGCAATGGTCTTGCCTTCATTAAATCCGTCTGGAACCGCAGTTCCAGAGAAGTCCACGAATAGCTGGTGATACATGCCAACTAGAAAAAAGGTATAATTCGTGGAATCTATGGTGTTGTTAGCGATTTCTCCCCTGACATGAACTTCACCGGAGAATTGTTCAGGATCTTCCATTACCTCATCCACATAATATTGGGTCTCTGGATCAACAGTAGCAAGCATCAACACTACCAACACGAGTATTGAGCCACCCACGGCCAAGAGTCGGTTACTACGAGTCATGCCCATGTAGTCGCCTCTGTGACATACTTCATGACAGTTTCTAACATGGAATCAGCTATGCTTGTAACCAACTGCCTCTGTAATCCCACTAAATCCATTTTCAGATACTCTATTTTTTAGTCCACGTACGATTTTTGAGGTGACGCCTGGTCCATTGAAGACAAGTCCCGAATACAACTGGATAAGGCTAGCTCCTGATGTGATGGATTTCCATGCGCTTTCAGTAGAGTCTATACCGCCAACTCCAACTATGGCGACGTCACCATTAGTATACTCATACAGATTTGAAATTACCTCTAATGATCTTTGGTGCAAGGGACGTCCTGAGACTCCCCCGTTTTGTGAAAAGGCAATTCTAGACTGGGTATTATTAGGCTCAGGACGAGAAATTGTAGTATTAGTTGCAACAATTCCATCGAGTCCAGAAGAAATGGCCGAATCGGCCATTTGAGATATTTGTTCATCGGAACTATCAGGGGATAATTTCAGTAAAATTGGCTTCTGTGAATCATACTTTTTTCTTACCGAGATACAATGCTTCAACACATCGTTGAGGAATGACTCATGTTGCAAATCCCTCAAACCTGGAGTATTCGGCGAAGAGACATTTAGAACAAACATATCTGCATGGTTCCAAAGGGTTTCCAATGTCGAAGCATAATCGGCTGGAGCTTGTTCATTGTCGACCTTTTTAGATCTTCCAATATTGGCCGCTACAGGTACATTTGGCCAGTTACCAGATGATCTTCTGGAAATCAATGAGTCCCTGACGGAGGACGCCCCGGGATTGTTGAAACCCATACTATTCACCAATGCTCTTTCAGAATTCGCTCTAAACATTCTTGGTTTAGGATTCCCATCTTGGGGATATCTAGTGATTCCTCCGTATTCAATCCATGAGAATCCAAGAGCCGGCCAAGCAGAAAGGGCCTTGGCCCCTTTATCCATTCCTGCGGCGAGGCCTAGTGGGTGATGGAATAGTCTCCCAAGGGCGTGGATTGGTAGTTCGGGTGACTTGAACATCCTACTCAATAATGATTTACCGTACTGAGATCTATCAAATCTAGATAATGTCGATAATGCTAAATCATGAGATTTTTCAGAGTCGAGTCTCGAAATTACCGGTCTTGCAAATAGCCTCCATCCCAGACCCATATCTACCGGGCTACAAAGTACCATTCAATAGTTCCGTGTTACTCGGCCTAGCATGGGCAGTTATGTGGACTCAACTAGGGAAGCCGCAAGGAGGCTTTTGAGATGCGAAGGAGGGACACTATACGTACCAATGGAAAGAAGACATGAAGCAGAAAATATGTTGATCCATATTACTGATATACTACCTTCCAAGATTGAGTCTGCAAAGATTGAGGTTTCTACAAATCAGGATATCATATTTTTTTCACCCGATGAAAATAATTTCACCATTGGACAAAGAGAGCCCGACATTAGTCATTGTTGGGTTAAAACTGAGGGCATTGATCTAGAGGATTATTGGAGTGATTTCTATTCGATGATCATTAATCTAGTAACTGCCGGTTACCCGGGATGCGTAGGATGCGGGGGTCCGGGTTCAGAAACACCATGGGATGAACATCTAGCACGTCAATATTGAACGTCTCGCGTGTGTACGCGTGCGCGCGCGTTGTACTGCTCTGACTCTACTCATGTTTATACGGGGAATATTCAGCGTTTATGATATAGTGTCGCAGGCATAGGGATGGTGCAATAATGAAGTTGATGATTCTTGAGTCTGGAGCTAAGGGTAAGACAGTCAAGAAGTATCTTGGCAGAGGGTGGATAGTTGAAGCATGCTTCGGACACGTCCAAGATCTTCCCAGATCTGGAAAACAAGGCAGTAAAGCAATGTGGGCCTCAGAGAAAGACAAGCTTCCCGAACCCCCCTGGGAATGGACCGATAGAGCTGAGAAAGTAATAGGGAAAATTCTGAATAAAGCACGTAGTAAGAATGTCACTGAGGTGTATATAGCCACAGATCCAGATAGGGAAGGGGAATTCATAGCATGGAGATTAATGCATATTTTTTCAGAGTTCCCATTTGTTACAAGAGTAGCATTCAATGAAATAACAAAAAATGCTGTGGAACACGCAATAGATAATCATAGAGAGATAGACGCGGGTCTTGTTGATGCGGCTAAGGTCAGGAGGTTCATGGATAGACTCGTGGGATTCAGATGTTCAAAATTCGCCAAAAGCTGGAATCTTAGATCGATGGGCAGAGTTCAGACCCCCACTTTGGGATATATCGTAGATAGGGAAATTGAGAGGGATGCCCATGTCCCAATAAAATACCACAGCGTTCAAGCATCAAGTGATGGATATACGTTTAAGTTTAGATTTCATAAGAGCTCCGATGATGAGGCATGGAGAGACGATACAGGGAAGTTCTTTTCTGATAGGACATTCGATGCGGATTTAGCTACAAAGGCATATGATTGTTTGAGTGCGTCAGGGATGATCACTGTCAGCTCAATAAAACCTGGTAAGACCAATCGCAAGCCTCCCCCTCCATTTACTACTGATACATTACTACAGTCTTCTAGTAGCTCACTGGGCTGGTCCATGTCAAAGACCAGTAAGATTGCTTCAGAGCTATACAATAACGGTTTTATCACCTATATCAGAACAGATTCTACTAGAACAACATCCAGTGCAAGAGATGTCGCCAAGAAGATTATTCTTGAAAAGTATGGAGAAGATCACCTAGGGCCCGGGGCACTTGGTTCCGATGCAAAAAAGAGTGCGAAGAACGTACAAGATGCTCACGAAGCGATAAGGCCTACAAATCCAACATTGGAAGCACCTGAAAATACAGAGTCCGATGGAATTAAACTATATTCACTAATAAGAAGCAGATTCATTTCGAGTCAAATGTCAGAGTCAATTAGAGAAAGAAGGGAGATTTCGGCCACCGTTGAGGGTGTTGATCTGGAAATTTCTGGAACAGCTTCATGGAGAGTTCATCCAGGATGGGAGGCCGCATCTTCTGATTTCCTCCCTACAGCTAGAGTTGAAGAGCCTAATTACGGGCTCTCAATTGATTCACCATGGAATCTAGATAAGATAGAAGATAACCCAAAGATGACTATTGATGAAACAAAGCCCCCGAGAAGATATACCGAGAGTTCGCTAGTCAAAAAAATGAAGTTAGCGGGCATTGGAAGACCGTCGACATACGTCAGTACGGTACTGAAACTATCGGATAGAAAATACGTATCTAACGATAACGGATCCCTTTCTCCGACGGACAACGGGTCGTTGCTCTGGACAGAGGTCGCTCCAATTTACAATAATCAAGATTCAGAAATAGAGCTATTTTCTTCCGATTTCACAGCTGATATGGAAAGGAGGCTGGACATGGTCGAGGAAGGGGGAAGCACTGGGGCCGAAATGTGGCTTAATTTCTCAAAATCATTTAAACAAGCTCATAGTAATGCTCTTGAAATAAGGAGAAGCAAGCCAACTCCAAAACAGTTGTGGGCAATTGATAATAGAATTTCTCATCTATCCGAAGAAGTTAGAAAAGAGATTTTAGGAGGTCGAGAAATATCAGAAATATCAGGAAAGGAGGCCAGTGAATTAATCGAGAAACTGATAAGTCTAGAAGGTGAAAACGGTGGCCCCAAAGCATCTGAGAAGCAACTGAGCTATCTAATTTCTTTGATAGAAAAATCAACGATGGAAGAAGAATATGCTCTGAACTTGGTTGACGCGAAAGACTTCTCTGACCTTACTGGGGGGAGGAACGGTACGGCAAGTACCTTGATTGGATTGGTCAAAGAGGCCAATGAGGGATTACCAGCTTCGGATGCTCAGAAGGAACTGATCAGGAATCTTGCAGAGAAGACAGGTATTGCGATGCGTGATGTTCTAGCCTTGGCAGAATTGGCAGAAGAGTCCGATATATCGAAATCTGATGCTAGCACAATAATCAACAAACTAAAATCAATTAGAAAAAAGGGTGGAAAAAAGAAGGGTGATTAATTGAACACTGCAAGAAGTCCTTCTATGGAATTCTATGACGTGGTCATAATTGGCGCTGGACCAATTGGGGGATATCTCGGTTGGAAGCTTGTCGGTTTGGGTCATTCAGTATTGATTGTAGAAGAGCATTCTGAGATAGGGAGGCCTTTCCAGTGTGCCGGATTGGTAAATCCTGGTGCAATGCAAAGAGTGCCCATGGAAGATACGATTCTATCTCCAATCTGGGGAGCTAGAATCAATAGTCCATCCGGAATAACTGTTGATATTGGATCACCTGAAAGGATTCGAACGTGGTCCGTATGTAGAAAGAAATTTGACGAGGGAGTTGTAAGACTTGCAGTCAATAATGGGGCTGAGATCGTACTTGGCTCGAGACCTAGTGATATCTCCATACAAGATGATTATGCAGAAGTCACGATAACAAACTCAGATTCTGAAAATATTGTAAGATGCTCATTGATTTGTGGTTGTGATGGTGCTCATTCTTGGGTTAGAAGAGAGATGAAAATGGGGAGACCAAAAGAAATGATGATTGGGTATCAGTTAGAAGTTACAGGATACGAAGGAGAAGAGGGGAAGCTAGATATGTTCACAGGGGAAGACATAGCTCCCGGTTTCTTTGCTTGGGCCATACCTTCTGGGGATACTACTAGAATTGGCATGTGGAGTAGATCGGATATGCTGTCAGGAAAGTCTTGTGAGATGATGGTTGATTATTTGATGAACCATTCCGTATGGAAAGATCGATTTACAGGATGTAAAATTATAGGGAGGTTCGGAGGACCGGTCCCTAGTGGCTTACTTAGGTTCCCAATGAAGGAAAGAGTAGCATTGTTCGGTGATGCCTCGGGTGCTTGCAAACCGACAACAGGAGGCGGGATAGGGACTGGTTTTGATCAGGTTGATGTCCTAGTTCCTAAACTATCCGAATATATGTTGTCGGGTGACCTTTCTGAACAAAAAATGAGGCGCCTGTGTAAATCCATAGAACCTCTAAGAAGGAAGCTGAAGAGAGCTAGGGCACTTAGGGACGCATTTCTTACACAAGTAACGGACGATGAATTAGACGAAGTATTCAGAGTCTGGTCAAGACCAGAGGTAACAGAAATAATAAATCAATCGGGAGAGATAGACAATCCTATCCCATTAGGGCTAAGATTACTCAAAGAGGTTCCCGAATTCAGGTCTCTAGCTTCTAAAGCGGCATCTGCAGTGATATGGAGTTAACATGTATAGATCAGTACAAAGAGTCAGATATCCTCCCTTCGATCATGAAAATAGTGATCCTCGTGAGATTCCCTTGGTAGAGGTAATTTTAGAGTCTGAAACGCCACCACCGCCACAATTTCGCATAGGAAACGATAATTCTTGGGTTTTGGAATGGAGGGAAGAGAGAATTGGTGAAGACTCTTTTCCAGTTATTAAGAAGGAAGTTACATCCAAAATACTACCTTTCCTATCAAGGACTAGAGATGGGTGGTATATCGAGCCTGATCCAATGCACGGGTATGCCAGAAAGACGATTGTTCCTGGCGTAATAGTTCTTATTTTTGCATTACTGATACATGCCTTAGAGCCTGCTATAATAAATTTGGAATTGGTCCCAGATTTTATTTTCTCTCCTGTGAGTATAGGACCGTTAGATTATCCCCTGATGATCCTAATCTCCTTTCCAGTATTCATCATTCCAATAATAATCAGAGTTGTGGCCAATATAATGGATATCCGAAGGCAGAATGATTATATTTCGAATCCTTTAGATGATCCAGAAGTAGAAATTATCTATGATTCTAAGGGAGGTATTGCAATAGAGAAATTTTCACTTACCGAAGGAACTACGGCTAAAAGAGCAAGGATCCAAGTTGGTATTGCTGTTCCGGAAAGGGAGACAATACTAGAGGCGATAGGTAGGGAAAAGCATGGACAACCTGCACCAGGCATGTCTACGGAACTACCGGAAAGAAGAATTTCAACAGCAGACGAGCATGGAACTGGTGTTGGAGAGTCGGTCCCCATGTCTGTTGGAAGAGGAAGATTACTTCTTTTAGAGCCCATGAGAGTACAAGATTCCGGAAGTTGGGCTCCGATGGACAATCTACCAGTAGCTTTAGATAGACCAATGAAAAAATGGCCTGGAACAATTTATTCTGCTATGATTGCTGTTCATTGGGAGTTAGTCATAGAAGCAACAAGGCATAATGGTACGAGGATGAAGTGGGTTATGCCACTGACCATGGATTCAGAAGATGCACCTGGATTCGAAGAGCTCCCAGTTAGAAGCGGACGTAGTGAATCATAACTATATCTGCATTGGAGGGTTAGCGTAGACATCCGATTGCACTAATGTAGTAGTTTTCAATAGGTTATAGTCAGAATCTCTTTTTCTTGGTTTGAAACCAGATCTGAAGATTATTTTTTGTAACTCCATCTCGGTAGCCATTGTTTTGTTAGTTCCCGAAGCAGAGACTACATTCTCTTCCATCATTGTAGAACCGGCATCATCCGCACCAGCAGAAAGGGCTAATTGTGCGACCTGCATACCCATTGTCGGCCAAGAGGCTTGGATGTGCTTGATATTATCAAAGAATATTCTTGATACTGCTACATGTCTCAAATACTCCGAAGATGTGGCCCCTAGTTCGGTTCTATTTGAGCCTTTATTCCTCGATCCAAATACATTATTCTGTAACTGTACAGGCCATGAAATAAATGATGTGAAACCCTCATACGAAGAGGAGGTTTCATCTTGTAAATTCCTGATTAAATCCATATGCATTACCCTGTCAGATGCGGACTCGCCGAAGCCAATAACATTGGTCGCCGATGTAGTCAGACCAAGTTCTTGTGCCTCCCTCATAACCCTGATCCAATTATTTGAAGTTCCTTTTTTCGGAGAAACATCTAGTCTCACGGTATCTACCAGCATTTCGGCACCGCCGCCCGGTAGCCCATGCATTCCAGCATTTCTGAGTGATAGTAATACCTCTCTTGTCGATAATTGGCAGATCTCTGCTATGCCTTCGATCTCTATTGGCGAGAAGCAGTCCAAGTCAATATTGGGATGTTCCTCATGGAGTCTTGAAATTAACTCGATATACCAATTTAGTTCTAAGTCGGGGTTTACTCCTCCCTGCATAAGAATCCTAGAGCCCCCAATATCCTCTAATTCAGATACTCTCTTGCTAATTTCATCATATGACTGTGTGTAGGCTTCAGAATGATTAGGTGGACGATAAAACGAACAGAATTGGCAATTAATGGTGCAGGCATTTGTGTAGTTAATATTCCTGTCCACTAAGTAGGTTACCTCGTTGCCAGGAACTATCCTTTTCCTAGCCATTGAGGCAACATACATCAAATCATTGAGATTGGCGTTTTCATATATGTCAATTGCCTCACTCACAGAAATTCTAGGTGGATTTTCTAGTAACTGTGTACTAAGTATGTCATTGCAATTCATTTACAAAGCACTCCCGACGATTGATTCTATTTCATCGATTGTCTTGGGGCAGCCGTCTGTAAGTACCACTGGCCCATCTTCAGTAATGAGTATATCATCCTCTATTCTAACGCCAATTCCCGAGTATTTTTTAGGAACAGAAATATCTTCCCTCCAAGAGGAAAAATATAATCCTGGCTCGATAGTGACAACCATTCCCGATTTTAGTACAGGGCCAGGTTCCCCTCCTTGTCTACCGCCTCCAACATCATGCACGTCTAAACCTAGCATATGTCCAGTTCCATGCATGAAAAATTTTCGATATTCGCCGTCGAATTTTTTTCCAAGGGCATCTTCCATTGAGCAATCTAGGATACCTAGTTCAATTAGTCCGGCCGCGAGAACTCTAGATGCGGCATGATGCATTGAATCCCATGGAGATCCAACCTGACAAGCATCAATAGCTGCTAATTCGGCCTTCAGAACCAATTCGTATATTTCTCTCTGTGACTGGCTGAACTTTCCCGATACAGGCCATGTTCGAGTTATATCGGAGGCATATCCATGTACTTCGCATCCTGCATCAATCAGAACTAATTTTCCTTCTTCGATAAGTTTGGAATTGGAGTTGTAGTGTAGAATTGTTGCGTTATCTCCCCCCCCTACTATTGGATTGTAACTATTAGTAGATCTATTCATAGTAAAGTGGCTCTCTATAACAGACTGAAGCTCCCATTCACCAATATCAGGTTTAGAAACAGACATTGCAATAACATGAGCTTCGGAAGCTATGGTAGCTGCCCTCTTCATCAATTCGATCTCTGATTGTGATTTGATTGAACGCATAGGATCAATAAAGGATCTTGGGTCTAATATTTCTCCCTTCCATTTCTTTCTGACCATATCATCAATCTGTTGATCAATTTCTGAGATGAGAAATAGGTTGGAACATAACTCGAGATTTTCATTAAGGAATTCTTCAAATTCAGATGTAGGCCTTGCATGATCTATGGGCCAGTTTTCAATAGCTCCTTCGACACCAATTATTCTGCCTTCCCAAATCTCTGATTTGATATCCCTCGGTTTAACAAATAATGTAGATTTTGATGTCCCTGATACATTACTGATCACTAGCAAGGAGTCTGATTCCTCCCAGCCTGAGAGATACATCAGGTACGAATTTGCCCTGTATGGGTACTTAGTATCGTTAGACCTTACAGAATGGATATTATTGGGAATTATTAACACTGAGCTTGATGGGAGCTCAGCCATTAGTACCTCTTGACGTTCAACGTACTCGCTTTTCCCAAATACGATGTCTGCCATGAAAGTCACCTGATATGCTCCTACTTATTCATGGGGGGGTGTTTAATGTACTTCTAATCATTCCATTTTGGTATGTCCATAGTATTATTCTTTCTCCTGTAATAAACTAGTGAAGATATGAAGAAAAGAGATGATATCAATAGGACGATTAACGGTAAAGGTAAATCGTTACTAACACCAGAACGTGATATTTCTACCGTAATAGAAGAGAACTCATCATTATCATCAATAACCTCGAGTGTGAGTAGAAGAGTCTCATTTAAATCACTTAAGGGCCATTGCAGAATTCTCTCACAACCCTCGAAGAGAGGTTTGAAATTTAATTTCCATACACATCTTAGGCCGTCGATATCATTTGATGTATCCATAGATTGGGTTGCATCAAGAGTCCATTCCGACATCTCAGGTAGTAGGAATGAGTCTCCGTCAGATAATGACTGTCCCGATATTGAAAGTCTCGCTGATGGGGCTTGATTTAATATGGAGAATTCCGCACTGGTAAAGTCAGTACTTCCCAACTGGTCAGATACGAGCAGAGTGAGTAGAAAATTACCAGAATAATCATCACTAATTGTAAAATACGACAGTTCCGAACCTTCGACATTGTCCAATAAAACATTACCCGTGGGATCAATCCTAACTAAAGTCCAGATATAATTCAAGTCTTCCTTGCCCCAATACGGATCAAAGGACAGCCCGGCATCAAAGATTAAATCGCCACTGCCCTCGATACTTTCGGATATTCCTTCAATGATTGCCACAGGGTCAGAATTATCTAATTTAGTAACAGAGCACGTTTCCTGAATAATTGAAGAGTCATTTTGTAGTGAGGAGAATTTCCATAGTGAGTACCAACCATCATCTAACATGGAAGAATCTACTAGCTCCGCAAAATACCCCGAAACTGTGAAATTATCTGATAGCTCAAAATTAATTCCACTGGGATCGTCAATAGAAATTATGGATGGGGGGACAGAACAGGCATTAGCTGAATTTTCAGATTTTAAGGCGGACATACGTATATTGACAGGATGATTATCTTGTGAATTTGCCCATCCAGTTAATTCAATTTGATCGCTTGTAGGGACGAATCCTTCATTACCATCTGTTGCGTCAAAAATAACCACTGGAATATTAGTATATCCAGTGAAGAACGCAATAGACTTGGACGATACAAGTTCGTTGGCTGTTGATGTTATGGTAACAAGACAAGTACAATCTAGAGCTGAGGAAGGATTAATTGGAAACTCCCATGTCCATCTGTATAGTCCGTCATCTTGACTGGAATTGGCAGGGACAAGGTCTAGATTCGTCATTTCATTAAGCGGCATTAGATCGCCATTCTGTAATATCTTTGACATTTGCCATTGTGAGAGTTCTGGGAAGCTACTTGAAACTATGAATCCAGTGAAAGATGAATTTTGATCTAATGTCATTCCGTTTTCCTGGTCGAAACTAATCAGTGGTGGGTCCTCAGAAATTTCAGGAGTGAAAAATGCCTTTTCATTTTCAATCTCGGCTAGTGGATAAGAAGGTTGCAAAGAACATAGCAAAACTAAGCAGAATACTAGTGCTACGCTACGTCCCATGACACTTCACGTCTGGGAAAGAGATTTGAACTTCTTGTAGTATTGATTATCGATCGGATATACGTAATTTCCAAGAAAGCTCTTCGAGCCATAGTTGTAATGTTGAACTGTCGACAAATTCTTGACTGGATTTTGCCGTAAGTACACACTCACACGCCGCGGCTGACAATGCTGCGGCATCAACAACATCAAGGCCATTTCCAAGAGCCGCGGCAAGAGCGGTTGCAGCGGCATCATTGAGCCCTATCAGTTGCTTTGGAGCATCTGCCCTGCATGGGAAAAATACCTTACTACTATTGGAAGAGTGTAGAGTTACCCCATTAACACCGCCTAGTACCAGTAAGGAACCCCATTCATAGGTTTCAATAAGCTGATTTGCGGCCTCGTCCAGAGAGTCTGTCATCAGCCTCTTATTCTGAATCTCCAATCCCCTCTTTCCAAAAATAACAACATCAGCGCCCCTACTCCTCGATAATCCGGTAAGTTTGGGATCGACAATTGATGGAATCCCCAGAGTCTTAGCTGAAGTAATCAATAACTCCGAGCCCTCATCAGAAATGACTCCCTTATTGTAATCAGAAATTACCAGAACTTGACTCTCAGACAGAGATTGCATCGCTGCATCTGTAAGACTATTGCTAACATCAGAACTCAAATCTTCTAGAGGGCCCCTGTCTGCCTGAAGAAGAACCTGTACCTGATCTAGTAAATTCTCCCTACTGCCATAGAATCTGATCTTAGTAAGAGTCTTTCGATCATCGACTATTTTTATTCCAGTAGTATCGATTCCATCTTTACTTAGTGTAGAGATTATAGTTTCCCCTTCATCGTCATCACCTACAGAACTATGGAAATCTACTGTTAAACCAAGAGAATTGAGGCCTCTGGCAATATGAGCTGCAGCACCTGGTGATTCCTCTGAATTAATCACCCTGACTACAGGAACTGGTGCTGTGGAATTGAGATTATTGGCATATCCATGATGATATCTATCCAACATTACATCGCCAATCAGGGTCACCTTAGTCCCTTCGACTTCCTCAAGTAGTGTAATTAGTGTTTGTAGAGAGTCTGCCTCGTTGTATCCGGACACAGTACTTCGAGAAGGCGGGGGGAAATGATATTTCTGGACCGAGGGAATGAAATTGAGTACCCTTTGGGGGTGTTATGGAGAGGGTTGGTGGGCTATGGCACTTTAATGAAAGGTCTGCTGATAGACTCTGGCATAAGTCAGCTATTGGAAGACCATCAGAAGGTGGAGGAATTCTGATGAGTTCGGTAGAATTGCTTTTCTGTGTAAATCATAGAAATATCGATGCCCCGAGCCAAGACTGGTTGAAATTTGAGTTGGAAAATAATTCAAATATGATTTCCGAATATGCCGCTATGGAAGCTCTTAGAGTTCCAGGAAATAAGGTAGTTATGAATAACGATCAATGGAAAACTGACTTCGAGTTCAGTGAAGGTAGTTGGGCCATGAGGTGGCCTTCAAATTCACATCCCAGAGATGGTGATCCTGTTTCGGAGATATTACTCTTTAATTCGAATGATGAAATTGATGTTGAATTATTAAATTCATGGCATCGAGATATAGATAGAAAGGGAATTATTGCCGAGGTTGTAGTGGTCGATGAAGAGGGTTCGGCCGTCACATATAGAATATCGAATGAAGATCCAACAGGGAAATTGGGAGGATTCTTGGAAGATAGTCTCTTATCACTAAATATATCAGAAATTTCAAGTGGGGGTTATTTCATACATGAGACTGGGAATATCGATAGTAGAATCTATACAAAATATCTGCAAGGAGGAATAGCTGATTCTACCTTGAATGCGCTATCTATAGATGTTGAAGATAATGGAGCCAGAGTACTTATTGATTTATTGGGGCGTGGACTAAATCCGAAATCAGGATTCAAATATGGTACAAAATGGAGATGTTATGAGGGTGAAATTGGTATGGGTCACGCACCATGGCTGATCGTACATCCAGACAAAATACCCAATGATTGGAACGAGGCGTGTCTGGCATCTAGACTGGCCTCTGGAGTCAATAAGAAATGGTTAATGCCAATTATTATTGGGTCTAAAATTGAATATCTATCAATTTCTAGACCACCTGCTGACGCAAGATGGAGTAGTCCGCGTTAATCACTTGAATCTCTGCCGATCAGTATGCTAAAAGCTAGAAGGACGGAAATCACAAGTAAGCCGTTTGAGGGCTGAGATAGCCAGCCTAGAATTCCGTCTCCAGTGAATGGGGATTCAGCGATCAACGTCAGTTCTATTCTCTGTTCCACGGAGAAATCATCTTGAAAAATTATCTCTCCCCTTGCATACATTCCAGGAGTTAGAAGACTTTGGGGTTCAATTGATAAAATAATTTCATCTCCTGGTGAAAATTCTCCTTGTGTTTCTGACGTCGCTATGCGGCTTACTGCACCTTCTATTACGATATCATAACTTCTTGATTCGGATCCAGTCAACATTATTGGCAAGGCAATAGAAGAATCTCGATCCCATGGAACTACATATTCTAGCTTTTGTTCATCTATTCTATGGCCTATTGACTGCCACTCAATACTAATGTCCTCAGGATTCTCTCCCATACATCCAATATGTCCTTTCAGAACACCTATTTTTCCTTCCAATTCAGAATGATGTATTATCGGTACCATCGTATTGCCAGAGGGAATCTCTATCTCCACAGGCTCTGAGATTGTTAAATCGTTACTGGTATTCATTACTAGTGTACATGGATATTCGGTAATTATCGTAGCAAACGCAGTTTCACCCTCGATTAGTTGTAGGGGTGATCTTGGTGTGAGGATACGTTCGGTGAAATTTTCATTTGGTCGTATTTCAATCGTAGCCTTGTCTAGGCCAATGTGGGTAACGGTAAATTCCAAGGGAATAAGTCTGCCCCTATTATCCCTAATCATATGCCCTGAAGATCCAAATGTGTCCCCGGACTGAAACGGGTCTCCCTCACTCCCACTATCTCGATTCCTAACTAGAGCTTGATCTCCATCAGCCTCGATAATCATAACCCATGGATTTTTTGGGTCCCGATTTACCGTATTCTCATTCACATTTCCATTATTGAGATCTAGATATTCTACAATAATGCCAGAACCGGGAAGTTCGGAATCAAATCCTGAATCTGCCCTGTAAGATATTAGGACAGACTCACCGGGAGCCGTGTTAATTGAAAGTACACGTGTCTTATTCTGCAGAGAGTCCATAGGGTATATTGTTAGGTTTTGAAAGTTATTTGGATAAATTTCTTGAATTCCCGGGGCGCCAATAGTCATTAGAGTCGCGGCACCTGCTAAGGCTGGAGATCTGGCATTTCCATTCCAATTACCACTCGCCATGATGTCCCAGTCCCCAAGTCCATTCCATGAACTAGAAGGCAAATCTGTATGAACATCATATAGATCGTATGCACCCATCTGATGAAGCATCTCATGAACTAACGTCCCGAGTCCGGAATCTATGGATGAAATCGTATAGTGATTAATCTCCCACTTTCCTATTTCCAATGGAGTTGTTAATGTGGAAAAGTGACTCCAAATTGAGTCAGAAGATCCACCAGATTCTTGGGCGTTTCCAGAATGTAAAATCAACAATCTATCTATGGTGCCGTCATCATCTATATCCCAGTTTGAGAGGTCCATATCAGAAAGAAGTGATATACATGACTCCTCTACTAATTTCTCAATGCCGTTTCCCGATATTCCGACATCTCTCTCATCTTGGGAATCAGCACCCCAATATGATTCCTCGAATTCAGAAACCCAAATTTCATCGGTAATCGTAACATTGAGATTAGACGTCCCGCCTGAAAGTTGCGAAATGTATTCTTGGGCTGAGTCTTCTCCAAACAAAAGAGAAGATGATTCCGATTCTGAGTAAGGCAACGAGGGGAATGCGACTCTCAGGATTAGCCAGTCCTCATCTTCTTGGAGACCCAGAAGTTTAGTTGAGTCATCATTATCGTCGAAATCATATCTAGAATCGGTAATTCCTGGATTCAAATTTATCCATATTCCACCTATTAGAATTAGTGTTGCTAGTGCAACCTTGAGTGTTTTCACGTTAGTCGCTACAATGTGCGACCTTTGAATGCAGTGACATCTTGAATGTTATTAGACTCATTTTTCGCTACTGGCAATAGTCTTGAAATTTTGATACAGATATAGGCTAGTAAAATGCTAATGGCAATTCTCAAGCCATCGAAAGTATCGGGGATTGTTAGAATAATTAATCCTGAGAAAATTAGAACCAGTCTAGTCCTTGTCCAATAATACTGATCTTCTGAAGTACTGATTGATCTGGCCATTGTTAAAGATGTAATCAGTACTATTGATAGAATAGCGATCCAGGTAGATCCTAGGGCCAGATTTATGATCTCAGCGGCATCGTAGCTAGTTCGGACATTTTCTAATTCCGAAACACTACCTAAGAGACTGATTATTTCCGGTATTGCCCAGAACCAAATCATAATTGTTGTTAGTGGAAGAAGGACTGAATTAGCCATAAGTGCAAACTTGAGCCAATTATACTCTGATTGGTAGAGCCCTGGACTAGTGAATCTCAATAACAAGTATGAGAATATTGGAACTGCTGTCAATATCCCCAATATAATTGAGGATGACCACTTAATTTCCAACCAATTGAAGGGTGCATAAATCGAAAGATTTCCTGCTTCACTATCTAAATTGAACATTCCAATCCAATAGGTCAGTATTTGTGGAGTGAAAATAGACCACAGTAAAGAAAAAATTCCAATCAGGACAATACTAGTCTTAACTAAAGAATATAGCTCTTGTAGATGGTATAAGATTGACTTTGATTCGGAGGAGAAAACCTGCTCAGACATCTACAGACGATCCTTGATTTCCGGATCTGTCCGTGCGGCCAATATGGTCCTATACACTCCGTAGGCGAATAACGCACTGGTCAGGAAGGCGCAACCGGTCAGGAAAACGGTCAGATCTGTGACCTTGGTCCCCTCTTCAACAACTGCTGGAGGAGGGAAATAAATCGGTGTCTCAGACGATGCCCACCTAATAGCAACCAAAAAGGACGTGGCACTCAACAAGCCCCTTACTATAGCCTGTGGATAGGCCAGTTCCATAGCTAGGTACTCTGGCCCATCATCATACTTCCTCTCTAGAATTTCCCTCTGGACTAAGGCCCCTATCAACAGAGCGGTGAGACTGGTCCAAAAGAATAGATTACCCTGTGAGAATACCCTGTGAGATAACGCCTCTTGCCTTTCTGCTTCTCTCTGTGCATCTGATTCCTCAACAACAAATAGAGTATCATAATCTCCGACAGATACTGTCCTAGTCTCTAGTGTTGCTCCAGAGTCACCTGATTGAATAGTTTCAGGCGCATTGATAGTAAATGAGAGTATATTCCACCAATCCTCATCACCTGGAGCCCCATCACCATTAACTGAGTTCCCAGCTAACCAGAAATGAATAGGGCCAGTATCATTCGAAGGAGCCGTCCAAGTAATTTCCCAAATACCATCCGAGTCGACTTCAGAGTGTGATATATCCAATGGTGCCCCATCTGCTACACGTATATCCTCATTTTCAGGCCAAGAAAATTCTCCGACACCATCGGACGTCATCAAAAATCCACCCTCCGTATTCCCGTCTCCGCCAGATAGTGTTAGGGAGTCAGCAACTTTAATGGTCATCTGATAAGATTCACCTAGCTCGTACATTACTGGTACGCCGGTCACCATTACTACTGCTCTGGTAGAAGCAGCGCCATTATTATGACAAGAGCAACCATACTTAGCAGTGGGGTCGCCATCAGAATTCTCATAGCCTGGTCCTGAACTCATCCCCATAGCTGGAATTGAGAGTATCGATAATGACAGAAAAACAATGAATGCTCTCTTGACGATGATCATTCCTCGTGCCCCCGAATGACTTTCGGGAGTCTGTGACAAATAATGCTTGCTCGTAGTCATTCTTGTACACCCGATTATATTTCCTTGACGGCCGAGTTCAATTCGTTCATCATTTTCTTACCATCGCCAAAAAGCATCATTGTCTTGTCCATATAGAATAAATCGTTGTCAACACCAGCGTAACCAACAGAAAGACTCCTCTTTATTATGACTACAACTGATGCTTTGTCTACATCCAATATTGGCATTCCACCAAGTGGACCCTCTCCTGATCTAGCGGCTGGATTTGTAGTATCATTTGCTCCAATAACTAATGCTACATCACAATCAGGGAACTCGGAATTTATCTCTGACATCTCTATTAATTTCTCATAGGGCACGTTTGCCTCGGCAAGAAGGACATTCATATGACCTGGCATCCTACCTGCAACAGGATGGATTCCATAGAGAACCTCGCAATCGAGAGACTCCATTAGATCTGCAAATTCCTTTACTGCATGCTGACTCTGACTGACAGCCATTCCATAGCCTGGAACTACAATCACTTTCTGTGCACCGTCTAAAACCATTGCAACCTCCTCTGGATCACTACCAACTTTTGTCCTAGTCAATTGATCTCTATCTCCAGAGCCACCAAAGGCTTTGAAAAGAACATCGAAAAGCTCCCTATTCATTGCCTTACACATAATGAACGTCAGTATTAGCCCTGCGGCACCAACCATCGAACCAGCAATTATGAGTACGTTGTTTCCAATTACGAATCCAGTAAACGCGGCAGCAATTCCGGATAATGAGTTAAGGAGGCTGACAACAACAGGCATATCAGCGCCCCCAATGGGGATTACGAATAATATCCCGAGTAAGGTTGATGTCGCAACCAATGAGTAAACCCATCTCTTGTCTTCGGGTTCTTGAATAGTCAAGACTATCAGCAATAATGCAGATAGGAGTAGTGCGACTTTGACATAATTAAGCCATGGTGGGCCCCATGTTGGGAATGATATCCACCTTCTCCTACCTCTGTCATCCTTCTTGCTCAGAGGAACATAGAAGCCGCCTTTCAGCTTCATCATAGCCACAAGACTTCCTGAGAGTGTGATCCACCCTACTAAGGCAGAGAGTCCGATAGCTGTCCATGTGGCATATAGCTCAACTCCCGGTTCTGGAACTCCTTCTGTAATCCTCTTGAGAGCCTCTGAGAGACCGACTAATGCTGAAGCCGCTCCACCGAATCCATTGAACAATGCGACAAGCTCTGGCATCCCCGTCATCTCGACTTTTGTAGCCATTAGGTAGCCAATTAGAGATCCAATTGCTAATCCAGTAACAATAAGCTCCCAACCAATAATCCCATCGGACTGGAGCTTCAACAGAGTGATAATGACTGCAAGAAACATACCCTGCGCCCCTAGTCTGTTACCAGATGGAGCGGTTCTTGGACTCGAAAGTCTCTTTATGCCAACAATAAACATGGAAGCGGATATCAAGTAGCCAATATCCCACAAAACAGGGTCTACCATTCACTTACCCCCCCTTCTCTTCTTACCCGCGATCATCTCTAGCATCCTATTCGTGACCATGAAACCGCCTACTACATTGATAGTAGCCATAACTAAGGCGACAAAGGCTAGAATTGCAGCAAACGAAGTATCCATGCCGACGAATGACTCGTTAGATAATATCAAAGCCCCTACAATCGTAATTCCTGAGATCGCATTAGCGCCGGACATCAAAGGAGTATGAAGTGTCGGAGGCACCTTACTGATGAGTTCGAATCCTAGGAAAATGGCTAGAACGAATACGGTAATACTACCAATCAAAGCAGTCATTGTCAAGGACATCTAGAGTAGTCCTCCTAATCTTGTTTGGTTCGGGTGAAGCTTTCCATTAATGCAAATCAGCACCCCGCCCATTCCTTCCACAAAGAAGTCGGACTCGGTGGATGGGCCAACTAAAATATCGTCATCCGTATCCAATGCCAGCTTACCGTCTACGACTATGGAGGTAACGAAATTTGTGAGATTGTTTGAATATAGCATACTAGCAGTTGTGGGCATGGTTCCAGCCAGATTTTCTATTCCTATGATGGTGACTCCATATTCCGTAACCGTACCCCCGGGAGATGTTAGTTCACAGTTTCCACCTACATCTGCATTCATATCCACAATAACGGAGCCCTCCTTGAATAACTTAACAGCAGATTCAGGAATTGTAATCGGTGCCGGTCTTCCAAAAATTCTCGCTGTAGTGACTATAACATCTGCATCACTAGCAACTTCACAAACAGTATCATTCACCTTCTGGATGAATTCGGGCGTTAGCGGCTTGGCATAACCAGACTCATCTTCGAAATCATCCATACCCTCTACTTCAATGAATCTGCCTCCAACTGACTCTATCTGTTCTGCTGCCGACTTCCTGACATCAGAGGCATAAACAATCGCCCCCATACGCTTTGCGGTAGCTATAGCCTGAAGTCCTGCGACACCACTGCCCATGATGACGAATTTTGCTGGTTTGACTGTTCCCGCACTTGTCGTCATCATTGGAATTGCCTTGGGAACTTTCGAAGCACCGAGAAGAACCGCCTTGTAGCCAGATAAGTTATCTTGGCTGGAGTTAACATCCATAGACTGAGCTCTGGACAAGCGTCTTGGAATCATGTCCATGCTGATCAAAGTAATACCGGAGGAGATTGAATTACTGACTGTTCCAGGATTTCTAAAAGGGTCTGCTACGCATATCAATACCGTCCCTTCGGAAAGATTTTCTAAGTCCGGGACTCCAATAGAGATTAGAGTTTCACATGATAGTACATCATCCCTTGAAGATATTTTAGCACCCTTTGATTCATATTCTTCATTTGAATGATTGGCAAATATTCCAGCATCTTTTTCAATGAAAATATCAAAGCCGGACTTGATTAATTTGGGTATAGAATTAGGTACAATTGCTACCCTCATCTCGCCCTCGGTCTCTTTGAGAACACCTAGTCGCATAATATCCCTCGTTGGACCGAAGACCAAGAATAAACTTCCGAGATGTTGGCGCTTATTGAAGCCGTCGGCTCACTATTCTCAATGCCCCTAGATGTTATCTCCCCCCATCTTTCACAGGATGATTTGTCGCAAAGTGCTAATACCCCAATCACTACCGCCAGTACGAGGGGAGATAGTGTCTATAGAATCTACAAAAATTGCCGTCAACAGTACGGACAGCTATGAAATGAAAAAAACAATTCGTGTTGCTGTCACTGGAGCCGCAGGTAACATCGGATATGCACTGTTATGGCGAATCGCAAGTGGCGATTGTTTTGGAAAAAATCAGCCAGTAATCCTTCAGCTACTAGAGATCCCCGTGGGAATGCAACGCTTAGACGGGGTGATAATGGAGTTGAATGATTCTGCATTTCCACTGGTGCACGGCATAGTCGGTACTGATGATCCACACATTGCATTCAAAGAAGCGGAAGCTATTTTTCTGGTAGGTTCACGACCTAGGACAAAGGACATGGACAGATCAGATCTCGTAGCTGCAAACGGTCCTATATTCGTTGGACAAGGTAAGGCGATTGATGCGGTTGCCTCTCGTAATGTAAAAGTAATTACTGTGGGCAATCCTTGCAACACCAATGCTCTAATTGCTTGTGCTAACGCTCCGAGTATTCCCACTAGGCAATTTACTGCCATGACTCGTCTCGATCAAAATCGTGCAGTTGGGCAGATAGCTGAGCATGCAGGCGTTCCTGCCTCAAAGATACAAGATTTATTCATCTGGGGCAATCATGCCAATACGATGTATCCAGACCCACGTTTCGCTACCGTGGATGGAAAGCTAGTAACAGAATTATTCGACGATGAATGGTTACAAGGACCATTTCTGGATACCGTGGCAACCAGGGGGAAGGCCATTATTGTAGCACGAGGAGCATCCTCTGCTGCTTCCGCGGCCTCTGCTGCCATCGATCACATGCATGACTGGTGGCAAGGTTCGAATGGACTCATGGTTTCAATGGCTCTGCCTTCGGAAGGATGGTATGGAGTCCCTGAAGGACTTGTATTTAGTTTTCCATGTCGATGCGAAGATGGTAATGTGATTGTGGTGGATGATCTTCCCCTAGATGCATTCGCACAATCAAAAATTGACGAAAACGTTGGTGTACTTCTGGAAGAACGGAATGCTGTAAGTGAGCTTTTGTAATATGAGATAGGTGTATCAATGGGAGAGTACGTTTATCTAGAGTCAGATGGGAAATTGTTGTTAGTATATGGTGATGGGTCAGGGCCCGCAATACCCCAATCCGGCAGAATATTTCACGATGCAGATTCTGTTGTAATTCGTCTTCCAACCGAAGAAGAGATAGTCGGTTTTGGAATTGTCTGGGAGACTATTAGAACTAATAAGTTCAGACTTGGGCAGGAAGAACATACTGTTACTCATGGTAAGCCTATGGTTGAATGGCCGGGAGAATGGGCTTGGAAGGACTCTGTCATAAGCGATAATGCGGTAGATCCAGTTGCTAGGGAATCCGTTTACAGAACTATACACAGAGTTGTTAGTAAAGTAATTATTGTGAATTCACAGAATCAGGTCCTCATGGCTAAAGTTTCTAGAGGCTTTTTCACTGGATGTTGGACGTTACCTGGGGGATTCGTAGATTATGGAGAACACCCGCGTGAAGCTGCCGTGAGGGAGGCCAAGGAAGAATTGGGAATTACGATATCAATAGATGATCCGAAAGGAGAATCTGGATCGTCCTTTGGGGATGATGACGGTGCCTTTATTCGTGAAGAAATTTTTACCGAGGATGGCATAAATTGGATTTCCTTCACGTACAAATGTCATGCTGAATTCGAGCAGGAGGATATAATTCCGAAGGATGATGAAATCGAAGAGGCGAAGTGGTTCGATATCGAAGAGGCGCTTGATATCGCAGTATCAATTTTTGATATTGAAGCAATACGAAAATTGCAATAGGTGGTGGGCCCGCCTGGATTCGAACCAGGGTCAAATGCTCCCAAAGCATCTAGCATAGACCAGACTAACCCACGGGCCCCTATAGACTCCGAAGGCATCTCTTGAATGAACGTTACTGGAGTACGGACCATGTGTCGTTGGTCTTTCTCAATATGATTGAAGAAGCTTCGAGTGACTCTATCAGGTCTTGGGCGCTCATCCCCTTGATACCTAATTTCTGTATCGAAACACCTAATGAGTCGATTGTTATAGTTGAGTCTTCAAGTGTGGCTAGGGATAGAATTCTATCTATATTGTTACTACTGATATTTACATCTCTGCGGATAGATTTCTCATAATTTCTTAGTCTGATGGTAATTTCCTCAATTATTTCCAGAGGCGTATTGGCTTTGGAGACTTCCTCACGTAATTTGGCGGAAGAAGAATACTTTTTGATAATAACTAGGCCTCTAGAATTATTGCATCTAGGACAGCTTCCTTTCGAGTTACCCCTTGAACCAAAGTGTCTACCGCAATCGCATTTGACCATTGCCCACTCCCCTCCCATGACCAAAGGTAAAAAACACGGTACAAGAGGTTGACTGATTAATTGGGACCCTCACAGGAGACTATGAGTAGCATGCGGCGGAGGATTGGTTGGGGGGCGACCATAATTTTGGGTGCCTTATCAGTGCTATCTACGATTTTCTACGGGAGGGTAGACTCGGAATCTTGGATATTCCTACTACTAATCCCATTCACAGTAGCACTTGCGTTGACTCCTGAAGATGACTCAAAGTACTCAAATAGCTCAATAAGTGAATGGTCCGAAGAGGATGAAGTTGAAGAATCCCCTAACCTCCAAGCTGGAGACTATGGGTTTGATACGCCCGTTCTCTGACTAGACTAGTCTGAGTGTCTCTAAGTTATCAGGGGCATAGGTTTGAACTTTGAATTTCTCCCTCAAGCCTTTTCTAAAGGCGTTGCACGTCTGCGGATCTCCATGATGACAGATTATCTTCCTCGGAGTAGGATTCAGTGCATTTACATAATCCATCAGTTGATTTCTATCTGAGTGGCCACTGAATCCATCGATGATAACCATATTACATCGGACATCAACCATGAGTGTTTGGCCTTGATCTACTAATGGTACTTGTGAGTGGCCATCCTGTAATCTCCTGCCTAGGGTTCCAGATGCCTGATAGCCCACGAAACAAAGAGTATGCCCGGGTTCTGGCGCCCAATGCTTGAAGTACTCAACAATGGGACCTCCGGTCATCATTCCACTGGTGGCTAAAACAATACACGGCGTTGGATCAAGAAGAATTGATTCTCTTTGTTCTCTAGACTCTACCTGCCTAAACCATTTTGAATTGAAGGGATTCTCGACACCGCCCCTGAGCATCTTACCTCTGAGATCTTTGTTGAGGTAGTTAGGATGGCTAGTGTGTATTGCGGTAGCCTCCGATATCATTCCATCAAGCCATACAGTGACAGGCGTTACCTTTTCGGACTTGAATAATTCGTCTATCGCCATCATGACTTCCTGAGATCTACCGACTGCGAATACTGGACAGAAAATTTTACCTTTTCTGGATAGTGCATCTGTTATCAGATCGTGTAGATCTTGTGTTGCTTGCTGTCTCGTAGGTTGTATACTCTGAGGCCCCCCATAGGTTGATTCTATGACTAAAGTATCGACCTTGTTGAATCTTACAGTAGCTGCATCGAAAAGCCAGGATTTCTCATATTTTATATCTCCAGAGAATAGTAGCTTATGCTCGCCTCGACCCTCGCCTACTTGCATATATACACTGGAAGAACCCAATATATGTCCTGCATTTTCCATTGTCATCTTGATATCAGGTGCGATATCTGTTTTCTCCCCCCAATTAACATCCACGACGTGCTTGATACATTCCTGAATATCCGACTTTGAATACGGGGCCTCGTTTCCTTCTGCTTGAGCGACTTTGATGTAGTCTACCTGGAGAAGGGTCATGAGATCCCTAGTTGGTTGCGTACAGTATACAGGTCCCTTGTATCCGTACTTGAATAAAACTGGTAGCATCCCTATATGGTCAACGTGTGCATGTGTTATGACTACAGCGTCAATATTGTCCAGAGGGAGCATCTCCGGAGCGGCGAAGAAGGGTTGTACTTCACTCCTGTTTGATGTTGGTTTTGCACCGCAGTCAACCAGAACTTTGGATTCATTTGTTGTTACTAGGTGCATAGCCCTGCCAACTTCCCTATAAGATCCGAGGGCAGTTACCCTGACCCAGGGAGGTCCGGGTCTCTGAGGCCGGTAAATTCTAGTTCCAAATTTGCGTAAAAGATTCTTTCTTTCATCCGCCAATTCCTTTCTAAATCTCCTGATGTCAGTTTGAGTTCTGCTTTCCCTCGCTGGAGCCCTAACAATATTGACAAGCCATCCAATTTCATTCCTTAACTTGTGAATGTTAGATCCTTTTTGCCCTACTGCAGATTTTGGGTCATCGGCTTCAATAGTAACTTCAGACAGTGCGGGATCAAGCCAAATTCTCCTAATTTG
>DALI01000020.1:5619-32121 GCA_002496725.1 Euryarchaeota archaeon UBA181 | reverse complement strand
CGCCTCCTAATTGCTTTAGCAATTTTTACAGTAAGACTCTGCCCTCCCGCTCCTCCAAAGGTCAATGGTTCCTTCGTTATGACGGAGATTGAACCGGCTTCTAGGTCAACTTCATAATCGACTCCCTCGGGAACGATTTTTCCAATTTTATTCTTGATTTCTGAGAACGTGAGTCTCATTATTTTCACTTCCTTGCTCACGCCAATTTTCCTGTACGAAACAGGTGAATGCACTAAGCGAGAGTTTCAAATGGATTGAATGAGGCTGGAAACCTCGTTTTCTGTGAGTTGGCGAAAACCAGACTCGGGTGTGATTACAGCGAGATCCATGCCGTTACCGCTTGCAGCATCTCTCTGTGCAGATGCCAAGAGTGCCTTGGCCGCAACCTTAAGGGCATCTTTTTGTGACATGTTCATCTTAAACTGATCTTCGAGAACCCCGTACATGTATGGGCTTCCTGAGCCAGTGGCACAATAAACATCTGGAATTGATCCGCCTGCGGAATCTATACTGTAGACGCTAGAACCGGAACTATCTACTCCAACTATTAGCAATTGAACATAATGTGGCCTACCTACCAAAATATTGGCAGTTAGTGTTGCTGCGCCCTTTACTGTCATATGCTTACCCTGTTTCAACTCGTAGAGTTTGAGCTCAGCGGCAAGAGTTCTGGAGAGGGATTGTGCATGACCGACTAAACCCGCTGTTGTAAGAGCGACATAGTCAGAGATATTGAAAAGTTTCTTAACGCTCTTATTGGCGATAAAGTGACCCATTGTAGCTCTATGATCAGCCCCGACAACAACACCTCCATCAAAGGTAATCCCGATGGTGCTTGTACCTGTCTTGACAGCATTTAGTGTAGCATCCATAATGTCACCGCCGGTCAGTCCGACAAGCCTTTCTCAGGTCAGCCCCTTATGAATCCGACGGGAGTGAGAGTTCTGAAATTCCTCATCATACTGCTTTATGGAAGAGGCGGGGCACCGGATAAATCAAGGAGCCTGTCGTTGCAGCGAGATTATGGCCAGGGGTGAACGCGAGGGTCCGAAGTGGATTGAGGTAAGTAATTCTGATCCATTCAGCGATAGTATTGGACCTGGCCAGGATTACCACGATCTTGGGTCATCATATCCGGATGCCCCCGTACCGAGAGTTGTTGGAGACGTAGTCATAAGGAGGGCGGAGCTTGAAGACCTTACTGGGATAACGGAATTAATGAATTGGCTTTCTGATGGAGATATTGTCATAGTTAAGATGGGCGAGATAATTAAGAATGATCTTGAATTGAATGTGGCAGTGAATAGAATTCAGAGATTTGTTGAGGATGATGTTGCAGGGGAGGTTGTTAGATTGGGAGAAAGACGTCTTCTACTCCTGCCTTCTAACTTCTCTAGTGGAGTTTCAAGCTGAGGGTCGTTATGGAGAGCACAGTAGGTCAATCATGTCCAATATGTGGATTAGAAGATGGCCTTAAGATGCTAGCTCATACATCCGAAATACCCTACTTTGGAGAACACACGCAGATTACTATGTCGTGCCATGGTTGTGGCTGGAGAGTAACAGATTTTATCCCTGCTGAAGGAAAGAAGCCTGGATCTTGGAAGCTTGAAGTTAACTCAGCAGGTCATGTCAGTGCTAGAGTTGTCCGGTCCTCATCATGTACAGTCAGAATTGTCGAGCTGGGTCTTGAAGTCACTCCGGGATCTAGTTCCACAGGCTATATTTCAAATGTCGAGGGAGTTCTAGACAGGTTCTCAAACGCTATTGGCACCATAAAAAGGCAATCTGAGCGAGAAGGAGATGATGATACGACTATCAAATGTGACGAGCTTTTTTCACAAATCGACTTAGTCAAAAATGGTGAAATGACTGTTACATTAGAACTACTTGACCCAGTTGGACATAGTCAGATACTCCATGAGGATGCAGTATCATCAGAAATTTCTGAGGCAGAAGCTAAGAATCTGGATCCAGGTCCTGTTTACCCGGTATTCGATGTTTCCGAGTAAAAATCACATAGAGTCACTAGCTAAGAACTCATCTAGGCGATCTTTCCACATTTCCCTTTTTTCTGCGAGATCAGTGAGCCACTCCCCGGCCTTATGTACGCATAATTGCTTCATCTCTCCAGCTAGCATTCTTCCACTCTCGTAATCCTTTCTAATTTCAGATATAGCAGAGTCATCCGGTTCAAAGAAGAATTGGAGATACTGGAAGGATATATCCTTGGTGCAGTCACCACCTTCTCTCCTATGCTCCTCTACAGTAGATTTTCCACCGCTTATCGCCCTCTTTACCTTCTTTGCCATTATTTCTATTGAGTCATTCATGAAGATAGTCGTCTCGGGCTTTGATGATGACATCTTTCCCCCCGTCATACCCGAAGCAAATCGATGATAGGTTGAGCAGGGGGGCATGAACCCTAATCCCCCAAGACTTCTTTCGAGCTCTAGAAGTTTTATTCTAATCTGGGACTTGTCCGCATTAGTCGCTCCTGGTATTTCCATGATCCCATGTTTTGGATTTATTGAAAAATCGGCAAAACCCAAAGATCTTATTGATTCTGAAATCATACTAAATATCTCATCACGAGTTTCCCTATTCACCCTACCTCCACTCCCAACACCGAATATTGCAGAATTATCACTTTGTACTGACAATGAGACTGTGAGGCCACCTGATTTTCTCTGTTTTATGTTGAACCAGTGAGTCTTACCGACAATATCTCTAGTCAACCTAAGATGGGGGTCCTGATCTATGCCAACGGGAACTACGATTGGCCTGAGGCCCCCGAATTCATCCATCTGTGGATGTACGATATCTCCAACTTGGACCAAAGGTGCTTGGACATGTGCTAAGTTAGTCTCACCTGAGAATCCATATATCGATTCGAACTCTGATAAATTTGTTCTTCTACCTAGAGTGAAACCTAGCCTCTGTACTTCTGGCCTAGTACTCTGGAAGTAAACATTGGATTTTGAAGGATCCAGACCTAGTGCCGCATAATTCAGAACATACTCTTCGATTGCTGTCTTACGCCCCTCGGATAAGGAGGTGCCCCGAGTTGCCAGCGCTTCTAGATCCGCGACTGCGACAGTTACGTCAGCTCCTTGTTCTTGGAACCATTTGACCTGTTCGATTACCATACTGTGGCCAAGATGCATTCTGCCACTTGGCATTAATCCAGTTAGAACCCCAAGAGGCGCCTTATCCCTAATGCACCGAACTGCTACATCCAAGTCTCTATGAGCAAAAACTATCCCTCTTCTGTGAAGCATTCCAGGATTGGGCAACAGGGTAGGGTCCACTTTTTCAAGGCCGAATTGATTGACTATGCGGTTATAGTCTGTTTCACCATCTGAAGACCAAGGGTCAATACCTCCGTCACCGACCATGTACGTTGGAATATGAACCACTCAATCAAGTCATCGCAGAAAATTATGTCAATATTGCAAACCGAAGGGGCAATAGAGGATAGCGGCCCGGAGTGATTTGTGAAAGTCATCCACTGCTTCGGGGCTGGACTTGTTGGTTCATATGTCGCCACAAAACTATCTGAAAGGGGACATGAAGTACACATACACGATCTGGAGCCAAAATATGAAAGTATTACTGTGAATTCCAATATTATTTTCCACCGGGGCGATGCTTTGAAGACCGAACTATCTGATTTTGGCCATATTGATATTGTAGTAAATATGCTACCGGGGGACATTGGGCATTCACTGACTACAAAACTAGCTTTGGATGGCAGTTACAGATTAGTAGACTTGAGCTTCAGTGAGAACACACCGGATCGTAATGAGAGGGGATCTAAGAATTCGGGTGGAATGGTCCTTTGGGATGTAGGAATAGCCCCCGGGCTTTCGAATATGATGCTAGCTGAGGCATTTAGAGTAATGGGCCCTTTGAAGAATGCCGAGGTACGAGTCGGGGGCAATCCAACAGATCTAATAGGCGGTTGGAACTATATGGCTCCATTTTCCCCTACGGACGTTATAGCTGAATATACTCGTCCAGCTAGAGTCGTTAGGAATGGGGAGGAGACGGTTCTACCAGCTCTCTCTGAGAGGCATGGAATTATCGTTCCTGATAGGGGGGAGATGGAAGCCTTCCTAACCGACGGCCTTCGTTCTGTACTAGGCTCAATTCCAGCATTGGAAATGTCGGAGTACACTGTGAGGTGGCCAGGCCATATTCAGAAATTTATCGAACATAGGGATTCTGGAACCCTGGATGTGGACAAATTACTTGAAGAATGGTGGTTTAATCAAAAGACTCCTGAATTCACGTGGATGGAGGTCGTAGCTACAGGTCTAGAAGGTGAGAGCATGAGATGGGAGGTATGCGACCATGGAGGGGAAGATGGTTCATCTATGGCACGAACTACTGGTCTTGTGACGATAGGTTGTATCGAAGCATGGCTTGAAAATCCAGACATGTTACCTCCTGGAGTCCATGCACCGGAAAGCCTCTCTCCTGAAGTGGTTCGAGGAATTATTCGAATGATGAGGGAAAATGGAGTAAATATCAAAGGCCCCGATATCCTAATCTGAGTCCATATTATTGAGTTCTTGATTTTGCAAGTCTGAATGATTCAGATCGTCCATCTGAACTACCTTCTTGACGATAATAGGTACCGCTATCAAAACTGATATGGCTATTATTGGAAGGGACCAATTTATAGTCTCTTCAGAAGGCCTCTCTACGAGCCATGTGAAAGTTAAAATTGACTTTTGAAAATCGGAAGACCACTGGAATAGGTTCGTAGTGTGGTGTCCGACCACCGTTACTCCGTGATGTAGATCATTGAATGTACTCATTGGCGTGAGTGAAATAGAGTCAGGCTCTTCCTCAAGATCTAGTATTATCGAAGATCCGGGTGACTGCGTGACCAAAATTCCACCCTCTATTGCCCTCCATCCAGTTTCCAACTTTCTAGAATCAGGAGATAATTCGGGAAAGATTTCTCCGAAAGAGTCGTGGACTGCAGAGATGCCACCCTCGAATTGTAAACTGGTCGTCCCAGGTACTGACCACCTCTCTGCCTTTGGGGAGTCAATCGTTACCTTACTTCCATCGACGGAAAAATTGGTAGAATTGCCAGATATTCCATGAAGGTGCCATTCACCCCATGTAGTGAACCAAACATCTTGATTTTCAAGCCAAGAAATCAAATCCTTGTCTTCCCTTACCTTGATGTCATCCACTCTAGCCCTCCACCAAACACTGACTAAGGTGTCCTCCTCAGCGGATTCAAGAAGCTGAAAATTAGCTGAGTTCTTTTCCATGCTACCTCCATTTCTAACAAATGAAGCTAGGCCTACTGGGGTATCTTCTAACATATCCCCTACAATTAAAAATCCAGATTCTATTAGCGTGGAAACTGTTTGATTATCTAGGGAACTCTCAGAAAACCCGAATGAGACTGGAGCTTTACCCCATCTAGAGGCGTTTGTGTGATCTAGCAGGTATTCCCTGCATTCATCAATAACCCAATTATCTTGCATCGAGTCTACGCCCTCGAAGCCATGACATCCAAACTCGTCACCATTCTCCATCCTCTCAGGCCCTATAAGATTTGTAAGCCATCCATCGTCTGTCCATTCCCCTGCGGCAGCAGGAGCGATTAATGGGATAATCAATAATGTAACGAGGGCCAATGAGATGGCTTTGGAGACTCGCATGTCTCTCGCAGAGGGTTAATGCCAAGAATACTTGCCATCCGACCGCAAAGAGTGAAACCTTAATCGCTGTCGGAGGCTTATGTCAGAACTATCTAGTAGGGACATTGAATTGTTCTATCGGGTTTCTGATATTGGAGGCACGGGTACGGCATTTTCAAATCCTCTACTGTATAAGTTTCTGATTAGGTTTCTCTCCCCAATAGTCAGATTCGTATTCAATATTCATTATACAGGATTAGAAAGAATACCAAGAAAGGGCCCTATTATTTTGACTTCGAATCACGTATCCAACCTTGATCCGATATTCAAAATTCTGGCTGCTAGAAGGCAGGTTTTCTACCTAGCTAAAGAGGGGCACTTCCAGAAACAACCGAATAGGTTCATCATGAAGAGCAATGGCATGATAGAAACTCTTAGATCCGAGGGGGGAAAGGACGCTCTTTCTAGGGCTCATGATGTACTCAAGTCCGGATATGCAGTAGGGATATTCCCTGAAGGAACTAGATCCAGGAGTGAGAACGCGCCATTTATTCAATCTGGGAAGACTGGTGTGGCTAGGCTATCTGCTAGCTTTCCCAAGGTCCCGGTATTTCCAATATCGATAATTGGATCTAGAGAAGTTATGCCTCCAGGGGCCAATATGATTAGATTCTGGAAAAGAGTCGATGTGCACATAGGGGAACCTGTCACTTTCGAAGAGTGGCTTGGATCTACGAAGGGGGGGAATTTCTCGGGGGAACAATTGAAGAGTCTTGTTTCGATAGACAAACACGGCCAGAGTTCTATTTTGAAGTCCCTATATCGGAAGTTTACAGATCAATTGATGGGGACTATTGTAGAAATGGGAGCTCCATGAACAGCCACATCCTTGAAGGACTGCCTTCCAGACGCAGGCATGATGGAACAATACCTCGACTTCCTTCGACGTATTTTAGACGAGGGTTCAGATAAGGGAGATCGTACAGGTACTGGAACAATCTCATTATTTGGGCATCAAATGAGGTTTGATCTTTCTGGCGGCTTACCCGCTGTCACAACCAAGAGAGTACATTGGCCTAGTGTCGTACATGAATTACTTTGGTTCCTATCTGGAGAGACCAATGTTGGCTACCTAAGGCAGAATGGAGTGAGGATCTGGAACGAGTGGGCTGATGAGAATGGCGATTTGGGACCTGTTTATGGCAAACAATGGAGAAAGTGGGAAGCTTCCGATGGCAGAGTCATAGATCAGATAAGTAATGCTGTAAAGATGATTAAGGAAAATCCTGAGAGTCGAAGGATAATAGTATCAGCATGGAATGTCGGGGAGTTGGATAAGATGGCTCTAATGCCGTGTCATGCCTTCTTTCAATTCTATGTAAGAGAGGGGAAACTATCATGCCAGCTATATCAGAGAAGTGCTGACGCTTTCCTTGGAGTGCCATTCAATATCTCATCGTACAGTCTTCTAACGTGTATGATGGCTCAGGTATGCGATTTGGAGCCGGGGGAATTTATCTGGACGGGGGGAGACTGTCATCTCTACAATAATCACATTTCCCAAGCACGTGAGCAGGTTTCAAGAATCCCACTTCCTCTACCGAGACTTATTCTAAATCCTGATGTCGACGAAATTGATGGGTTTGACTTCAGTAGCATAACAATAGTGGATTATCAGCATCACCCTCACATTCCAGCTCCTATTTCTGTTTGAGGTGACAAAATGAAGATTTCATTGATAGTGGCAATGGATGAAGATGGTTACATCGGAATCAAAGGTAACCTTCCATGGAGCCTAAAAAGCGATATGGCCAGATTCAAGCACCTTACCATAGGGGACGGTTTTAATTCTGTGGTCATGGGTAGGAAAACTTGGGACTCTCTTCCAGAAAAATTTTCACCTCTTCCCGAGAGGTTCAACATAGTTATGTCAAGAGATACCTCATGGTCTTCTGATGGTTCAGAGACAGCTCTGTACATAGGGAGGGCTGTAGAATTAGCTTTTGCTGAGGGATCTGAAGAATTATGGGTTATTGGTGGATCGATGATCTATGAGATGTTCATCGATAGGGCAGATGAAATTCACATTACATTAGTGCACACGAGAAATAGCGGGAATGTATCTTTTCCAGTATGGGAAAAAGAAGAATGGGCGGAAGAAGTCGTTGAGAAATTGGACGCTTCTGATGTAGATGAATATGCCACAACATACTCTATTTGGAAGAGAGAGAAATGATTGATCTACGTCCTGTTTTTGCCATTCCATTTGGATTATTTTTTTGCAATGTTGGAATACTCCACTTTACGGATACTTCTTGGTTTGAGCCAATCGTTCCAAGCATACTTGGTTCTGCGAGATTCTGGGTATTGATTTCTGGTATTGCTGAGATTGTTCTTGGTTTAGGGCTAATATTTCCAGCTTCTAGGGAGTTCTCCGCAAAGCTTACTGCTTTATTTCTAATTTTGATATATCCTGCAAATCTTAATATGTGGATTAATGATATTGAACTAGGAGATGGGGCTTCATTATCGCCAGAGGGGCATATTATCAGATTGATAGCACAAATTACTATGATTTTACTTAATCTGTGGATTGCCAGAGTTACGATTGACGACTTCAGATATAGCTCCATACTATCCTGATACGGGAATATGTTAATTCGCTAATCCTCGTGCATAGGTCATGAGTGCTTTGTATGATATAATGATCGAAAGGTTTTCAGATCTTACTGGAATAGAGTATTTTACGTTTGCATTCAATATATTCGTTTATCTCTTTTCGAATAGTATAGTGTCCCACCATAGAGATATTGATGAAGATACAATAAAATCCAGAACTAAGATTTTACATGGTTTCAATCTATTAGTGTTCATTTCTTTTATCGCATCTCTATTCCTTAAGAGTGAGGATTTTCCTGCAGATGAGATTAGTAGGACTTCCCTGACACTACTAGCATCTTATCTATTCTTCAGTGCGATTGAAGCTTTGCTACTCTCAAGATATGGAGAGGAAATAGAGGTGATGGGCGTCTCTAGGAAGGTCGAGACGCCTACATCAAGAACACTGGAGCTAGTTTCATTTTCGATAATAGTAATGACTGTCATTATTGGACTCATAAACGTCTGGGGCATAACTGGCCTATTGGAGACTACTGGCGTAATCGGTTTCCTGGCACTGATTGTATTCACTACCAAGGATTACTGGCTCAGGGACTTCCTGAGTGGGATTTTGGTAATAGGGGGGAATAGTGCGAAAAGAGGTGATGTTATCTCCATACCAGAAGCTGGAATCCTTGGCATCATTCTGGAAATTAGAGGGTTACAAACGAGGATTAGAGATTTGGCACAGGGGCATGATATAGAAATTCCAAATTACAATCTGTTACAGTATAGGACTGATTATCTAAGGAAGTCGAAGGGTGGCCCATTCAAGGACTTCATTGAGTTCAGTATCGGGTATGGGGTACCCAGTGATGAGGTTATTAAGTATCTCAACGCTGTCTATAAGTCGGCCTCTGATTCAAATTCCGCTCTCGACTCATTGAGAGAACCCAAGATAACAATAAATGAAAACTCGAAGAACGCGGCTATTTGGAGGTTGACTTATGTTCTCGAGAGGCCGTATCAACTACTCCTGGTCAGGAATGCTATCAATCTCACCGCTTACGATTTACAAGAAGAGTTTGGTATTGATTTGAGTACTCCGCAACTGGAGAAGCTTGTTGAATCTTAGTCCGATTTGCTATACTCAGTAACTCTGATTCCGAGTTTTCCCTGTATTGATTCCCTTTTCATAATTTTATCCATCTTTTTATGGAATACAGACTCCAAATCTACTCTCATTGCCAAAGAGTGACCTAGGATAAGGATCAGTAGATCAGCTAGCTCTTCAGCGGCCTCCGAATCTGGTTTTCCTTTCGTTATTGCAGCTGATAGCTCTCCTAGCTCTTCCACTGTCAAGGCTAACCTATAACCCATGTCGTGACCATTGTTTTCAACTGATTCGAAAGAGTGCTTATGATGAAATTGAGCTACTCTTGACATCATTGTTTCCCAAGATCCATCCGGAAATAGATTCACTTCACTTGATATCCAATCACTGACACTCGTGTTCCTCGCCATAGAGGCCCTAGTGGGGAGAGAGAAATCAACTTTGAGATTGGCTAGAAAGTGTATTCTTGGAGGAGCATGGAAATACATGATGATACTCGTGACCTCATTGTCGAAGCTAATTTATCAACAGAATGATGATCAATAATAGCTTGTGGGTCGCTAGGATTTTTTCCTGCCGCCCAGTTAGATGAGCAGGCAAGTGCTACATGTGGAATTTCTATTTCTGAGACTAGTCTACTTTCTGGCCCTAACGTCATACCTACAGTGTCAGCTCCAAGTCTCTCTAAAGCAATTATCTCCGAGGGCGACTCGAACTGTGGACCTACGCATTGGGCCACAATTACGCCTATTGGAGTATGCCCCTGATTTTCAGAGAGAGAAATCTGACATAGGGACATTGCCTTCTGATCAAAGGATGAAGTCCTATCAAAGTGTTCCGCGTCATCATCGAAAAATGTCCATGGCTTAATTGCTAGATCTAGTACATCAGATGTGATGCCAATAGTTCCAGGTGGCATATCTGGCCTCATTGATCCCACTGAGTTTACACTCATTATTAGGTCTGGTTTGAGGCTCTTAACAGCCATTATGTTGGCCCTATGATCAATTTTATGAGGGGGCGTTCTAGCATCACCCTTTGCATGGTGCCTGTCAATAACTGCAACTGTACCATCGCGTAAGTGGGAAATCTTTACTGGGACTTCACCCCAATCAGTCTCTATTCTCAGTGAAGTATTAGGGGATACTGAATCTATCTCATCGGAAAGGTTGCTCATTCCTGTACCACAAATGACCGCAATGCGGGCCATTTGATCACTCCATTATTCTAGAGATTAAATCTGCCTTCTTTCCAGAAACTGGTTTTCCCGCTTCTTTGAGTATTACCTTGAGTTCCGCGACAGTCATGCTTTCGTAGTCTAAGGACGATTCTGATTCATCGATTTCCAAGGTTTCTGATTCAGTAATATCGGACGACTCATCATTATCTGGCTCATCGATGTCAGCCTCTTCTTCAGTAACCTCAACGTCCTCTACCTTGGATGCCTTTTCATCAGCCTTGATTTCTTCAAGAGTAGGTCCTTCTTTGGTCGTCACTCCTGACTGAATAAGTTGCGTCCTTCTAATCATAGTCATTCTTATGGGGCTAATTTTTGATGCTTCTTCCTTGATTAGCGCTTCGAGCTCGCCATCCATGACGGATTTCTGTAGTGCGACCCATGTCGAGGAAGCCCCGGCTTTCAGAATTGTATCTCTAGCTATCGACCTCATCTCATTCTTTTGACTAGACTTGACTCTCTCCCTAGTAAGTATGAGGGGCTTGAATCTTACATAGAAACCATCTTCTGTGACTACGTCTACAGTATCATCGATCTTTCCCCTGTCTCTTCTTACCTGCCTTCTGACGTGATCTTGCATCATTTGATGTCCTATGAACTCAGTAATGGCATCGGTTCCAAGAACCTCCGTGACTCTGAATTTTATTTTCACGTGCATCTTCGAGAAATCACCGTCAAGCTCATTCTGCATAATTTCGTAATTTCTTCCAATAATCATATCGGGTTCTTCGGCAAGAGTCTCGCCTATCACCCTGTAAGACCAAGGATTTCTTGGTGCCCTGATGGAAAACCATCTCTTTGACTTCCACTTATCTTTCTGCCTTCGTGCCGCTGCTCTTGCCTTTGCTCCCTTTGCCATTACAACGACCTCATCATCGGGGGCTTCCCCGTTCGCGGCCATGCGACCTGCCCTTAGTATTTGAAACAGGCCCCAATAATGCCCATCGAGGTAAGTGACTATGAATTGTCTGCTCCGCCATCGTTACATGGGGATACTCAGAGCTGAGTGGCGTGTGCATATTTCCGCAATAGACGAGCATGATCTGGTGGAGCAGTCATTAGAATGGCTATGCGGCATTGAAGGAACGGTAGATTGGTCAAAACAGAAGTCTTTCCATGGCCCCAGCTTGGAGACTGGGATAGTGAAGATTGAGAGGAGGAAGCTGGCAGTTGATAGCCTTAGGAGGCTAGGATCGACCATACATCAGAAGCTTCTGGATGATGGCTTGGAGAAAAGACTGGATGAACATAAGAATTTGCATGTGAGAATATCGCTCTCGAAACTTGTGAGGGGTGAGCTCGAGCTATCTGATGATAGAGTGAGAGAGACAGTCGTAAAGGGGACGTTCAAGATTGAAGCATATCCTGGTCAGAATCATCTAGATATTGCAACGGAACTGATTAGAAGTATGACTTAGGCGTTTTTGAAGCAAAATTATGAGCAAGGATTCAAATGCCGATGCGTTAGAGACGGTACGATAGAGTATGACCCACGTAGTAACTTCAGCATGTGTTGATCACAAATATCAAGACTGTGTTTCTGTATGTCCAGTGGAAGCTTTTAGGGAAGCGGACAATTACTTAGTGATTGATCCAGATGAGTGCATAGACTGCGCGGCATGTGTTGCTGAGTGCCCAGTGGAAGCTATTTTCGCAGATACGGACCTTCCAGATGAGCATGAAGCTTGGTTGGAAAGAAATGAAGAGGAATCTCCGGACCTCCCAATAGCTGAAGGCGACTCGCCAGTTCTGGCGTAATTGTTAGGGCAATCATGACATAGGTTCATCAGTACTTAGTCGTAGCCTTAACCATGAGCACAAACCTTGACTTAGCACAAATGCGTCACGGAACCGAACTTCTGAAGAGAGGTTTTGCCAAAATGCAAGAGGGCGGAGTTGTAATGGATGTAGTGACTCCTGAGCAGGCACACATAGCAGAAGATGCTGGGGCTGTTTCAGTTATGGCGCTTGAGAGGGTGCCTGCAGACATCAGGGCTATGGGCGGTGTCGCCAGAATGAGTCATCCAGATATGATTGAGGAAATTATTGAGACGACTAGTATACCTGTTATGGCCAAGGCAAGAATTGGCCATAGCGAAGAAGCCCGTGTCCTTCAACACCTAGGTGTTGACATGATAGACGAGTCGGAAGTACTTACTCCCGCAGATCCATTTTTTCATATTCCAAAAATGGACTTTACCATTCCATTCGTGTGTGGTTGTACTAATCTTGGCGAAGCAGTAAGGAGGATTGCGGAAGGGGCGGCTATGATACGTACTAAGGGCGAAGCTGGTACTGGTAATGTCGTTAGTGCCGTCCAACACTCTATCCTTGTAACAAGAGAAATCGAATATGTATCTAGTATAATTAACAGCTCTCAGAATGATCGCTACGAGAAATTTATCGGGACTATAATGGATGGTTATCATCGAGTCGAAAAGGCTTCAAGGTTTGATTTGGAAAGTGTCGATACCCCCTTCGGAAAATTAGAAGATTTACAGAAAGATGTAGAGAAGGTAGTAGCAGAAGTAGTTGATTTGGGGCGACTTCCTGTCGTGACCTTTTCAGCTGGAGGAATAGCTACTCCAGCAGATGCTGCTCTCATGATGAGCCAGGGGATGGATGGAGTATTCGTTGGTTCTGGAATCTTCAAAAGTTCCGATCCGGCCAATACTGCCGAAGCAATTGTTATGGCAACTCATCATTACAAAGATGCACAAGTGGTTGCTGAGGCCTGTTCAATGATAGGTGAAGCAATGCCCGGACTAGAGATAGAAACTCTTGAAGTAAGACTTGAAGAAAGAGGTTGGTAGGACTATTTTCGGACTTTTCTGAAAGCTCCAACTTTTCTTGTCTTTTTTCTTTTGATTGAAGTAGCTGGATTGGCCGTAGGTGATGCTTGTGGATCGCCTGACATAGAGCCACCGAGTGTTAAGGAGCCCTCAGAGAGTAGCTTATCAGCAAGTGATTCAGCTAATTCTTCATCTTTGTCTGGGGTTTTTAGAGCATTCCTGACAGACTCATTATGATCTCTTATTACCCTAGCCCTCTCCTCTCTCCTAGATTTAATTTCGTCTCTGGCTTCGTTGACTTCTTTCAGAAGGGCCTCTATTTCAGCATGTACTGTATTAGCCATTTCCTTGGATTCGACGAATATCTCATGCAACCTATCTCCTTCGGATCTGAGAAAGTCTCTTTCCTCTAGCATGGGCTTTACTTCTTCCCATATCATATCTGCTTCCTCATGAGCGCTTTTCATGGCTTCGTGTTGTGCATCGGCTTCTACCTTCAATGTTTGAATAGTGCTTTCCAAATCACCAAGATCAATATTTATGGCTTCGAATTCGGCGGCTTTGGGGAGTAGCTCATCCCTTCTGGAAGCTAGATTCTTTAAGGTCCTGAGAAGTCTATTTTCGGCCTTTAGGGTCAAGGTTCCATCTGTCATCAGCTTATTCTCTATAGCGGATATCTCAGCTATTGCCTCGGATAGCTCTACAATCTCTGACTTTGCCTTTCCTGCCTCACTTCTACGCCCTTTCTTACTACCTATGATTTCCCTGATTCTAGATTGAATGGCATCCCTCTGAACTTGATGAGCCTTGGCCCTAGCCCTAACCTCTTTCTGTTCGGATAGCTTCTCCTCGATACTGGCCCTGATTTCCTTGGATTGTTCTTGCACAGAATTTCTTGAGTCTGCGGCCCTCCTTGCATTCTCATTATGAGAGGCTCTCTGATCCCTCATTCTCCGAAGCCTTGCCTCCATAGCATGAAGCCTGGTTTTGAGATCATCATCGGGACCGACTTCCTCACCGTTCACGACGGTGCGAGACGGGGATTGTTCTTGAATGGAACTCATTAGACTAGTCCAAGCACAGAACCGGCGAAAGGCAGTAGTGGAGAGGTTATTGCAATTAAGGCGCCGATCATGAATATTGCGCCAACTGACCTTCTGGTCCTTGTAATCAAATCACTTCCTACTTGGACATTAAGAACTCTTCCGGATATTAGATTGCCGGAATCGTCTTCGAGTCTTACTGTTACTGTAGCCTCGCCCTTTATCGAGGGTAGGAGGCTTTGCCATACTATGCTGGTGCTATTAGTCATCTCTTGTATCATAGAAGATAGAGGAAGGGGATTCAGGGGGTCTGATGAGGCGTTGAATGGTTGCGAGTGCAGCTTATAGACGCATTCATTAGGCTTGAAATCAGGAGTTTGAACTTTCAATACTAAGTCTCTGGATTCATCGCCAGAGTTCAAAATGAATGCGAAGAGATTTGCCTGACCTACAACTAAATTCTCCATATCTACATCAAACCAAAAGCCGCCATCGGACCTACTCATTCCTCTCCTCATCCTCATCCTGTCATGAAGTCTGAAAAATGGCTTACATTCTGACCTAGCGTGCTGTAGGAGCCTGTCCCATGTCTCTTCACCGACCTCCGGATGTCTAAACAGGCCATCAATAGCTGTTGGCTCAACCATGATGGCTAATTTTGACCTAAATTCTGATTCTGAAATGAGAGATGATCGTCGTAGATGCAGAAGAAGAAGAAGGGCCTCTTGTAACTCTGAAACGGTATGTCCATCCCTAAGTTCCGATCTTACTGTTTTCAGATATTCAGTTATTCTTATCCCCAAGAGTGGATCAATATGGGCCTTGATAACATCGTTGAAAGGCCTGCTAAGTAGTGCTGGATGTATGGGAGGTGAGAAGGCTTGTAGCATCCCCCATGGCTCAGAAGCATTGAACCTTGACCTCGAAGATATTAGATGGACACCATGCCCTGCCAATAGTGACCCAGTGGATAATGCTAGTAGAACTGGACTAACCTGTTCATCACTTGAGGGGAACCATAGGGATAGAGCGAGAAGGATTGATGCAGTCACTATTAGAGATGAGGTAGCTGTAACCTGTCTAATGGTGCCATCTATTGTGGCCCTCATCTCAGCATAGCCATGAGAGCTCCTGAATGTAAGTCCTGAAGACGTAAGTGCGTCCGCCTCATGATGAAATATTGTTCTGGTGTAAGTCATCATCCTTAGTAGAATTGATAGTAGAAAAATATCCGCTATTAGAATCAGTAACGCAGCAAAATAGGTGGCACGGACCAGTGAAAAACCTCCAGCGGCCTCTCTCAGGGTATCGTCCCACCAAGCGGTGTCATTGCTACCGTAGGACTGCGCTGCGCCCAAAAGAAGTATTGCCAGTAGAGGCAGGAACAGTACTAGCCTAGCACCCCCGCTAACAAGTAGGCGATCTATTCTCAGAAGAGTCGATTCCTTGGAGCGTAAAGTATCATCCATCCAACTCGTACCTGAATTGGGAATATTGGTAACTGGTACTGATGGCGCTGGTGGGGCCATTTCTGCAAGATCATCTGCAAGGGACTGTAAATCTCCATCATTTCCATCAGTGGTAGTCAATTCTATACCTCCGTACGAGTCAGTATCTTTCCTTTCAAGGATTTACTGAGAGATATTAATTGGCCGTCAAATTTTATTCCTTCATCTTCTACTGAGATTTTTGATCCTAAACTAATTCCGAATGATTCTAAGGTTTTCAGTTCACTGCCATGAACTGTTATGGCCTCAATAGAGGCCAAGGTTCCGATTGGAAGAAATGCGAGGGGGAGCAATACATTCTTTCTTACTGGGTCCACTCTTCTATCAATAACTGGAATTTTCGCCCCTTCTGTTGTTTTTTCTGGGTATCCTAGCATTCTATCCAATGCTTCTTCCAAATCTAAGGACATGTTATGCTCCATCTTACATGCTGATTGCTTGATATCCCCCTCAAATCCGATGACTTCCCCTAATAGAATCTCTAGAAGACCTTCTCTTCTCTTCACCCTTGCCGCATGTTTGAAACCTTCTGGAGTCAGTCTACACCCCTTGTATGGGACATATGTCAGAAGATTCCTAGAGGATAGTCTCTGCATCATTTCAGTAGATGATGCATTACTAACGCCCATGATTTTTGCTAATTCTGAGGTTTTCAAAATGGTACCTGGTTCAATGTCATATATCTCAAAGATACGCTTGAGGTACATCTCTTCATACTCACTCAGTTGGGGCATGCTAATCACCCCTCAGTGCCATGAATTCGCCCCTACAAGCTGGACATCTTGACATAACCGGCCTCTTCTCCAAGGGTACCTTGAGGAGTTGGTCACATGAAGGGCACGGTAGGATGTCATCTGAGCTTGAAGATTTTAAAGAGTTATTAATCGGTTTTTCTAATAGTATACTATTACTTTTGATTGGGGTATTTTCAATTACCTTAGCAACCTTCTTGACCCCGACTTCGAAGCTGTTTGAACAAGCAGGGCACCTTACCCTCCCAACATGATCCCCAGGAATACTGAGTCTCTGACTACAAGTTGGACAGGAGGCTTCGATATTATCAATTTCCCTTCTCTTCTCTATTCTTGATATAGGTACCGAGTTTTCATTAGCAGTAGTGGGTGTTCTTTCTGTGGCGACACGCCAGAATGCAAGAAGTACCATCATCAGGACTAAGCCCGATAGGGCGCCCAATAGAGCGGCTGTCGTATCAAATGGTAGCTTGAATTCATCAGATGGTTTTTGGTTTGATTGTATGGAAATATTTCCCAATGCGTGATTCGAACCTGAAGAGAATTTGACCTGGAGAGCAGTAGATCCTTCGTCCTGCCAATTCTGAACAGACATTGTGAAATTCCTTGATTCACCTGCGGATAATGAAGTTAGGCTTAGTCTTGATTCTTGGAAAATCATTCCATCGGATACCCTCGATAGTGTAATCTCCCCGGGAAGTGTTTTTGAATTCCCTGAATTAGAAATAGTACATTCAACAACCAATACTGCTGAAATATCAACTATTTCTGGGTCTTGAATGCATGAAGAAATATCCACAATGGGAATTGGTCTTATCAAATCTATGTCTAAAAACGGAAGCTGTTCGGATGACCAACCAATGGGTGTTAGAGAAATTCTAATTTTATCAGATTCAATACTGGGATCTGAAATTTGCAGGTCTAGGTTTCTAACCCCCTGATTGAGAAGAACTGAGAATCTCTGGAGCTCATAGAAGGAGCCTGTTACATATTCACTTATCGAAACTTCGACCTGTCTTGATGGACCATCTGAGAGCATTATCCAATAGCTTATCTGTAGGCCACTATCAATAGCCCATTCATTAGAGTATAACCCCAACTGGGAATCTTGCTGAGGCAGTATTGTAATTGTGTGGGATCCGGTTAGAGAGGTAGAGACGCCTCCGATATCACTGATTACTTGCCAAGTCATCTCCTTGTTGCCAGATATCAGGAAATTAAAGTCCGCGGAAACTTCCCTACTTGACCCAGGGCTAATACTAACATATGCGCCATTGTGAATTATTGTATCATTAGAATGCGATAGCCTAAGCCACACAGTCCCTTGTTCTGTGCCCTCATTCTTGACGAGAATTGAGGCTGTTAGGGTATCTCCTACGTTAGCTGGCTCACCAGTAATTGCAATTACAGCATCACCCGCAGAACTGAAGATGATTGGATTTGGTCCGACGATAACTTCCGTAATTTTTGAAATACTGGAAGATGAGTTATTGGTTAAAATCTCGAACTTGAATGAGTATATTCCTTCGGAAAGAGGCCCTAGAGTAATCTCAGAAACCTTTTCTTGGCCCTGTGGCCAATATTCCTGTTGACTCATGGAGGTATACCATATACCGTTAGAAAGTATTTTCAGTTCCCATGACCCGTTTATCGCATCCGAACTAGGGTTATTCACTGAAATTGAGATTGATATGTGATCTCCATCTGAGATGGTCTCATTTCCATTGGGTAAGGATGTAGATTGATTCACTACGGTAAAATCCCATGAAGAAGGATCTTGAATCACCAAATCATTAGATTGTCGTGAGTCTGCAGACGCAGGAGTTGATATTATGAGGCAGAAAATAATTAATACAATCTGGAAAGTCGCATACTTCATCTACGCCCCTCAAAACTTCCGCCATGTGGAGGCGTATCAAACAAACCCTTCCCAAGGTCACATAGTGACCTTTAACAGACGGTCCCGGCTGGAGCGAGAATGTCATGGATGCTCAACTGTTACTTGAGGTCAAGCCCGAAGAGCTTGCAGAGGGCCTGCTATCTAGGTGGAAGGCTTTGGAAGAGCAACTTCCGAGCGTAATTAGAAACCTCGAGGCAGAGGAAGAGTCCCTTTTACCACGTATGAAAAGAGCGATTGAGGCTCATAGGATTGCTAACGAGTCAGTAGCATCCAAAAAGGAAGAGCGGAACTCCTCACAGGCCGTTGCAAGGTCCAAGCTTACTGAGGTAAAAGAGTCAGTTGAGTTACTTTCAACTAAGGGCGGAATGGTTAGTTTGGACCCAGAGTGGAAGAAAATCAAGCTACTTGAAGAGTTAGAAAATATAGAGGCTAAGATAGAAACATCTGCTTTGGACCATAAAGAAGAAAGGAAATTGATCGCTAAGAGGAGGAAAGTGATAGAGCAGAATGAAAAGTGGTTAAAGGATAGACGTGAATCGAATCCTGAAATGTCAAAATATATAGAGTCCAGAAAGGTGATGATTTCTAATTTCAAGGTTTCTGAGAGTGCGCATAGTAGAATGTTGAAAGCTGTTGAGAAGGCTCAGCCGTTGTATGAAAAAAAGGTAAAGCTCCAGACTGAGATTCGTGATACTAGGAGGCAGTTAGATAGGGCTAAGGAGCTCTATGCACAGTCATCGGACGCTATTTCTCTTTGGGAAGGAAAACTCGCTTCGGGTTTTGGAGATGAAGTATCTGGATTCGATGATCTATTACTAGATATGAATAGGGTTTTGGAGGGGGGTCCCTCTTCCTTTGCTAAGAAAAGAGTAGAGAAGAAAAAGGTGAGGGAAGAAGAATGAGTGATTCTACTGAAATTAACTCATTCCAGGACTTGGAAGATCTAGATGGCCATGAGGTCCAAGAGATTCGCAGTGGCTTTGAGAGGGAATTGGGCTCTATTGAGGGTGAACGTAGAGATCTTAGATCCGAGAGGATGGACTTAGTGAATAGGGTTAGGACATTGAGGGATGTCGTAGGGCAGATGGAGGGCGCCAACTCTGAAAGAAAGGCTCTGTTGAGGAAATTTCACGAGATAAGGAAATCCGCAGACTCATCTAGAAAAAGGAGGGATGAAGTCAACAGACTAATTCCCCCTCCAATGGATGTTCTTAGAGAGTGGCTCTCTGAAACACACAGAAGACTTACTACTATCGATAATGATCTTACTGCTGTACCTACACTACCTCGTGAGCTTGAGGCCTTCAGAAGGTTCTTTGAGATTCAAGCCTCAATAAAAAAGAAGTCAGAGTCTGAGGTTGCTCACTCTGAATACGTCCTAAGGGGCAAAGAGATGAGGGAGGTCACATCTAAACTAGATGAGGGCCGTAAAGATAAGGAGGATTTGGAAGTCAAAGTTAATTCTGAATCTGGGGAAGATAACAGGATGACAAGAAACGAAGTCAATAAGATTAGCAGAAGGATTTCAAAAATTGATAAGAGGATCGAAGTCATGGAAACTATTAGGAAGGCTCTCAGAAAAGACTTGTCGAGGGTGAAATCGTATCAAAGAATAACCGGAGGGAGGAATAGTAAGGTTAGGTTTTCAGAAATTAAGGCCAAAGCTAAGACAGGGGGCTCACTTAGCACTGTGGAGCTAGATGCTTTACTGGGTACAGGAAGTCTTTCTGATTTGACCTCAGGGCCTTCAGCTGGAGAAGGAAGCGGAAATGCTGCTAAGGATCAATCACACAAGAAGAGAAGGAGAATTGGGGTATCCCGGAGAGGGCCACGTAAAGGAAATCTAGCTTCTAAGAGGGAAGAGTGAAAAAAACGCTTACTATGTCCTTAAATGTCAATTCAAATTCGGTCAAAAGGAGGTTATGTATTGGAGCTCGACGAGATAACCGAAGTCTTCGCTCCGGCAAAGCAATCTCTCGAGTCTGGATTGGATGAAAAAAGAGATCTTAGAGACGACTTGAATGCTAAAGTAAGAGTATATCTTGATACTAGGAACGAAGTTAATCGCCAGGTTAAGGAGCTCATTTCCGAGGTACGTTCTCAGAAAGAGATACGTGACGAAGCAAATTCAAGAGTTAAGGAACTGAAGGTAGAAAGAGCCGGTAAATCGGACGATTTAAAGATCATAAGGACTGAATTGAGGGAAATACTCTCCCGACTGGATGAGAATGGAGAAAGGGGGAAAAAACCGTCTGGACCTTCTCCCTCTAAAATTAAAGCCAAGATGGATGCTCTTGAAAGGAAATATGAGAGGGGCGGTTTTACTGGGGCCAGTGAGAAGGGATTCTTCAGAGAGATGAAGAAACTGAGTCAGGAACTGAAAGAAGCAAAAAATTCCAATAAGGACGGAGGTAGGCTTAGCGAACTGAAGTCTGGCGTACGTAGTGCAGAGAGACTTCAAGAAGAAGCCCATAATAGGGTCGAGAAGGCAGTAGTTGATGCTCAGGAAGCTCATGACCTAATGGTAGAATTATCCGAAGAAGTAGATAGATTGAGAGATCAAGCTAATTCAGCTCATTCAGGACTTACCAAATCGAAGAAGGAAGCTGATTCTGTGCATAGCCTGTATATTGTTTCCCTCAGATGTATTCATTCAATACAGGATCTGATCAAGGCTATCGAAACTAGATCTAGGGGCGGTACAATGGATGAAAAGCCTGAGGTCTCGGATTTAATGTCGAAACTAATGTCTGGAGATACACTATCTACAGAAGAGCTGATGTCATTACAGAGAATTTAGGATAACGGAAATGTCCTCCCATTTATTCCGTGTAATACCGAGTCTTCTCTTCCTTCAACTTCGATGACCCATGCGGGTAATCCTGAAGTCTTACTTGAAATTTCTATCGATTCTAGCTCTACTCTCCACCATTCAAGCATTACACTCCTAATGGAATCCTCCTTTTGTTCCGTTTCTCCCTGCCTCCTAGTATCCAAAATACTTGGTAAGCTGGAAATTAGTACTTCATCACTCTTCCAACGTGAGTCAGGAGGATGGACTAACCTCAATGGTGGTAATTCGATCATATTTTTGGAATCCTTGAAAATAGTTATTGAAGAAGACCAAGGATCTTCTATAATTGACCATATATTTTCCTCGATATCTCCTTCTGGAGAAACTATTGAGCCATTCACTTCCCAAATTTTACAACAGAGCAATACGGGGTAGGTGAGTGCCCCCTCAAGACCGCTCTGAACTAGCCATGAGTCGAGGTTCACCACTGGAGCTATCGTTCCAACGAGATTAGTTTCATGATCGACTGCTGACTTATCGCCGATTTGTTCTTGATGCTGAAATACTTTGGGCGATGAAACTGTCAGATCCCCAGAGAGGATCGCATCTCCAAACCATACTGACATTTCATCGGGACCCCATGCAACAACCTCTGATCCAAGAGGGAGCATAGACGAGAAGTCCTCTGGCAAGTTCCTTTGACTGAGGATCCAATGCCTACCAGAGGGGGCATCTACTGACCATCTCTCTAATTCAGCCCTGCTGATCGGCAATATGTCGGATGGGATATGCCAAACATTGACACTCGCCCCATTGATCTCACCAAATTCTGGGACCCTCTTAGCAACCCCTAGTAATATGAAACCTGGGATGGAAATGTGACTTCCAAACTCATCGAGGGTTACTCCCTTCGCAGAAAGTAGTTGCCTTACTGCGTCTTCCATGTCATACTGATGGGAGCCCCAGACTTGAAGCGTCCGCTAGAAGCGCTGTCATATGACGCCATTAGATGATATTTTCACAGATTGTGCTGAAGTGACAATAGTTCACTCTGCCCGGGATCAATGATACACAAGGCACTGACAGAGAAGGGCCTGGCACAAGCGGCACCTAGTTGCCTATTGACCATGTTTTCTACCCTATGGACAGTGACACCTGGGTGACTGTCTATGATTTCCGTAAGGAATTTTTCAGGACAGTTCGCGGCCACTAAGACTAGTCTGGCATCTCCCCTGGAGCATGCCCCCATGGTTTCCCTCTGGCCAAATATTATTGTTCCCGTACTCAAAGCCTGTTTCAGGTTTCTTGTTAAATCCATTTTTTCACCCCTATGCCTCATCTGGAATATAGTATAAGTCAACACTTCCAGTTCCTAGAGCTATGGGCTGACCCACAACGATATTCTCTGTGACGCCCCTTAGTTCGTCTCTCTCACCGATAATTCCGGCTCTCAGTAAGTGAGATACGGTAACCTCGAAAGCGGATCTAGCGAGAATACTATGCTTGGTTCCGCTCACACCGTGCCTCCCTATTGCCCTTACCTCGCCACTGCTAGTCATTACGTCGGAAACGGTGATAAGATGCCTTACATCGACTTCAAGACCTGCTCCCTCCATCGTATCTGACATTTCATTGATAATAGCCTGCCTGGCTGCTTCAATGCCCAAATAGGACTGAATCTCGTTGATGTTGTTAGTGTATGTCCTAGACCTGTCTATGCCAGCAAATTCACTTACCTTGGGAAGATTAGACCCTATGGTGGAGATATAATATTCCCCATTCTCACCAGCCTGAACGTTTGCCCTAGCAATACCCCTAATCCCCTTAAGCTGAAGCTTCTTTATTTTGTCTTCTAACTGAAGGAGATCTGTGTATGTTGGAGGATCTGTAGCTAGAGTCTCCAGGTCGTCTTTCTTTGCAACGCCCGGAATTATCTTTAGTTCGGAAGGTTTGTCATCAGAGTCTGATTGGATGTAAAGCCTCAAAGCCCTACTTAGCTTATCCTTCACCTCTGCACCATTCATGTTCTTGAGCCTCATATTGGATTTATTCAATTTCAGACTAAGATATCTCTGAGCGACCTCGACATCTATATTTGCGATGTCACTAGTAGTTGTGGCTTCAAGACCAGCTGCAATTTCTCTAACTAGCTTCTCGTTGGTTCTGAGTGGTTTACCCTTGGAATTTTGCTCATTCAAGAAGATTCTCATCGTTGGAGTGTTTGGGGTTTTCCTAGCATCGACAATTTCTATTATTCTAGGCAAACCCTGAGTTACGTTAACTGTAGCCACACCAGCATAGTGGAATGTCCTCATTGTCATCTGTGTCCCAGGCTCTCCTATCGATTGTGCAGTAGTGATTCCAACTGCCTCGTAAGGATCGGCTCGGGAAATCATCAGCGATGCTTTGGCTGAGTTAATTACCTTCTTGGCCTTGGCAGGAGTGATTTTCTTTGTCCCTCTCGCCCTGATTCCTTCTGTCAGATCCATAATCATCCTTGGTGTGAGGACGACATTCGCATCGACTGAAGCAGACAATAGCTGTTGGTATATCTCGTCTTGATGGTCAACATCTCTTAGAATTTGTGAAATCTTAGAGTCATTGTCGAACACCTCCAGAGGAAGCATTGACTTTCTCCTTCTCCTGGACGCCGCAGACTTTCTTCGGACTACTGTCTTCTCGGTGGAGGCCGCCGCACTCCTAGCTGATTTAGTGGAAGCGGCCATCAGATCACTGATCCTCTGTGCCGTTCCAGAGTCAATACCGCATATCTGAGCTATCTGACCTGGTGTCAAGACCTTTACGTCGTCCCACTTTCTATCATCGGCTAGCTTGTGAGCGTACTCCTCATCGATCTGTAAATCCATGAGCTTCTTCTTAGTGGCACTCTTTACAACCATCAGTCCTCACCTCCAAGAGCGTCGTCTAAGACCATGGTAACATCGAATGGCTTTCCACCTCGACTTCTTGCGGGGTCGACGCCATCTTCCCCGTACTCGAACTGAATGATCCTGTTTGCGGTATTCCTAACTGAGCCCATGCCGTCATTGACGACTTTGAGATCGTCCATGGCATTGATGAGTCTCCTCTGCATATATCCTGACTTGGCTGTCCTCACGGCGGTATCCACAAGAGACTCCCTGCCCGAAACTGATAGCATAAAGAATTCAGTGGGCTCTAGTCCTCGCTTGAATGAGGATGCTACGAATCCTTTCTCCTGTGCCCCTTTGGCATTACGAGCGAAATGAGCCAGAACTCTATCTTGATATCCTCTTTCGAGACGCTTTCCACGAACCTTTGGTTGCCCTATTGAACCAGCCATCATTGCTAGGTTGTCCATAGATCCTCTTGCTCCTGATGTTGCCATCATTACGGCCGCGTTATCGGAACCGAGGAATGACTTAGCTACGTTTCCTGACTCAGTCTTGGCTCCGTCTAGTATCATTAGGATATTCTCCTCGAGAGTCTCAAGGGGGGTCCTTCCTGGACGAGTGTCGTATCTACGACCGTCCTTTCCGAACTTCTCCAGCTCTAAATCTACTGCATCGCTACCACTTTGGTTAATTTTCAAAATTTCATTCTTAGCCTCTGGCGGTAGATCTTCGTCATCGATACCGGTGGTGAAGCCCAATGACGTGCAAATCGAGATTGTCATCCGGGTCATCCTATCAAGGAACTCAGCTCCTGCCTCCGAACCGTGAGTATGTACTACTGCATCTAGGAGCCTTCCATCTTCAGCCCCTATTCCTCTCTTATCTATTGTACCTGTGACGTTACCCTTTGAAACTCTAACGTTATCCCCAATCCTGCTAATGTAATCGAGTTTGAATCCCTCGGGCACAATTAGACTGAGGATGTCGGTGCCTTTGTATCCGACAACCCCATCTTTCACAACCTCGGGAGGAAGTTCCCCATCCCAGTTTGTATCCCCTAAGACCTCCATGACAAGTTTCTTTGGGAGAACTCGATCACCGTGTGTAAGTAGGTATGCACCTGATATGTGATCGTGAATACCTCCAATGACGCTTCCTCCGTATCTCGGAGTAATGATGTGTTCTTGGACTCTCATCAGTATCTTGGCCTCTGCCCTCGCCTCTTCACTCTGAATTACATGGAGGTTCATCTCGTCACCATCGAAATCAGCATTGTATGGTGTACAATCTGCCAGATTGAATCTGAAAGTCTTACCTGGCATCACTCTTACTTCATGCACCATCATAGACATCCTGTGCAATGAAGGCTGCCTGTTGAACAGAGAAACATCCCCATCTATCAGGTGCCTTTCTACAACAACACCCGGTCGCGGGTTACCATCTAGATCGTGGGTGCTAAGTCTGTCTTCAATATCGGTTCTTTCTACGTTTCCATAGTCATCTTCTATTTCCGGACTGCCGCAATGTGGGCAATTCACTTCGAGATGCTCTGGCAGATACTCCCCTGGATGTTCCATCTCCCACTTCCATCTGTAGTGGATAGCGGCTCGTGGGTCGTTCTCTGCAATTGGTAGCCCTCTTTCGTCTTCGCCTCTAAGATTGGATAGGGTTGATTCCAGATCAACGCCCCACTCTTCTTCTAGCTCACCGAATGAGTTTCTTCTCTTTTGTGTCATCAGAACTAAACCGGGCAGGAAATTGGGGGCTGGTAGAACTTCATTCAAGTCTGGCCTATACCCTGTGTAGGGCTCATCATCGCTACCTGAGTCGCATTGGGGGTTCAAGCATCTGAATCCTGACCATATATACTTCGTTCGATCAGTTATTCTTACTCTAAATCTGTCACCTCTAATGATGTAATTTACACCTGGGTGCACATCAGGGCCCCTGAGAATCATCTGCCTGAGTTGTTCCCTGTTTCTAGTCGTGACCCTTATGGGAACAGTGAGCTCCTTGGCAGTTTGCACCGGTATACCAACTTCGTTGATTCCGAGATTCGGGTCAGGGCTGATCACCGTTCTAGCGCAGAAGTTAACCCTCTTCCCTGACAGGTTGCTTCTGAAGCGACCCTCCTTTCCTTTGAGTCTTTGAGCCAGAGTTTTGAGTGGCCTTCCAGATCTGTGCCTCGCTGGGGGGATGCCACTGGTCTGATTGTCAAAGTA
>DALI01000020.1:0-5226 GCA_002496725.1 Euryarchaeota archaeon UBA181 | reverse complement strand
TTCTCCCTAAGCCTCTGGTTGATCCTGAGGACATCTACGAGTTTGTGCGTCAAATCATCTTCCGATCTATCCCCACTGTCGAGTGTGATTGATGGCCTTACAGTGATGGGAGGTACTGGAAGGACCTTCATGATGGTCCATTCTGGCCTTGCTGAGGCGTAGTCCATACCTAAGAATATCAGATGCTCATCGGGGATTCTCTCGAGCCATTCGCGAATATCCCGAGCATTGAGTTTGTGCTCGCCCTTGTTCTCCTTCTTTTCCTTGAAGGTAGAAGGCTTGTCAAGGATAATCTTGCCTTGTTCGCTACCGCAGTGCATACATATTGTCCTTTTCTTACTAGAGCACTCCTTCTCAATATCCTTTATTGTATTCTTGAATTCAGTGGAGCCGACACCATGCTTGATGATAACATCCTTAACTTTGTCAGTGTAGTAGTCTTGTTCTGACTTTTCGGGGTCCACTGGATGTGTGTCTGGCTTATCGTGAAGAAGGATCTTACTACAAGTATTACACGTACATTTCAGTGAGGTCTTGATTAGGTTTGTGAACCCAATGTGCATTACTGGTAGCTCGAGAGCGATGTGCCCAAAGTGACTTGGGCATTCATCGTGCTTATTTCCACAGGTCTCACACCTGACCCCTGGATCTATTACTCCCATTTTGGGATCCATCAAACCTTGCTTGAATGGGTGACCATCGTCCTTGTATGTATCAGCAGTTTTTACCTCAACTGAGGACATTTTACGTATCTCATTGGGGTCCATCAATGTGAATTTGATGGCCTCTATTCTCTTCGGAATCTTAGCTGCGTCTTTAGCACTCATCTTCTATCCTCCAGTTCAAGCCTCATGGCAACTCCAAGACTCTTCATCTCATCGAGCAAGAGCTTGAATGCATATGATGTCTGGACCGAATGAACATCGGCCCTATCCCCACAGGAAGGGCAAACAGTAGTCCTTCTCTTCCAGTCGTAATATGCAACATGGCCACATCCTCTTGTGTTACACACCATTAGTGGCCATCCATCTGACTCATCTAAGAGTCGATCCTTGATCACCATTGACGCCCCATGAGAAATGAGACAGTCTCTTTCCATCTCACCGAATCTCAAACCTCCCTGTCTAGCACGACCTTCTGTCGGCTGCCTAGTGAGAATCTGAACCCTTCCCCTGCTCCTAGCATGCAGTTTACTGCTTACAAGGTGGTGAAGTCTCTGGTAGTAGATAACTCCAACGAAAACCTCTGCTGGGTACTGTTCTCCTGTCTCACCGCTAATCATATTCTCTCTACCAGTATGATTGAATCCGTTTCTCAGTAGGCCTGCCCTCAGAGAATCTTCTTTCTCCCCGGTAAATGCAGTACCATCGATTCTTCTTGCCTCGAGAGATCCGACCTTTCCTCCTATCATCTCAAGAACGTGTGCTACGGTCATCCTCGATGGAATAGCATGAGGATTGATTATCAAATCAGGAACTACACCATCGGCTGTGAATGGTAAATCTCCCTCTTCAACGATTCTTCCTATAATTCCCTTCTGTCCGTGCCTACTGGCGAATTTATCACCGAGTTCAGGTATCTTATTTGTTCGTACTGTGATTCTAACCAGTCTACCTGAGTCTAGGGACTCAGTGACGAAGACATTGTCCACCCATCCATATTCACCATGACGAACCATCATTGATGACTCTCTTCTCTCTTGCGCCTGGAGGAATGCGCCGTGCGATTCCTCGAGGAATCTTGGAGGGCTAGTCTTACCGACCAAAACCGCGGAATCCGGTCCGCCTCCGCTGGATAGGAATTCTTCGGGTACGGGAAGACCGTCTCTCTCAAGATGCGCATAGCTGTCGAATGATTTCATACCTTTGACCTCATCGAGACCGGTGCCTGGAACCTCAATACGTTCTTCTTGACCTCCTGGGAACCTTCTGTTTTCAGCATTATAAGTTCTGATGAATGTTGATCTCCCGAGGCCTCTCTCGACAGATGCCTTGTTCATGATAACAGCGTCTTGCATGTTATATCCGTGATGGCTCATGATAGCGACAACAAGGTTCTGGCCTCCTGGCCTACTGTTGAAGTTCGTCGTATCCATGGCCCTGGTCCCCACAACAGAAACTTGTGGGTAATGCATTACGTGAGCCCTAGTATCTGGCCTCAAACGGTAGTTAGCACTTGGAAGTCCGAGACTTTGCTTTACCATTGCTGTTCCTCCAGTAACCCTCGGAGTGGAGTTGTGCTCTGGATATGGGACCAAAGCAGCGCATACTCCAAGAATGAGCTGTGGATCAATTTCCACGTGCGTGTAAACTAGAACCGTATGGTCTTTCTTCTCTTTCTTACGAAGCACATCTATCTCTTTCTGATGATAATTGAGGGGGATTGAGAACTTCTCCGATACGGTAGAGCCATCTGGCATCTGGATAGCTACCTTCAGCTTGGCTTTCGATATCTCTTCGTCACCAAGATTTGTCCACTCTACCTTTGCAGGGTCCATTGGTCTCTTGTTCTTGGGGGAAACATCGGGTAAATCGAAGGGCCTAGGGGCTATTAGTAGATCCTCCTCTTCCTCTGCATCTACCCATTCAATGACTCCTGAAGAAACCAAGTCTGAAAAGTTAATTTCTCCTGTCCTTAGTCCTTCCAGGTGAAACTTGGATAGGTTCAGAGTACCATCTTCCAATACAAGAAGAGGCCTCATTATCCTCCCTCTGTCAGTATTGATGAATACATCTCTGTTTTCAGTATCATGACGAATGCTTACTTCCGGCCTGATTCTGCCTGAACGCCTCCTTCTCTTGAACTGTGATACCAACTTATTCGGCCTCTTGTGAAGTCCAAAAATATCTCCATTGACGTGGATCCTAGAGCCATCTGCCCAACCTTCTGGATTGGGATTTACTCCAGCTTCGATTAGGAGTTCCTTGACGTCATCTTCGGGGACTTCTTCTGAAACATCGATCATTTGGGCTGCATTCTTGACTAATCCGCAGTTCTGACCCTCCGGAGTCTCATTCGGACATAGCCTACCCCAGTGAGTAGGGTGCAAATCTCTGGCTTCGAAGTGGGGCTGGCTCCTTACAAGGGGGCTTGTTACCCTCCTCATGTGAGATAGAGAAGCTAGGTATGTGGTCCTGTCTAGAAGTTGACTTACACCTGATCTTCCCCCGACCCAATTTCCAGTGGCTAGAGCATGCATTATCTTCGATGTAAGGACATCTGGCCTGAGGCATGAGTTGATTTTGAGCTCTCTCTTCCTATTGTGGTGCCTCTCGAGCTGGTACTTGAGATCGCGGGCAAGTCCTTGAACGCCAACTCTGAATAAGTCCTCCATCAGGTCTCCGGCTAATCTGACTCTCTTGTTCGCGTAGTGATCTTTATCGTTAGGATCTCTATTGGTAATTGCCATCTCTAAGACTTGTCTAACAATCCTGCCAAGGAATATGGCCTTCTTCGTTCTAACTTCTTCATCGGAACCGAGATGTGGTAGAAGCTCCTTATCTAGTAGATTCTGTATTCTCGACTCCCTGTATTCTTTCTGCTGCCCTGCGGCGAATTTCTTCTCTAGCCATGCCATAGCCTCCTCGGTATTATCAACGCCATATTCTGGATTGTCTTTGACATCATTCAGATTTGCTACTGTGTATTTCATAGCCTCTACAGGGCCTGCAATTGCAGAGAAAATATCTCTGTCATTCTCCATTCCTAGAGCTCTCATCAATAATACTACTGGAATAGCTGTAGTACCTGCACTAGGAATCTTGACCATTAGCATACCATCACGTCTCTTCTCGACGTTGATTGGCTTCCTGACCCCATCCTTTTGGGAGAAAATCTTTGCAACCTCGGTTTCATGGGCGTATTTCTTATTCTTTTCTACCGTAACTCTGTTTGGAGCTAGGTCTTCCATCGATATCAGAACTCTCTCTGTCCCATTTATGATGAAATATCCCCCAGGATCGAGAGGGTCCTCTCCATATTTCCTGAGTAATTCCTTGTGCATTTGGGCATCCTCTGTTGAGGTTGTGGGTGAAAGCTTGAGAGACTTCTCTTGCGTTCCTGCAATGTGATCGGGATGTAGATTACATCTTCCTGATCTGACCATGATGGGGAGATTTCCGATGTGGACTCCTTCTTCCTCTATGTATCCGATGTCAGACTCTGTTGTCGAGGGAGGGAGGTCGTCTCTATATATCTTGAAGTCCAAGTATATGGGGGAGAAGTATGTGAGTTTCCTTAAACGACACTCTAGTGGTGTAGCTGGATGTTCAGCACCGTTTGCTTCCCTTACAGTGGGAGCTCCCAAACGGATACCCTTCATTCGAATGTAAATCTCCTTATCGAGAACGTCAAGTTTGATCATTCCACCTGCGTCATTGCCCCCGGGAACATCCTCCAGTGGATCATCACTGCCAATCCTAATGCCCCTGACTATCTTTTCCATTCGACTGCCCTTACCATCGCCACTGGGAATACAATCATTGTACGATGCTAACTGGTGATTCACCATGCTTCTGTGCGCAAAATAACTTTCAACAATTTCCTTCATATTTATTCACCCTCAGTTACTCTCCACAATCAGTCTGTACGCAGTACTCGCTCCAGCTGATCTGCTATATCTGAAAACTTTGACTACCCTATTCTTTAACCATCCAGCGGGAAGATCTGTTCTATCTGCCTCCTCGATTTCTTTCAGAGCCTGTACAGAGGGGTCCGTGATGAGAATCTTTGGAAGTAGCTCCTTGGCCAATCTCTCATTTCCGTCGTTCTCTTTTTCCATCAGCCCCCAGGGGGAAAGTTCTGAGGCTTCATCTTCCTCTGGCACGAGTGAGTGGTGGGGCACAAGATGGTGATTGAGTACATTGAATCTATCATCGCCGATTGGGATGTCTTCATCCAACAAAGCTGTCCTAGAAATTGTTACTCTTCCAGATCTGCTTCTTCTCCTTGAAGCTGCTTGTTCACGGATGATCCCCATTATGTTCTCTAGTTCTGCGGCACCCGATTCAAGACCAGCCTTCTTTGCGACTTCTTCTACAGTCATTCTCTTGATGGCATCCATGTTCGCATCATCAGCTAGTTTGTGGGCGTGTTCTTCCGACACACCGAGTTCAATAAGTCTCTTTTTGGTTGAGCTTTTAACCGCCATTTTCTTCACTACCCCGGTATCCAGAATCTGCATGGGCCTGTAGCTTGGCAGGCGGGCCCGGGGGGATTCGAACCCCC
>DALI01000046.1 GCA_002496725.1 Euryarchaeota archaeon UBA181 | reverse complement strand
AGGAAATACAGGAAACATCTCCAGTAGATGAAAATGATGCAGTAATCGAGGTATCCCCTGAGGAGGATCAAGTTTCCGAGATGCCCCCTCCGACTCCCGAAATACTGCCAAGTCCACCAACTAATCTACCTCCTCCTAGAAAGGTGGAGATTGAGCCTCCGGTGGTCGATGAAGATCAAGAGCCAATGCCAATCCCCCCTCCTCCTGACTTATCTTTGATCGAATCGAAGCCAATAGTCGAGCCAACTGTCGAAAACATATGGCCATGGGCGCAACAAGAAGTATGGTCGGGAAGGGACGTTGCCCAGAAAGTAAAATCTGCCATGGAGGCCGCTAAATCGAAGAACATAGCTCAGGCAACTGTAATCTTGGACGAGGTCGGTCCTCATCTCGGTGATAGAACCAAACTCGTATACCCTATAGGGGCCTTGTTGCAGAGAATGGGGAGGGCACAGGCTGTAGATAGACTACTGGAATCTGCGATCAGAGTATATCCGAATGATCAGTCAGTTCTGAGTGCCAAATCAAAATTAAGACCATAACTCCAAGCCGTAGAGATGATGCGATAAACCCTTCTCGCAAAAGTATGAGGCGTGCGACCAGCTCCATCAGGATCAACGAAGATCTTGTTCTTAGGCCGGCATCAAATCTTCGCTCTGAAGAGCTAATCGAAGCTTTCGAAGAGACGTGGCCAGAAGTCAATAGGGCGATGCCTTGGATAAATCCAGATAAGGATATTTCAAAGCAAATTTCAGAGTTTCTTTCTGAGACAGAGAGAATGGGGAGGGCCGGATTATTGCATCACTGGGTGATGATCAGACCATGGGACAACGCGGTTCTTGGCCTCATAGGTTTCGACCGAGTCACAAGATCCGGTCAAGCTTCATGGAATCTGGGGTACTGGGTCAGAAGCTCAGAGCAGAATCACGGTGTAGCTAGTAAGTCCATTGAAGCAGTACTGTCCTGGATGGGGGAGGTTGAGGAAGTCTCTGTAGAGCTTAAGGTGGACCCCCTGAATAAAGCCGGTAGAAGTACTGTAGCTAAGGTAGTCAGGAAATGGTCAGGGGTGAGATGTATCGAAGGAGACTCATCTATCACAGTATCTGGAGTTCGTACCATTCATGAGTGTCACGTTGTCAAGGTAGGCCCCAAAGGACCCAAAATTTGAACCCCTGACAATCGAACATTGAATAAACAACAACCAGTCGCAACTCTGCCCCATAGGGGCAGGTGCTCACATGTCCGGTCCAAAACCACGTCAACACCTACCTGACATAGACCCGGATGAGACTGATGAGTGGCTAGAGTCTCTCAGGTCAGTGGTGGACTCACATGGGGTGGAAAGAGCTAGGATGCTACTCCATGAGCTGATGATAGAGGCGGGCGATCTTTCAATCCCAATAACACCCCCCTCCAGAACTCCTTATCTGAATACTATCTCACTAGATCAACAACCACCATACCCCGGAGATCTGGAGATAGAGAGGAAGATACAAAACTCAATACTTTGGAATGCAGCAGTAGTTGTTTCCGATACTAACAGGAGAGTGGACGGAATCGGTGGGCACATCTCGACCTACGCATCCAGCTCCACTCTATATGAGGTCGGTTTCAATCATATATTCAGAGGAAAAGACTCGAATGGTATCGGGGATGCTATCTACATTCAAGGGCATGGAAGTCCAGGGATTTATGCTAGAGCCTTTCTCGAGGGCAGGATATCCAGAGAGCAGATGGCCAATTTCAGACAAGAGGCGTTCAATGACGGACTTTCCTCTTACCCCCATCCGAGACTAATGCCCAATTTTTGGGAGTACACCACCGTTTCAATGGGACTTGGGCCTCTTGCCGCAGTAATGCAAGCAAGGTTCTGGAAGTACCTACATCAGAGGGGTTTGGCAGATACATCTCAAAGCAGAGTCTTCGCTTTCCTAGGGGATGGTGAAATGGATGAGCCAGAGGCAATAGCATCGATAGCCATAGCCGGTCGAGAGAAACTCGACAATCTAATCGTAGTTGTAAACTGCAACCTTCAGCGTCTTGATGGTCCCGTGAGGGGCAATGCCAAGATCATTCAGGAGCTTGAAGGACTCTATCGAGGAGCAGGTTGGACAGTGATCAAGGTACTATGGTCCTCAGGTTGGGATCGAATAATGAATAGTGATTCAGAGGGGGTTGTACTATCTAGGATTGAAGGCATTAACGATGGTGATTGGCAGAGAATGAGCACACTAGCTCCTTCTGAATTCAGGTCTGAGTTCTTCTCAGGTAATCAGCAATTGGCTTCCATTGGAGAAACCCTCTCAGATCAGGATATAGAGAATCTAAGGAGAGGGGGGCATGATCCTCTCAAGGTATACGCGGCATACAAATCCGCTGAGGCGGCAAATGGCCCGGCAGTCATACTGTCACATACAGTGAAGGGCTGGGGGATAGATTCGTTTGAGGGAAGAAACTCAACACACCAGAAAAAGAAGATGTCTCTGGATGATCTTGTTTCTTATCGTGACTCTCTAGAATTACCTTTGGAGGATGAAGCACTGGAAGATAATCCGTTGTACCATCCAGGAGATGACTCCGAAGAGATCGAGTACATCACTAAGAGGAGAGAAGATTTGGGAGGATACCTTCCTTCAAGGAGATCCCCTCCCATCACAATAGATCTCCCCGATGAGTCAACCTTTTCTGAGTTCGATGAGGGAACAAGGGAGGGGCAACTAGTCTCTACAACGATGGTTTTCGTTAGACTTCTAAGAAGACTCCTCAAGTCGGAAATGGGTTCAAGAGTTGTTCCAATTATTCCTGATGAGGGGAGGACATTTGGAATGGACCCCCTATTCAGCGAGTTTGGAATCTTCTCTCAGGTCGGACAGAATTATACTCCTGTAGATCATAAAATGCTGATGAATTACAAGGAATCAGAATCCGGCCAGATCATCCAAGAAGGAATTGCCGAGGCAACTTCCATGGCAACTTGGACTGCCGCAGCCACATCCTATTCCCATTCCGCGTCCCCAACTCTTCCATTCTATATCTTCTACTCCATGTTCGGATTCCAAAGGACCGCAGATCAGGTTTGGGCCGCTGCCGACTCACGGGCTAGGGGATTTTTGATGGGTGCCACAGCAGGTAGGACCACACTAAATGGAGAAGGCCTTCAGCACCAAGACGGCCATAGCCTCCTAATCGCTTCAACCGTCCCAGGATGTCGTGCGTGGGATCCGGCTTATGCGTATGAGCTAGCAACGATAATCCGACATGGTATTGATGAGATGTGGGGAAAGAACATGGATGTGTTCCACTACATTATGTTGTATAACGAGAACCAGCAACAACTCGTAAAGCCCGAGGGTGTGGATGAAGGAATCATCAGAGGGGCGTATAAGGTTCAGGAGTCCGAATTGCACGACTCTCCCCAAGTCAGAATACTTGGGTCTGGGCCAATTCTGCAGTACGCCCGTGAAGCAGCGGATCTGTTGGAATTGGAGCATGGGATATCTTCTGAGATCTGGTCAGTGACCTCGTATGGAGAACTTCGTAGGGATGGATTGGAGTCAGAACGCCACAATAGGCTCAATCCACAGGCTCAAAGATCTACATATGCATCAGAGTGTTTCGGTGATGAAACTCCAACAATTGCCGTCTCTGATTACATTGCGGCTGTTCCTGAGATGATCCAGAGATGGATAGGGGGCAGCTTCACCGTCCTAGGAACCGATGGGTTCGGGCGTTCAGACACTAGGGACAACCTCAGGAGGTTCTTCGAGATTGATACACAGAGTATAGTAATAGCATCTCTTTCAGCTCTTGAGAGAGAGGGAGGGTTGCCTATCGGGACAGTTAAAGAAGCCGCTCGAAATATGGGTATCAGCCTCACTAGGGAAGATAAGGCGGAATGATAATGGGTAAAGTAAAGACCGCTTTGAAGATGTTTTCATGGCTTTGGAGGAATAAGATATTCATCGCAACCATTGGGTCTCTAATCGCTAAAGTCAGAAGAAAATAGATATCAAATTTCAATCATTTATCATTGGTGAGTTTAGAGAGTAATTGTACTCCAAAGCATCACTAATACTAACCCAATCTGGGGTAGTGCCATCTATCCAATCATATCTATGTCCTGGGATTAAGCGCCAATTACCCGGTAGTCCGCCCAGTAGTTCTCTGGCAAAACGAACGCTACTCCACTGTGCTCTAGGGTCGCTGCCAGGCAAGTCAACCCTGCCACTATGTGCTGTGAATAGAAGATCTCCAGCATGATAAACACCATGACCGTGAAGGGTGACATGGCCAGGGGCATGGCCTGGAGAATGGGTGACTCCAAGAGATATTGACCCAACACTCCACTCAACAGTAGTATCTGCGGAGTTAGTCCAAGTTTCAGTGAAATCAACCTTCTTGAAAACAGCCTGACCAAGTAACCCAGGTACTCTAGCTTCATCATGCCCCCATACTTCAACATCTGGGGCCAGTGATAGCATAGACGAATATCCAGCGACATGATCTCGATGAGTGTGCGTGTAGAGTAGGTGGGTCGGTGCGAGTCCTTCTTCTGCCAGCCCCTCAATCCATCGTTCAGAGTCGAATGGATCCACAATAGCCACAATTTGATTTTCCCTATCAATAAACGCTGTATTCATGTTCATGTAACCCCCCATTTGAGTAACCCACACCTCAACACCGTCATCTCTTACGTCCTTGTGAAACTCCCCATCGGCCAGCATGTTCCATCCCAACCGGTCATATCCAATAGGTATGGTGGAGTCCTAATGGGGGGCAGGGTTCAAAATCGCCCCTCCTTTACGAGGTACGTGACTAGAATATCCTATGCCGAGGCCCTACTTGAGAAGTGGGCAGTCATGCCAGTTATTCAGCAAGGAGACTAAGTCTCCTAGGGTGACTGAGGTGAGGACGATGTCTTACAATACTCATGAAGTGGAGAACAAATGGCAACGCACATGGTCTGAGGCTAGAGTATTCGAAGTAGAAGTCGATCCATCGAAACCCAAGTTCTACTGTCTTGAGATGTTTCCATACCCCTCTGGAAATATGCACATGGGTCATGTTCGCAACTACTCAATTGGTGATGCGATGGCTAGATTTCAGAGAATGATGGGTAAGAATGTCCTCTATCCAATGGGATACGACTCATTTGGAATGCCCGCAGAAAATGCCGCCAAAAAGGAAGCAGGACATCCTCACAGCGTCACCGAGAGAAATATCGCCATGATAAGAGCCGATCAGGAACGCATGGGTTACTCGTATGACTGGCGAAGGATGTTCGCAACTTCCACGCCAGAATATTATCGCTGGAATCAGAATATGTTTCTGAAATTCTTCGAAGCAGGCCTTGTTGAGAGAAGATTCGCTCCAGTGAATTGGTGTAACGACTGTGATACAGTGCTAGCTAATGAGCAAGTCAAGAATAATCGTTGCTGGAGATGTGGACTTGAGGTAGTTCAGAAGGATATGGCCCAATGGTTCCTGAGAATGACAGAGTATGCAGATGAATTACTGGAGGAGTTGGATAAGATCGAGTTCCCAGAGAACGTCAAGGCAATGCAAAGGAATTGGATCGGTCGCTCCCAAGGCGCCCATATTGACTTCTCAGTGGTCGGCTCCGACTCAGTTATCGGAGCCTTCACAACACGTCCAGATACGATATTCGGTGTTACGTTCCTTACTCTCTCTCCCGAACATCCACTGTGTGAAGAGCTAGTTTCGGGAACTGAGTACGAGAGTGCTTGGCTTGAACTTAGGAATGAGTGCGCAAGAATGACTGAATTCGAGAGAATCAATATGCTGAAGGAGAAGAAAGGCGTTCCTCTGGGCCGTTTCGCAAAAAATCCACTCAGTGGCGAAGAGGTTCCGATATATGCTGGAAACTTTGTAGTTGCTAGCTATGGAACTGGCGCAGTAATGGCAGTCCCCGGGCATGATCAAAGAGACTATGACTTTGCCAAGAAATATGGAATCTCAGTAAGGCCAGTACTTTCTAGAGAAAGAGACGGAGAAGCAATTGAGGAGAACCCAGTTTTCGATGGCTTGGGTTGGATGATTAATTCCAATCGAGAATCCTTTGACGGCCTTCATGGCAATGAGGCCAAGGAGGCAGTAATTTCCGCATTAGAAGCTGAAGGGACAGGTCATGGAACTGTACAATTCAGACTCAAGGATTGGCTCCTAAGTCGTCAGAGATTCTGGGGGACGCCTATTCCAATGCTACATTGCGATGATTGCGGAGTTGTCCCAGTTAGCTTAGATGACTTACCAGTTGAATTACCACTTGATGTGAAATTCAGCTGGGAAGATAGTGGAAATCCCTTAGCTACAAATCAAGAATTTCTCGAGGCCACCTGTCCTCAGTGTGGTAAGAATGCACGTCGTGAGACTGATACAATGGATACTTTCTATGACTCATCGTGGTATTTCATGAGATTTGCAGATTCTAACAACATCGCTCGCCCCTTCGACCCAGACAAAGTGAACTATTGGATGGAAGGAGGAGTGGATCTCTACATCGGTGGCATTGAGCATGCCGTGATGCATCTCCTATACGCACGATTCTTTACAAAGGCGACACGTGACTTGGGGATGAATCTCGTCGGGGAGCCATTTGGTCGTTTAGTGTGCCAAGGCATGCTCAACGCACCTGCTCCCTTCTGTGTAAAATGTAACTCCGAGTACCACGTCGAAAATTTCGGAGGAGATTGCCCTAATTGTGGTGGAAAACTGAGCACTCGTTCTGTCAAAATGGGAAAATCCCTCGGAAATACGATTAGCCCCGGAGATATGATTTCTAAGTTTGGAGCCGATACTGTCAGACTTTTCATTCTCTTTGGTGCAAATCCAGAGGCTGGGATGGATTGGTCTGATAGTGCTTTAGAGGCTAATAATCGACAATTGAATCAGATAGTTGATGCATTCAAGATAGGATCAAATATCAAATCTTCACCAAGTGATATGGATAATTGGCTACTTGCCCGCCTACTAGATAATCGTACTAGGTGGACTGAGGCAATGGATGACGTAAGCCTCCGCGAAGGGGTGATGATCAGTCATTTCGAGATGCTATCGGACTGGCAGTGGTATAGGCGAAGAGGCGGCTCACACGCTCCTACAATCAATCGCTTTCTTTCTAGTTGGGCGGAGATGATGGCTCCTGCCACTCCCCATATTGCAGAGGAGTTCTGGGAGTCCCTAGGAGGTCTCGGATTGGTCGCTTCCAACACTCTTTCTGAGATTTCAGATCTGTCTGTAAGGGATTGGTCAGAGATTCTAGCAAGTGAGGAATATCTTCGTGATCTCATAGATTCAGCCCGAAATCTGAAAGTTCTAGCGCAGAAGCACTCTGATATCCCAATAACAAAGATGGTAGTCCAAACAGCACTCTCTTGGAAAGCCGAATTAGCTTATGAGGCAGTAAAATTGTCCCGCACAAACTTCGACTTCAAAACAAAGGGTCAAGAATATCTCAAAAATCTCAAAATATTTGAAAAAGAGTCAATGAGAGGAGAAATATTCCAAACATGGATGGCTATGACTGCCGGATCAAAGAAGAAGAGAGGACGTGTCAACACATGGTCGGAAGGTCAAAAAAATCTTGTTTTGGGTCATTTTGATGAGACTTCAGTAATCAACAAGAACTCTTCTTTCATTGCTAGCTCTCTCCAAATCGATACTGTAGTATCCTATTCAGTGGGAGACGGTGAAGATGTGGCCGGAAAGGCAAAGGTATCTTTCCCATTGGAGCCTGGAATTTCATTTATTTAGTCCCAATAGTGTCAATAGCGTCTGAAAAATCTTACATTATTCGGTATTCCCACTCGGTGGGTTCATGGGGCTTACTACTCTCGCAGTATCGTTGAGCGAAGAAAAGAGAGCAGGAAGGCGAAGAGACCGTCGTAGAGATAGACGTCGCTCCGAAGGAGGCAAAGCCTCCAAGGAGAAAAGCCCAGATTTAGATTCAGAGTCAATTATGAGAGCTCTCGGTAGATTCACTGCTAACCCTTCTCCAATGGGATTCCCTTCAGATGTAGATCCGCCCCCCAGAACAATCAATGTTAATTGGGAGCTTAACGCCATCTCTCGGGACGTCCAGAAAAAGGCCGGGGAAATTGTGATGAGAAGGGGAGAATTTGGATTTCTCCCTCAAGAGAGGGTCGATGAAATCGCCTCCCAACTGAATGATCTCCCTATCTCTTTGGAACAGACTCTCTCTCTAAGAAATGCCCTAAATCAAGAAAAAAGCGTCTATTCCCATCATAAACTAATGCGCAGATCAAATGAACTTAATCGTAGATATAATTCTGGAGAGGATGTCATCTCTCTATCGAAGAGATTCGATGCACCGCCAGTAAATACTTTCAGGGCAATTCTTACTGGCAGGGGATGGTCCAAGAATAGAATCAAAGAATTTCTAAAGGAGCCATCTAAGATGAAAGCTAGAGACAGGGAGCAGTTCGAACTAGCAGAATCAATGGACAGAGTTAGTTCAGTTAATCAGGATGAAACACATAAGGCTTCAATGGTCTTTGAGGATGTTCTCTACCTATTCTTTGACTCCATAGGGGTCAGATATAGGACTCAGGAAGACCTTATGGCAGAGCAAAAGAAGTCCGAGGGTAGAGCCATAATAACCCCTGATCTTCTAATGATTGATGATGTGAGAATAAACGGTGTCCCCTGTGCTTGGATTGATGCCAAACATTTCTTCGGAGCCGATCTCAAGTTTCCAAGAAAGAAGACTCAGAAGCAAGTTGATCGCTACGTAGCAGAGTATGGCCATGGAGCAATAGTATACCGTCACGGATTTTGTGACGGTCTGGCTATCAATGGGGCCGAGCAGTTGGATGCAAGCCCCCTCGATCTTACGCTCTTAGACAAGTTCCACGAGGAATCAAAGTCCTAGGGGTGACTAATAGTTGTAGAGATAGCAGTCAAACCCTCATTCTCCAGAGCACTCTTGATATTGTCTATTCCCTGTAATCCCCTATCGATATTCACTGGAACGATCGCAACACTTCCTCCTAGCATACAAAGAAGCGGAACGCCATTACACTCAATCCCACAATCGTTCACGACTTTCTCGCACTTCCTGATTACATCTGCACGGATGCCATCTTTTGATAGTCCACTTTCCTCAGAAAAACAAGTTGAATAGTGAAGAAGATCACTCCATCTAGACTTATCCCAAGATCCCTCTAACAGGCTCTCTAGATTTTTTTCTCCAGCCTTTGATATCGACTCTTTCCATGATGCATCGTCGATATATGATGAGGTATGTTTACTCCCTTTACTATCCCATGCCAATATTACTTCTGTCTCCGACTCCCATCCTTCAGATTCACCAGGCCCCATTTCCAGAAGATGACCATTAAACGGAGAACCAGCCATTCTTCGTATCTCAATTCCTCCAGCCGCAATAGCAGTCACATCTCCCAATCCGCTAGATCTCTTACGATCTATAACATGCGAAATCATCAGAGAACGCCTCCGCCCTTCCTCGTAAGGAATTCCTAGGGCTCTTTGAATAGCATTACAGAAAGATATTGACCCAGCGGCTGACATACCAAATCCCTGACCAGTGGGGAGATCTAACTTTACTGTCGCCTCCCAATCATATTCAGAAACCTCAGGGATAATCCCATTGATCATATTCATGATATCTTCGTACATCGAAGACTCCCCAATGTAATCATTGAAGAAAACCTCTAGATTTCCATTGCCATCTCGGCCTCTGACAATTACCTCAACTCCCTCATTTAGACAGATCCCGGCACCTAGGCTTCCCTGTTTTATGGGATCAGGATTTTCATCCTCTATTGTAAAGATAAGAGTGACATGGCCGCCACAGTACCCACGTCCAAGCAAGTCCGACACGCTTGTCCCGTACCCTAGGGGGAAATAATGTATACCGCTCAGAGAACAGCTTTGAGGTCGTCCTCAATACTGCCAAATCTTCCAGAGAGCTCCTTCACAGCCATCTCAAAGGCTACTCCAGGCTTCATTGAACCATCTGTCTCAAAGGATAGTATGAATTCTTCCGGAACGTCTTCGAGCACAACTGCATTCTTGAACTCTCTAGACTCCTCAGTTCCCGAGCCAACGTGATTCAAGTCCTCTCTTAGTTGCTCGACCTTTTCCACATCAACTAGCTGACCCTCCTTATTGAAATCTCCAGACTTTATTTTAAGCCCTAAGTTCCATAGAATCTTAGCTTTAGATTTGATATTAATCACGCCAATTTGACGTGGATTGAAAGTTACACCACTGACTGGGGACCATTTCACATGCTCCCTTCCTCTTCCCATCACTGCTGTAGCAGAAAACTCAATCATCTGTCCCTGGAAAAGTTTGGTAATTGGTATTGGCTGATATTTCTTTGATATGAAACCATCCGCATCACCTAGGAAGTTCAAATCTCCAGCCGTCACCCAGACTCCTTCTCTAGAGCCCTTAACCTGACAGTAGTATAGCATTGTACAAAGGGCACAGCCCCTGTCTTCCTCTACCATCTCGGAACAGTTGGGGCACTCATCCTGGAAGTAGAACTCGTCGTGCTTGGTAGGTATAGGAATCATTGCAAGCCTCTGTGCAATGACCTCATCTGGAAGTGGTCCATCAGTCTCCCAAAGCTCACCATCTTCAACCTCAGTCTTCTTGACGAACCTAACCGTATCAATAGCCATCTTAGGGGTATCAGCCATCAAAGTTCTTCTAATCGAGTTAACAAATGCCCGATCAGTATCCTTCAGTAGAATCTTGATTTGCTCTTCATCTTCATAGAGAATCTCTGCCTTCACCATAATATTCACCTCAGACGCGCCTACCGCGTCGACCTCCCTTTGCCTTTGTACCATCAGTCGGTATGGGAGTTACATCTTCGATTCTGGTAATCTGCATCCCAGCTCTAGTAAGGGCCCTGATTGCGGATGTAGCCCCGGGTGCGCTATGGGACTTATTTCCCCCCGCACCTCTGTATTTCACAATCACTTGATTGAAATCTTTCTCTCCTAGCATCTCCGCCATTCTCTCGGCGGCCCTCATGGAAGCGAAAGAGCTAGATTTCTCAGAACCCCCCTTAGTCACCATTCCTCCTGAGACTTTGCATATTGTCTCAGAACCAGTAAGATCGGTTGCCGTCATCAACACGTTGTTGTGTGTGGTGAAGATATGGAGAATAGCCTTGTGAGACATCAGTTATCACCTTCTGGAACAGTGTCCTCAACGGTCGGAGCCGTGGCTTCTCCCGCCTTGATATCGTCAACAAAAGTATCAGCTACCTTTACTGGCCCGCCCACAGTCCCCGCCTCTTCCTCAGAAGCGTCTACAGTGGCCCTAATCTTCTCTAAATCCTGACGAAACGGATGTTCCGGGTTTTCATATTTTGAGCCAGTAGTATATCTTAGCGACTCTTCTTCTTCCCTGAGCAAGTGGTATCCTGGGACTGTCATTTTCTGATCCCCAATTGAAATATGCCCATGAACTATTAGATTCCTAGATGCTCTCATCGAGGGGGCCAATCCCTTGTAGTAAACTTGGGATTGAAGCCTTCTTGCTAGCATCAGTTCAACATCTATCTGCAGGACGCTGTCTATGCTGGAACCTTCTGAAAGAAGCCCCTTTCTGGTCAAGGAAACAATTAGGTCGTCTTTCTCTCTGGCATAGTGGCCTTCTGAAGTATCCACTCTACCAATCAATTTCATAGCCTGATTTCGATGTCTTCTGAGAGCAGATTTTTCTCTCCAAATCTCTCTCATTCCTCCTACTTTCTTAAGTCCGTATTTGGCCTTTAGAGCATGCTCCTCTTCTATCCTAGCCTGTTTCCAAGGATGAGTAGGTGTCTGAGTCTTGGGTCTTGCAAATTTTGGATCTCCCATCTTACCACCTCACTGCTTCCTCTGTACACCAAGAGCAGAGCCCTTTCTTCCGTTGCTTCGAAGTCTCTGTCCTCTGACTTTGTGTCCACTTCTGTGCCTCATTCCTCGGTAGGTTTTGATTCCCGCCATTCTTGCAACGTCATCATCTCTAGTCATCTTGACCTCAAGTGCCACGATGTGAGCATCTTCACCTGTTCCTACATCTCTTTGTCGATTCATCAACCACCAAGGCATCTCAGTAGCATAAGTTCCAATAGAATCCCTGAGTTTTTCTTGTTCCTCATCACTAAGATGACCTCCAAGTTTACTCCCATCGACCCCGGACAGCCTGCAAATCATCTCTGCGGTCCTCATGCCTATTCCTTTGATGGAGCAGAGTCCAACCGATATCTTACGGAGTCCGTCGACGTCTGAATCTGCAATTCTGATGATGTATGAGAAGTCGTCTCCTAGTTGGGTCTCATCTGTTCCTGTCATGTACGGTCCTCCCGCGT
>DALI01000013.1:908-6921 GCA_002496725.1 Euryarchaeota archaeon UBA181 | reverse complement strand
ATCAACCCACCCATATGGGTCACTTGTGGTAAAAGAGCACTCCGGCCCTGTCACTTCCTCCCATGACTGTCCGAAGTCACATGAACGCATGACCTTCTCGAATGCAATGAAGAAAATACATCCACTAGACGTTATCCCAATACTGGGCTCAGCCCCATCTTCTCCCACGTCACTGAATACAAACTCCATGGGAATTGGAGGAATATCAAGAGACATCCCATCAGGGCCAGTGACAAAAACTCCACTATGCACCCCTTCTTCACTGATGACTCCTGAGCTCCCGCTGTCAGTGTGAATACAACCAGCGGCTGAAATAGAAACCATCATCATGACGATGAGCAGTGTCCCCGTCTTCATGTTCGACGCGGCTGAGAAGTAACACAATTAGGTTGCCCCAGCCAGATCAGGGCCACTAAACTTCCACAATCCATCCAAAGTCATCTGGTGAGCGCCTCTGTTGGATAGATGTCAGTTCCTCGTACAACTCCCTTGTTACTGGCCCTACTTCTCCTTCGTAGTACTCAGCTACCCGGTCCCTGTACTGTATCTTTCCAATTGAGGAAACGACTGCTGCAGTTCCCACACAGAAGCACTCATCGGCCTCCATGGCGTAATTCACATCCACTTTCTCTTCTCTTACCTCGTAACCCCTGGATGAAGCCAGTTCGATTATGGAAGCTCTGGTTACTCCGGGGAGAATTGTACCTGTTAATTCAGGGGTGGATATAACACCGTCCTTTACACAGAAGAAGTTAGCCGCCCCAACTTCCTCGATATATTTATGATTCACCGCATCGAGATAGATTATCTCTGAGTAACCTTCTTTTTTTGCCATCTTGGAGGGGATCATTCCAGGTGCATAATTTCCTATTGCCTTCACACCTCCTGAACCGCCGGGAGCGGCTCTATGGAATCTCTCTGATACCCTTAGGGATGTAGGAGTTATGCCACCTTTGAAGTACGGCCCTACTGGTGACGCGAAAACCAAGAAAGTGTACTCGGGCGCGGGTGCTACTCCAAGAATCGGCCCACTTCCCATCAGGAGAGGCCGGATGTACAATGCCCCTTTCCCCATTGGAGGAACCCATCTGGAGTTCTCTCTTACCGTGCTAATCACTGCATCAAGAAATATTTCTTCTGGTACTGGCGGCATACCAAGTCTCCGAGCACCCTCTTGGGCCCTTCTAGCGTTTCTCTCTGGTCTGAACAATACAATACTACCATCAGAGGCTCGCTGTGCTTTCATGCCCTCGAAGAGTCCTTGCCCATAGTTTAGAACTCCGGCGGCTGGAGATATTACCAAGTCCTCAAAGTCCTTCATCTTCCCTCGAGACCACCCCTCTCCAATGTCACATTTTGCCATGTACATTCTGTCAGTCTCGGTGAAACTGAAAGTAAGTGAATCCCAGTCGATTTCCGGCTTCGTATCCTCTGGCACAGTCAGTCCCCTATCTTCACGGAAGCAAGTCGGCTTTCAACGATTACGCAAGGAACCTCTCTCGGCACTGATATGTCTCTCATTAAGACATAGATTGAAGGCATTGGGTTACCCGCTCATAGTGAGGCGAGCTGATGGAGTGGGAGGAAAGGATGTGCATCGTCTCAGGTTCATACCAATCTATGGACACTAAACCGCCTAGGACAACAGTTGAGCTGTGGTGTCGTTCGCAGGCCGGGCATTCTGCGGTTCTACTAGTGAACGGGCTCCGTCCTTACTTCGACATAGCTCTTCCAGGGGAGCCACGCCCCAATGAAATTGTAAATCTCGATGATGTATTAGATATTCCAGAGGTAGTAGATATTGATAGTCCCGAGGTTAAGTGGACGACAAACGGCGAGAAGAGGCATTGGAGGGTCTACGCCAATCAGCCATACTCTGTCAGAAAACTGAGGAAGAAGCTAGGAGACTGGGTAGTAACGAGTGCTGACATACCATTCCAGAATCGTCTGATGCTAGATCTTGATCTAGGCCCCCACATAAGTGTGAAAGGAGATGTTATTTGGGCCAGTGAGAGAGCTCCAGAAGGGGCAAAAAACAGTACTACAACCGATGTAAAACTTGCAGAATCGGCAATAAAAAAGATTGGGGGCGCAGGAATATATCCAGTTGACATGATAGTTTCTTGCGAGCTGGATGGCTTGACCAGATCTGAACCATTCCAGACCCCATTCGTAACATTTTCATTCGATCTAGAAACTAGCATAGCTACCAATCGGATACTATGCGCCGCTGCTGTCATAGATAGGGCAGGTGACAGATCAGAGCATCGTTTCAGGGGTGAGGAGCGAGAAATAATGGAAGGCCTGACCTCTCTTGTCAGAGAAGCAGATCCAGATTTCATCACTGGTTACAACATAGATAATTTCGACCTCCCGAGGATGGATGAGAGAGCCGAAGTTATCTGTCCTAGGCCGAAGTACAACAGGGCACCTTTGTTCGGATGGGGAAGGGTCCCAATGAACGAGGGCGATAGTAAGAGGATATTTCCAACTAGACAGCAGAATAGGGTTTGGAGGATCCCAGGTAGGATACCTATGGATGCTTGGTGGCAAGCTCGACAGACCCTAAGGCCTCAAAGAGAGTCACTGAGGTACGTTTCACAGTTGCTCTGGCCTAATAATCAGGAAATGCAGAAGATGGATGTTGATGCTAGTAAGATGGACGAGGAATGGGCCGCAAGACCAGACGTCGTGATGGAATACTGCGTAAGGGATACTCATCTCCCCTTGGACATACTGGGGCATCTAAAGGCCATTGCTCGAAAGGAGGCCCTAGCCTCGGTCTCTTTGACCGCTGTCGAGACTGCAGCCAACGGAACCACGAGTCAATGGATTGACTCTCTCGTTATGAGACTCGCCGACAAGGATGGGATAGCAGTTCCAATGACCAATGCAGGTCCAAGGAAAAGGGACCAGATTGCAGGTGGATACGTTCACGAGGTCGAGCCCGGAATGGAGCCATGGGTTGTTGTTCTGGATTTCAAGTCAATGTACCCGTCAATTATGATCACTAACAATATCTGTTCCACAACTCTCGTGAGAGATGGTGGTGATCAGGACCCATCACACAGCGTGTCGCCGACGACAGGGACTAGATACAAGTCAAAGGACGAAATGAATGGCTTGGTACCCAGGCTTCTGGAAGATTTGATGGCCAAGAGGGACTTGTACAAGAAGGGGATGGCAGACGCCCAAGCAAGTAATGACCCGGTCGAGGCTTTCTTGCTGGATCAACTCCAATACGCGGTAAAGATTCTAATGAACTCCTTCTATGGTGTCTTTGCATCTAGCTTCTACAGGTTCACGCATCCAGATTTGGGAGCAAGTATAACAGAGTGGGCGAGATACAACATAAAGGCAATTATCTCTCAAGTAGAGGAAGGGGGAAATGATGTGATATACTCAGACACCGACTCCATTTTCGTAAAATCTCCAGTGCATGAGGGAGCACCTACGAACAAGCCCAAAGATGCTGAGGGCGCGGTAGTCTGGGAGAAAACTCGTGAAGAGACACTGGAGTTTGGAGAGACTCTCGCTCAGATGTTCACAAAAGAGGGGGCGGAGCTGGAGTTTGAAACCGCCCTTTCCGCATTTTTCAGTCACGGGGCCAAGAAGAGATACGTTGGAAGGGTAGTGTGGCCCAGAGAAGAGATGCTGATAAGAGGCTACGAGGTAAGGAGAACAGACTCTTTTGACCTTCTTTCAGAGACCATGACTGAAATGTTTGAGATGCTATTGGACGGCGATACAGAAGGTGCAGTTAACATGACCAAGATGGCAGTTGATGAGGTCCGAGAAGAAAATGTCGATCCTTCGAGGCTAGTTATTAGTAGATCCTGTAAGGGCAAGTGGGACTCTAAGAAGAATGAGTGGGATTTCAAGAGCGTGTATGCCAATCCAGACGGACTTCCCTATGTTAGGGCCGCAAAGCAGAGGATAGAAGCAGGATTACAGTTTACCCCGGGTATGAAAGTCGGGTATATCATCACTGAGCCTGATGTAGGGGAGAAGAAATTGGGTGTCAGTGCCTGGTTGGTGGATGAGATAGGTGGGAAGCCACCAGAATACGACAGGGAATACTACGCTAAGCGCCTGGCGAAGTCACTGGGACGCATCACGGAAGCGTTCGGCGTAGATGAAAAAGAGCTTTTGAAAGGAGCAAGGCCAAAGGGCCAGAGTAGTATTTTCGACTTCTAACAACTTAGCGCAGGGTTGATTTCATACCATCCTTCAGCAATACAACATGGGAGGGGCGAAAGCGACGGGCCTGATGATGGCCATGTTGATGATTTTCACTGCACTGGCCGGCTGTATGGACGCTCTTGGAGGCAACAGCCCCCCTACTGCTAACATGTCAGTTGACCCATCTGGCTCCGTTAGGGCTGGAGACAGTGTTACATTCAGTGCTGTGGGGTCATCCGACCCTGATGCAGACTCTATGACGTTCTCCTGGAGTTTCGGAGATAGCAACACCGGTTCCGGCCTCACAACCAGCCACTCATATGCACAGCCCGGTGAGTACTCCGTAAGACTCGCCGTCAGTGACGGAACTCATGAGGTCACGACGAGCAAGTTGATCTCTGTCATCGACTCTTCTGCAAGGGAGCCACATGCTGAGATTACCTCGAACAAGGATGATAATTGTGAGGGAGAAAGCCCTCCTAATGGGGATTTCATCCTCATGTGGGTGTGTGAGGACAAGGAAATAGACGATAGGCAGGTCTCTGTCTCAACCACTGTATCCCTAGATGGGTCCCAGTCATGGGCCGGATGTGATCCAGATGACTCTGATTGCTATGCTGAGGAGTATATCGTAAGCTATGAGTGGGATCTCGATAGAAACACAGACTCAGATGGCGATGGTATCAATGATAATGACATTGATGCCACTGGGGATATGGTAGAGTGGCAGGAGAGGCCCGCTGGAGCTTGGGATATCAGGCTGAAAGTGACCGACAATAATGGATTGACTCATTATGATGACTCTACAGTATACGTGAACTACCAAGGGAAGTGGAGTGACTTCGAGATGGATAGGAGGATACAGGACTCTATTGTGATGACCTGGGACTTCCCTGTAACCTACGATGAGGATACCAAGGACAGGATAAGATATCTCCGAACAAAGGTGGATTACCCTCAGCAGGATGACGATCAGGCAGGAGGCGGATTGGGAGGCGGACCTGTAACAACCACGAACAATAAACTCGATATTTACCTCTACAACAGTACTGAGGATGAAATCGCTAATTCCACTGGTCTTTCTGATGAAAATAGGAACGCTGGCGACTGTGGGACAGACGACTACTGCGTATGGCTCGTTATCGGGGCTTCAACTGTGAGAGGATTCCTTCCAGGCGACTGGTCAGCGGACTTGGTCAATGAAGAGAGTCACACTACGAAGGTAAATTATTTCATCGTCGAGCTTCAGTACAGATAGCCGTTAACGGCATACTCCTCCCCATCTAAGTAACTCATAGTGCGATTTACCCTTGGGGAACGATTCATATACGAACCTTCGGTCGGCAGGCCACACTTAGAGGTGTATATTATGGGTTCACAGTGGGAAGACAAGAGTAAGCCGCATCTGAATATCGTGTTCGTAGGGCACGTAGATCATGGAAAGTCAACGACAGTCGGTCGTTTGCTTCTGGATAGCGGCCATATCGAAGCGCATGTAATTGAGAAGAACGAGAAGCTAGCTGAGGAGCATGGAAAGGCAGGTTTCGGACTAGCCTACGTCATGGACGGCTTGAAGGAGGAGCGCGCGCGTGGTATCACCATTGACGTCGCTCACAAAGAGTTCTACACTCCTAACTACTACTTCACAGTCATAGACGCACCTGGTCACCGTGATTTCGTCAAGAACATGATCACTGGTACCAGTCAGGCGGATGCGGCGGTTCTGAATGTCGCAGCTAACGATGGAGTCAATGCTCAGACTAGGGAGCACGCATTCCTAGCACGAGTTCTTGGAGTCAGTCAGCTTATCGTCAACGTCAACAAGATGGAC
>DALI01000013.1:433-602 GCA_002496725.1 Euryarchaeota archaeon UBA181 | reverse complement strand
CAAGATGGACATCAGCGGTGTCGATTGGTCACAGGACAAGTACAACAGCGTCAAGGAAGAGGTCAGTGCTCTCTTGAAGGGCGCAGGCTACAAGCCGGACGAGATAACCTTCGTTCCTTGCAGCGCATTCCATGGAGACAACGTATACAACAAGAGCGAGAACACATCA
>DALI01000013.1:0-133 GCA_002496725.1 Euryarchaeota archaeon UBA181 | reverse complement strand
GAGCGAGAACACATCATGGTACAGTGGACCTACTCTATTCGAGGCAATCGATGCTATCTCAATGCCTCCTAAGCCTACTGACAGGCCTCTACGCCTGCCAATACAGGATGTTTACAAGATTAGCGGAATTGGA
>DALI01000078.1 GCA_002496725.1 Euryarchaeota archaeon UBA181 | reverse complement strand
CTGTTCGAGTATGACCAGTACCATGCGTGACCACCCATTATCACACCCCCTCCACCAAGCAAGAACTGCTCAATTGCCAGATTATCTTGATCATCGTGTCCGTTCCAGAACTCATCGAGCAAGCAATCCACATGTGTGAGGTTGTCTGGAGTGACAGATAAGTGTACAGAATGTCCCTTCGCCCTGAGTTCGTCCTCCCAGTGATCAAAGCCCGCCCCATAGGCCAAACCGACATTTGCCGCCGCCCCACATACCCAGTCTACTGCCCTGAAGTTGAATTCGTGGTTCTGTGTCACCCAACTCTCATGTCCGAGTCCAATTATCTTCCCCCTGCCAACATGACTAGCAGCTACAACGGATGAATTAGACGAATCCTTTCCTAGTGGGAAAGACCATTTTCCTATGGGTAGAACAAGTGATGACCACCCTCCCCAATCAGCATCTTCCAAACCACTTAGCAACTCACTCTGATCCGCTCTCAAATCATGAACTGCAATCCATATTTTCAATCCCACTGAGCCACCAGTGTTGTTCGCCCAGATGGTGTACTGGTGCCAATTGGACCTCTCTGTCGGGACTCCGGATATTGTACCATTCTGAAGAATATTTATGCCCTCCGGCAGTGAAGGGAATACTTCCCACGTATCGATATCTGGGCCTCCGTTGGTAACCAAGACGGAGATGCTCTGATTGGACTTGAATGCGAATTCGTTTGAGGGCCAGTGAATTGCATCTGGAGGGAGGCTAGAAATTCTGATTCCTATCTGTGTGGAAGATGAGCCTCCTGTATTATTAGCCCAGATAGTATGAAATGACCAAGGTTGCAGTGATGTTGAGTTACCACTGATTTGTCCGTTCATTGAGTCAAATTCGAAGCCATTCGGAAGTTCTGGACTAATCTCCCAGGAAGAGGGGATGCCTCCCTCTAGAAATGGAATTACGCCGTCTATTCCCTCATATAATGTAAGTTCGAAGTTAGTGGGGTAATACAACAATCCGGAAGGAGATTCTTCTGATACCTGAATTAGTATGTTGACTGATGATGAGCCTCCTGAGTTACTTGCGGTTATGGTGTACTGGGACATTTCCACAGGCGATATGGGGGAACCTGTCAGAGATCCATCGGACTGATTTATGGAAACTCCCGCTGGAAGGGGTGGACTGACGGACCAAAACAACGATTCGCCACTGGAAATATTTGGAATCTGGACTACTTCTTGCTCAGTTAACCAGTAGAACGGTTGACCATCGTATAATATTCCCCCCGGAGGATCGTGTAATACGATAATTCTGATTTCGGTTTGTGCGCTACCTCCCTCGCTGGATGCTGTAATAGTATGATTGGAATCTCCAATATCAAATATTGTACCGATTATAACCCCATCTCCCATAATTTCCATACCCATTGGCAGTGAAGGCTCTACTGACCATGATTCAACTTCGCCACCCAGTATCGCCGGAGAATATGTGCGACATATCATCCCAGCAACACATTCCATCTCCTTTGACTGGTAAGTAATGGAAGACGGCCCCGGAGGATGAACTTCTATCTGAATGACAAATGAGGTAGACCCAGCTGCATTTGATGCAATTAGGGTGTAATTGGAAGAGGGGGTCGGCAACTCGGGAGTTCCACTTATCACACCAGAGTCAGGATCCAGAGAGATGCCACTAGGAAGTCTGGGGTTTACGAGCCAATATTGAGGTCCATCTCCTTGGAAGCTTGGAGTAAGTGTTTGCATTTCCAAACCTGAAACTAATGACAGCTCTCCCAATCCAAAGTTCAATTGGCTCGGAGCCATCATATCTCTGCATGAATCATTGGCGAAAATCTCGAGGACGGAGCAGTCATCCTCGGTTATCACTGGTACGTAACACTCTTTGTTGGAAGGTTCCTGTTCACAATCGACGATTCCTCCTGCTTCGGATTCCTGATTGAATATCCCCATACAGCCAGATGAGATTAGCAGAAAGGACAGTAGAAAGGCTCGTCTAACTACGCCATCCATGCATCGCGGTGGAGCATGAACATGAATATGTTACTAATTTCAGGGATAGGCTGGACCTTCGCTGAAGCAGTATCTGACTGTCTGAAAGTGTGATTTAAATTCCGAGACCTCTGATTTTAATGAGGCATTATCTTCTTCAGAAATCAAAGCTCTTGAAAAGAATCTAGCAATCTCTCCCATGTCTTGAGCTCCCATTCCAACCCTAGTTAGTTCGGGCACTCCCAATCTTAGCCCACTAGGCCCAGACATGGCCTTTGTATCGCCGGGGAGCATGTTCATATTAGTGATAATACCACATTTCTCCAGAGTATTTGCCGCCTTCATTCCAGCTCCTGAATCGGGCCCACCATGTCGTGTCAAAACCTGATGGCTCTCTGTGAATCCCCTATCCTCTGCCATTACGTCGAATCCTTCAGATGAGAGTGCTTCCGCTAATGCCTTTGCATTTGCAACTATGTCCCTGGCATAATCTGTTCCGAACTCTTCGAATTCCGCTAAGGCGATTGCCTTTCCTGCGACATGGTGAAGATGGTATGATGAGCAGACACCCGGGAATATAGAATTGTTCAGCCTCTTCTGCAATTTCGGATCGTCTGAATCGGAAAGTAGGAAACCCCCTTGTGGGCCAGGAAATGTTTTGTGACTGCTGCCGGTCATGACATCGGCACCCTCTCTCAGGGGATCTTGGAACACCCCTCCTGCGATGAGTCCCATGACGTGAGCGCCATCATACATCACCATAGAACCACTCTCATGGGCGGCATCAGCTAACTCTTGTATTGGTGTTGGGAATAGGAAAACTGATTGCCCGAATAGAACAAGATTGGGCTCCTTCTCCCTAATCAGAGACAATGAGGCATCTATGTCTGGCTCCATTCTTCCCTCATCCCATGGATATGTCACTAAATTCAGGCCCCTTACTCCCACTGCCCCCATCCTAGCATGAGAAATATGTCCGCCATCGGCAGTAGAAACAGCGGTTATTGTGTCTCCTGGTTTAGCTAGGCACTTCAGTGCCCCGATATTGGAAACAGTACCAGACGTTGATTGGATATTAGCAAAATTACAGTTAAAAACACGTCTTGCGGACTCTATTCCGATCTCCTCTATGGTATCGAAGTCATCACATCCTTGGTAGTATCTCTTTCCAGGAAGTCCTTCCGCATACCTCCCATGAAGGTCTGAATCACAGGCCCTTCTAACCATTGGACTCAGGATATTCTCACTGGCAATCATCGGAATGCTATGCCTGTAGTGAGTTCCGGAATCGTCTACTGCTTGCAGAATTCTGGATGTCGCATCTCTTGGGTTCATAACACTGCATCGAAAGAGGGTCAAAGAGTTTAACGGAAAGTAATTTACCGTGATAAGCAAAAAAGAGACGTGATCGTTATTGGACTGTCCCCCCTTAGACGGGTCATATCCCGTGACCGTCTGCTTATGCAGGTAATAATCGCTGTAATGATGATAGTCTCGACATGTGTGGTTTCGGCAAATGACTCGGATTTGGTCTAATTTCAGTGTTATCTGCCCTGGCCTTAGCTACGCTAGATCGAAGAGATTGATGGCGCCGACAGCAGGACTTGAACCTGCGACCTGTGGATTAACAGTCCACCGCTCCACCAACTAAGCTATGTC
>DALI01000001.1 GCA_002496725.1 Euryarchaeota archaeon UBA181 | reverse complement strand
GAGAAGGATGCTATTTCCTGCGGCGCCTCTCACTGTGTTGTCTGAGGCTACCTTGAAGCACAATTTTCCTTCTGAGACAGTGATATCTGAGATACTTACATCCATTGATTTTTGCAAATTATATTCCGTTTCACCCAGGGATTTTGATTTTATGACCGGAGTCAGAATATCTGATTCAGAGACAAAAATTACTGGTTTTTCAGTGGCTGATGGGAGATCTAGACTCTGCACTAATGATTGGAAGTCGGACCACGCCTCGACAATCTCGTGCGCACTGACTTTCTTATCGAAATCCACTGTGACGGTAGCTGAGTGACCGAACTCCCTGGGGAACCTCTTACACTCAGCAGAAATTTCAATTTCCGCAGTAGTAGACAATGAGGAGTCTCTCTTAACTAAGATTCTCCTTAGCTCAGATTCAACACTCTCTGATTCTCCAATAATCTCGGGAGGGGGCATGATACCTTCTCTGTATCTCTCTAGCACCATCCTCCCAGCTCCAGAGACGGACTGCTCGGTGAGAATATCGATACTCCTCACAGGAAAATGCTCCACTATTGGAGCCAGAGATATTGCAAGAGGGACTACCATACAGTTGGAGCATGCCACTAGAGCTCCTGATACAAATTCATGTTGTTTTTCTAGTAAGACGAGGTGTTCGGGGTTAACTTCTGGGACTACAAGGGGTACCGACTCTGTATGTCTATGAATGGTTGAATGGCTCAGAACTACCAATCCAGACCTTGCCAAGTCCCTCTCAATCATAGATGCAGGATAGTCGGGTAGGGCTGAAAATACAATCCTAACACCTTGGGAAATAAGTTCCGAGGCTAATTCGTCACTTTCGCCCATCTCTCTGACGATGATATCGGGGAAGTCGGGCCTTGGTTCGTTGAAACTCCATGGGATTTCATTCACCCCGATACCATCTGATTCCTTAGATCCGAAAACATGAGTCGGGATTAGCCAGTGATGATTTACTAGTCTCTGAAGGAGTCTTTGAGCAACTAGCCCTCTCGCACCCAGAATAGCACAATTTACTCTTCCCAGGGTACTCATATTCAGTCCCAAGCGGGTCTGGCCTATGAAGAAGTGTTTTGATTTGGGTGAATAGTTCAAGTACTCCCTAAATTAATCGATTATCATGGCAGTACCAGAAGAGGTCGAGTTAGGCGTCCAATTGTTGATTCTTGGGATGCTGATTTGGCTTGTTTACACTCGTGATAGAGACAAGGGCACCTCCGATGAAGTCCCTGATTACATCGGGGAATTCACAAAACTAGCACCTGATGCTTTATTATCAGTAATTGAACAAAGAAAAACCACTGTAGAAGAGGCCGTTCTAGAGGATCTGCCCCTAGAAGAAATCAAGACCCTTAGTAAGGATATTCTCGATAAGTTCGACGAGTTAGAGGAGTTGAAGGACGCTTTGACTGAAGACAACGAGAAGACCAGGAATACAACACTTGGACTAACGCGGGCCATGTCTGCAGGCATAGGGGAGCGGGGGCGTTGGGGAGAATCCACATTCGAGGCGATTCTGAAGATGTCTGGCTTAGTTGATGGTGTAAACTACTACAAGGAGTTGACTCTTACAAAAAGCAAGACTAATCCCCGGGCGAGACCGGACTTCGTTATCCGGATAACAGATGGGTCGGCTGTGGCAGTGGACGCCAAAGCATTGGTTGGTCCTCTGGTAAAGATGTACGACGATGCTATGGAGATAGGGGACCCGAAGGATAGGGATGCCGCATTCAAAAAAATAGCAGTCAATATTTACGATGCCGTCAAAGGGATTTCTGGTAGGGAATATCCTACTTGTTTGAAGGAGCATTTTGGCCATCAAGGTCCATCATTCACTATCGTTTTCATACCTGCTAGTCATGTTCTTGAGATGGCATTCAAGAACGACAAGGGGCATGATGTCGGGAGCAGAAAAAAGGTCCCCCTCCAGGAGGCTGCTTATCTCAAAGGGGTCCTTCTGGCCTCCCCAACCATGGTGATGGCATTGCTCAGCATGATTAAGGATGAATGGGCGGCGCACCAAGTGGATCAAAAAACCGAGGAAATCAAGGACTTAGCTGTAGAGATGTATGAGAGAAACGTCCTGTTCGGCAACAGACTGGCAGGGATTGGCAAGGGGCTGAAGGAAGCAAGCAGGCATTACACAGATGCAGTCACTACCTATCAGGGTAAGACGGGGATTAGAAACACGGGACGGAAGATGATTGAATATGGAATTAAGACAAAGGCAGGAGGAAAGGAATTGCCCGATTTGCCCGACATTTCAGATTCGGATGAGCTACCTGAAGTGAATGATTTGCCCTCGATTCCATCAGAAGACGGATGAATGCCTTCCTTCTCGCAGTGCCATGTTAGACTGGGGGGCATTCAATTTTCACCCTGTGGTACACTTACCCGATGAGTATGAAGTGAGGGACTTCACGACGGGAGACTACATCCCATCTAAGTACGATTATGACATAGGCAGATATGATGAGTTGCGCCCGGGAATGTATTCGACGGAACTTTTCTCGGGAACCAGGTTCCTACATATTGGGATAGACATAGGAGGTCCGGTGGGAACTCCATGCATGGCCTTCGAAGAAGGAGAAATTTCTCATTTCGGCTACAATCCGGCTGACGGCGACTATGGGTTTGTCATCATCACAAAGCACGATATCGGGGGCACTACGGTTTGGGCATTGTACGGACACCTTAACTCCGAGTCAGTCTCAGGCAAGGAGGTGGGTCAAAAGATATCCAGGGGAGAAGTGATTTGCTGGATGGGTGACAAAGATGAAAATGGTGGATGGGACCCCCATCTTCATTTCCAGCTCTCCCTCATTGAGCCAGAGACGCATGACATGCCAGGAGTTGTGAGTCCAGAAGACAGGGAGCAGGCACTCAGGGACTACCCTGATCCTCGGCTTGTCCTAGGTCCCATTTACTGAATATCGGAAAGGTATTCCTTCAGTTGGGGGATTGGCTCCATGGAAGTAGGATTTACCCCTCTCAAGAGAGCTAGTGCTATGGAAATCCAGTCGGAAATATGAGCAGCATAAATCAATCGCTCGAGTAGGGATTCGCCTTCGCATTCTATTCTCCAGACATTCTTGGTGCTCAGATTCTCCTCGATCCAGCTAATCCTTGATTCGGTCCTCTCA
>DALI01000024.1 GCA_002496725.1 Euryarchaeota archaeon UBA181 | reverse complement strand
GTATGACGCCACAGTCCCAAAATAGTAAGAATACGGTCCGTGGAGTGGAGATTTTCGCCTATGGAACTGGAATCAGATACGACTGAGGGTTGATATCCCCCCTCTCATACGCAGGTTCCTCGACACGTCCCCTCTGTGGGATTCGGAGTGGGGATGAATATGCAAGGACATGTGACCAAGATAGAGCCTAGGATTGCGGCTAAGCTTTCCAAGCAGAAATATCAGCTGGTCGGCGATCACGGGGGAGTGAAGGTATGTCATTGGACAAAGCAGAGCCTCATCGCCGATCGTTCGTGCTACAAGGGGACGTTCTATGGAATCGAGAGTCACGGTTGCATGCAGATGGCTCCGAATGTCGATACTTGCAATCTTGGCTGTACATACTGCTGGAGAGAACCCCACTCAGATTCATTGAACAAGATAGATGATGATCCGTATGAGTTGTATCTAGAATCTGTGAAGGCACACCGAAGGCTTCTCACGGGTTTTGGCGGTAATCCCAAAGCAGACAAGGATAAGTTCCTCGAAGCGCAGAATCCGAAACACGTGGCTATCTCACTAAATGGAGAGCCCACACTGTACTCAAGATTGGGAGAGTTCTTGGAGGTATGTCACAACCACGGCACATCCACGTTTCTTGTTACAAATGGCAGTCTCCCAAAGGTAATCGAGAAGTTAGACCCATTGCCTACTCAGCTCTACGTCTCTGTTGATGCTCCAAACAAGGAAATTTTTGACAGGCTCTGTAAACCGAAATTTGACCAAGGGGCATTTCACAAGCTTGAGGAAACTCTGGAATTATTGCCAAGCCTGGATACTAGGACGGTGTGTAGGCACACTCTGATCAAACATGAGTCAATGGGATATCACGACGATTATGCCAGATTGGATAATATTGCTGATCCTAATTTCATTGAGGCCAAGGGGTATGTCAATGTGGGCAACAGTAGGAACAACCTGTCGGTGGAGAATATGCCCACTCACCATGAGGTTCTAGAATTCTCCGAGAAGCTGGCATCATTGGTAGGAAGAGAGGTTCTTTCTGATAGGAGGGAAAGCAGGGTTGCACTGATTGGAAAGGAAATGATCCCCATAGAGCTCCCCGTTGCTAAAACTGAGCTGCCAAAGAACCTGGGGATAGCAAAGCCACAGAGATTCCTACTTCCTCAGGCTTGAACCATGGGCCTACTTGAGCCACATTCGGGACAGAGCTGTTCCATTGATTCTGAATAGTCGTGACTGCAGGCAGGGCAGGTCGGTGAAAGAACTCTCTTCGTCTTGGGGGACACCTCTATCTTCTCATCCTCGACCCTTTCTAGCTTTAGGGCGTCCCTATCTACATCAGGAACGTCGAACCTTCCAGGGCCCCCTAGCTTTAGGAGAAGGTCAGGCGGCAATGTGATTGTCCCTGTTTCATCGATAATTAGTTCTCTAGTTTCTGAGAGGTCGGACAAATCGAAATCAGTTCCATGTTGTGCTACGAACCTACCATCTCGAAGCTCCAGCGACCTCTCACAGAAGTATGCAACATCCCTGTTGTGAGTCACGAGAAGGAATGCCACATTCTCTTCCTTGTGGAGCTTCTCGAATAGCTCTAGGACCTCTCTACTGGTTATAGGGTCCAATGCACCGGTTGGCTCGTCTGCAAGAATAAGCTTTGGATTGGTAATGAGTGCCCTGGCTATTGCAACTCTCTGTTGCTCACCTCCGGAAAGTTGCTCTGGCATCCCCATCCACCTGTCTGCCATCAATAGCCTCTCAAGTAGCTCCATTGCCTTGGCTCTTGCAGGACCCGGCATTATCCCCTGATGCCTGAGTGGTTGTGCGACGTTATCTAATGCATTTAGACCTGGAAGCAGGTTCGGGTCTTGGAAAATGAAGGAAACGGTTTCCTGCCGGAGTTTTACTAGATCGTTTCCAGTCATCCTAATCATCTCCCTGCCTCCGAGAGAAACTGATCCGGATGATGGTTTCATTAGTCCTCCGAGGCACTTCAGAAGAGTGGACTTACCTGAGCCTGATGGGCCAATGACAGCTACAGCCTCTCCCTGCTTGATTCTGACATTGAGGCCTCTCAAGGCTACAACATTTCCCTCGAGGCTCAGACTCTCATAGATATGGTACATATTTTTGGCTTCTAGTATTACCAAGCTTTCGTCCATTCTATCACTCCCCCTTCAGAACTATGGCAAGATCGGACTTCAGAGCCCTTCTTGTAGTGAACAGCAATGCTATCACAACAGCGACTAGCACCGAAGCATTGACCAGAATCAGCTCAGTCCACGGCCAGACCAAGTCTCTATCTATCGGAGCGCTTTGCCCTAGGAAAATCTGGAAGATGAATCCGAAGACTCCGAAGAATCCGTTGAAAGCCTCTGAGATTGCTAGTCCGAGTATGACTCCTAGACCCATGCTTACAAGCAGAATAGCCATTATTTCGAACAGTACTAGTCTCAGCACCTGTTGGGGGCTAGCTCCTATTGCCTGAAGGATAGCTAGTTCTTTCTTCCTCTGTGATAGAACTAGTGAAAGGAATACGAAGGCGGATGCGATTGATGCTAATGAGGCCACCACGAATTGTAGGCTCAGGAGGCCGGGGGTTCCGAAGATGAGCCCCCCCGTCCTCTCATTAGCCTCGTGATTGGTCCCCCAGTTACTGGATGATGCTACTCCGACACCATTTGATACCTCAACTCCAAGTGTCTTCAAAGCGTCCTTACAGTCCTTCTGGGTCTCGTCACAAATTTCGAAGAACCAACGATTAGATGTGTAAGAATCAACGGCATTTTCCCCCATAAGTTCCTTGTAAGTGGCCTCTCCTATGACTATTGCCTGATTTGCTTCAGAGGATTGTAGTCCCGGTACCCACCTGTGCCCGCCCAAGTAGGTAATATCGGCCTGAGTAACGGCAGTAGTGATAATTGGATTCATTTCGCTGTCCAGCCCTCCAAAACTGTATGATGTGAACTCAATGGTGATGTTGGACCCCGTGTCGGATCTGGAAATATCAAGTTGGCTTCTAGCTGAAGATCCAGCAGTGAATCCTGAGGACGCCCAGTCGGAGGATACTCGGGCAATATCATCTCCAGGAATGGTCTGCTCGTCCCACTGAAGGGTATTCTCATGCCCATCGAATAGAATCCATGTCCTAAGCAGGGAGCCCTCTCCTTTCTGATTGGTGAAGATATCTCCCACTGAAGTCATGTAATCTATTGATTCGATCTCGGACTCGTCTGCCCTCTGGATGGCCAGTATCACTTCATCCATCGCACGTTGTTGGGAAACGGGTTCTTCGAACTGAACCTGTAGATCGGCACCTGTCTGGGCAGAGGTAGTCCTCTCGTCGACTAATGTCCCAGTATATCCCTGTACAGCCGCCACCGTGACGATGGATAGGGTTAGTAGAAGTATTATCGCTAGCCTGTTTACTGACTCGCTTGATCCAGAGCCCTTCAATCCCCTCTTAATGTCAGTCAGAACCGGACTCCATCCGAATAGTATGGTGAAAATCCTTGGTCCAGCCGCGCCAATCCTTCCCAATACAAGTGCCCCACCTATCCATAGGAAGAACGGGCCAAAGATGAATAATAGTCCGTCTACAATGAAGTTTGAGCTTATCCCACTCGAAGCAAATGGTCCGAAGCCCCCATTGCTTTCTATCCAACTCTCGAGGAATGAGAGGATTCCAACGAAGAATATTATCAGATGTAGCCATAGCCTTGACTTCTTTCTTGTGGCGACTCTCCTGACTCCCTCGTCGATTTCAATGCTGAGGAAATCTTTGGTCCTAGAATTTCCGAACAGGAGGGTTAGTCCTACTGTGACCACAAATATTAGCATAGTAACGAGGCCGCTCAGGGTTGGAATGACTCTGAAGTCGCTTCTCTCGAATGCCATGAATCCAACAGCATCCAGAACAACAGGAACCGAGGCCATCGCTAGGAGGTAGCCTGTAAACCACCCAATGACACCCACCACTGCCAGTTCTCTGAGTATCATAGAGGTCAAGGTAGACTCCGTACCTCCTATAACCCTATGAATCGAAATCTCCCTTCTCCTCTGTTCCAACGACAGGACCAGCCCATAAATGAGGACTGAGAACGAAAGGACGACAATCGGTATCATCAGTATGTAATCG
>DALI01000079.1:7285-12367 GCA_002496725.1 Euryarchaeota archaeon UBA181 | reverse complement strand
CGCAGGAGGGACTACGGATGGAATCAGGTCAATTGGCGCCCTATTGGATATCAGAAGGAACACATGGAATGTCGCAGGCTCCGGAGCGACCCTCAAGCATTATGATTCAGGATATGCTGGAGATCAGCAGTATGGGACACTGGCGTTTTTCTCAGAGAACTCGTGGAACGGCGTGGGTACTACCTACAATATCACTAAGAGTTCTGTAACGGTACAATCGGAATCAATCCCCAGTCCACCTACAGGCCAGTTCCCAGTGATTCTTTCATGGCCAGACCAAGAGGCGTGGCCCGATAACAACTTCCAGAATGGAATTATGCCGACCGAGGTCCAAGAATGTTCCAATTGCGTCAATCTAACTCCCAGAAACTTCCCGCTCGCCCTTTCAATGGATAACAATTCAACAGTGATGACATTTGCAGGATTAGCCAATTTAGATAGATCTTCTATATCAATTCAGACTCAGCCAACCCCTTATGCTGTTCAGGTTAGAAGGGCCGAGTTGGTCAAATTTCAAGCTCTTGTCAATGGAGAAAGAGTTCCAGGCGCAAGTGTCCTAATCGAAGACGCCCTTGGTAACGATATGTATGACATAGACACTCTATCGGATGGATATACCCCATGGTTTGCACTGCCATCGGATTTCCATCTTGATTTCAGAGGACTTGGAGGGGGGGACAACCCCGATGGCTTTGCAGATGATGAGTACGAGGACTCCTGTTCAGACGGAATAGACAATGACGGTGACCTCGTAATGGATAATGCAGATAGCGATTGCAATCATTCTGCAGGAACTAGGGAACTGTCACTCTACCGCTACACTGCATACAAGTTCGGATTTGGTTTGGATAGTGGAGAATTCACTCTCGATGACACGTCCTACCAAGGAACAGCCAATTTGCTCAATCTGGCACCTTCTGTTTCTATCACTCAGGATCAAGGCCACTCATTTAGAAAGATAGTAAATATCACGGGAAACGCTCATGATGGGGTCCTAGCATCATTCTATCCAAGTGATGAAATGGCTCAGTGGGATCAAAAAGGGTATGTTCACTCAATTGAGGTGAGGGACCCGTTTACTAGTGGTTGGTCAGACGCAATGTTGGCCGCCGATTCATCCGACGCTCAGTTCGGTATAGTCTCAAAAAATAACCACCCGTTCAAAGACTGGTACTACGAACTAGATATGTCGCAAATGGCCGAAGGCGACTACGTTTTCCAGTTCCGAGCATTCGATGGAATAGAATACAGTCCAATATCCAGTATCTCAGTCAAATTAAACTCTCAGGCCCCAACAGTATCAGTTAGCTCCCCCAGCCCATTCTCTACTCATTCAGATGACAGCGTCACATTCGAAGGAGCCGCCTACGATTACTATGGATGCCCTGAACAATGTGGAAAAGACCTCTCTGAGATTTATTTCCAGATAGAAGGCCCCAATTTCCAAGTAGTCACTCCCGTTTCAGGAGGTACATCTTGGACCTGGACCTGGGAATTCAGTGGCCAGCCCAGGGTCGTCGCTGACTATACCTTCAAAATCTGGGCTTCCGATTCAGACTTCTGCAACGGAATTATCGATGAATGCGTGCCTGTTGAGCTTATCCTGACCATAGATAACTCGAATAGTGCGCCTTTCATTAGTATCTCTACGCCAAAAGAGTCCGATAGAATGCCGGTCTCCGAGGAATCTATCTTCGGAGGGGTAGCAAGGGATAATGACAATGATGTGACAAGGGTCGATATCGAGGTTCTCGATACCGCTAATGGGATGATTGAGGTTCACTCAGAATCTGTGACTGAGTTTGATTCAAACGGAGAGTTCACATCAATATGGGATTCGAGAGCCCTGAGGCACAACTCTGAGTATCAGATTAGGATGAGGTCCTACGACGGCTTCGACTACAGCGAATGGAAGAACGTCAATATCATCGCTGATAATCCACCAGATGCTGGGAATAATCAACCAGTCTTCGATCAATCACAATGGCCAGATGAGATCACCCTGTACTGCGAGGAAAATTCTCAGTCGGTGGATAGATGCACGAGCTTCGAGATTAATCTATTGGATTTCTTCGCAGATCCCGACGCAAATCAAGAACTAATATTATCAGTTTACGATGATGAGTCTATAGATTCGGATGATGAATACCCAGTCGTGATTTCAGTTTCAGCAGACGGCCTAGCTAGGTATAATCCGACATCTATGTCATTCTTTGATCCAGAAATATCAGGTTGGTCAATTCATGATGTGGTATTCGTAGCTTCTGACCCCTTTGGTTCCAAAGCAAACTCAATACCCATTAGTATAGAGGTCTTAGGAATTGACTTTGAAGTAGATATCCCTGAAGAAACAAGAATATCTGAGGAAGAAACAGTTCTTTTCACAGGAGTTGGACTGCCTGGAAGGATTGTAACAGTTACCATTGGGGGTAATCCCGTGAATAACACGGTCGTATCGGAAGACTCGTCATGGGAGATTGGTGTCCCTGGGTCAAGGATATCCGGCTCTGCAACTCCGCAGTTCAAGTATGGGGGGATGGAATACCAGGGTTCCAAAATTACAGTCAGTGATTCAGATTCGGGAGGAGGGGCACTCATTGGGATAATCGCCGTTATAGCCATATTGGCAATTGGTGCATTTGCATACTTCTTCATAGAGTTTGAAGACGAATCAGAGGATATGGCTGTCAGTGACGGACAGACTCCCGAATCAGATGATGAGGCAGAAGGACGGTTTGTTAGTGATGCAGACCATCCCGGATGGCTTTGGGATACTGAAAACGAAGAATGGGTTCCAGATAAGGAATAACAAGGCAAGGGACTGGAATAGAAACCGAGTCAGTATTAGCTGAATCAACTAATGTGCTTTCTTCACGAACATTCTTCAATAGATGTTGTCGCTAACGTAACTATGGCCGTTACTCCTGTACCTAAGCCAGGAGTCCAAGAGAGGATTCTGCTACACCTCAGGGACTATGTTGATCATGCCGACAAAGTCGAAGTCCCATTCGCCCTTTCCCAGATGGGAATTGCAAATGCCGTATCAATTGCAAGGTCCAATGTCCCTAGGGCTATTTCCGGCCTCAGAGATCAGGGATTCCTTGTGGAGAAGCAGGCTCATGTCACGGGCGTTTCCAGAAAGCGGAAAGCATATTTCCTCACTGATGAAGGTGCGAAACTAGCTGACGACATATGGTCAAAGGTTGGTATGCAGAATGTTAGGGTGGTTGGCAGGGATGGACGTGCATCCAATATGGAGCTCTCTAAGGCATTGGAAGGTACGGACCTCCCTCTGAGACATGTCGACGTTATTCGATATCTAGATGATTCTGGCACAATTGACCTATCTGTACTATCGGCCGATTTAATTGAGCGGGATCTCTCAAAGCATATTGAGAAGCAATTAGTCACCTCTCTAAATGACCTCCCTCGTACTAGGAAATTCTATGGCAGAGAGATGGAGTTGGAAAACATGGTTAACTTGCTAGAGCACCAGTCTGGATCAATTTTAGTTCCAGGAATAGCAGGGATCGGGAAGACCTCTCTCTCGGCCAAGCTGATTGAGAGATTCACCCATAGAAGAAATCTCCTCTATCATAGATGTCAGGACTGGGAGGGATCCAGAGCATTTCTTGAAGCTATCTCTGAATGGCTATCTGCTATGGGTAGTGACGATCTTTCAGACTATCTGGCCTCAACTCCCGTGCCACAACCTCAGATGGCAGTCAATCTAATTTCAGACGGATTGGAATCTTCGCCCTCTCTGATAGTCATTGACGATTTGCACAAGGTAGGTGACGAGACACTAATCTCGGCTTTGAGGGAATTAGCTCTACAAATACCCAGACTAGATGACGTTGGTCTGGTTATGTTCTCCCGTTCATTTAGGATGGTCGTCCCTGAATCAGACTCTTCGGGACGAATAGTGACTCTGGTGATGCCACTAGATGGTCTCGATCAAGACGCCAGCAGAAAGATACTCACTACAATGCAGGATATTGAAATGCCACAATTCCTGCATATTCACAATCTCTCTAGGGGGCACCCCCTAGTTCTCGAACTGATCAATAGGGGAAGTGTCGGAGGGGCCTTCCACGAAACTCTTGAGACATTTGTCGAGAAAGAAATTTTTAGCAGACTTTCAGGAGCCGAAAAAAGATTATTGGGGGCTATTGCGGTATTCAGGGAGCCAATGCCACTGGAGGCAATCTCCGGGATTGACATGGAGACCGACTTACTCGACGATCTAGTCGAGAAAGGTTTAGCAAGACAGGTAGATAGTGAAAATTATGATGTCCATGACTTGGTGAGGGAGTTTCTAACTCTGTCTATGGATGATTCTCTAAGGCAATCGTTACATGCCAACGCTGTAGAGTGGTACAGGATTAGAAGAGAAAATCCATCTCAGAGTATTGAACATATTCACCACCTCCACAAGTCTGGTGATATCGAAGGACTAGCCTCCGCACTTTCGGAGGATGGCCATACACTTGTTAGGGCTGGTCATATTGAATTACTCGGAATACTTAGAGTTCTTGAGGTTGGGGTTTTCGGACCTAGAACCAAATTTACCATATACGAATTAACCGGGGATATCCTTTCAATTCAAGGAAAGTGGGATGAAGCAGAGGAACAATACGATTTAGCTCTGCCTCTGGCGGCCAAGCATAATCTGACTATCCCCCTGGTCAGGATTTATTCATCGAGAGCAGATCTAGCAGTAAAGAAAGGAGATATGGATGCGGCACTGGCACTGCACAAAAAGGCTCTTGAGATGCAGATAAAACTCAGAGACGCTCAGGGTGCCGCAAAGTCATACAATAATATGGGTTATATCTTCAGACGCCAGAGGGACAATAAGAGGGCAATTGAGGTATATGGAAACGTAGAGGACCTACTAGAATCAGAGGATTCATCCGAGTTGACCGAGGCTAGGATTAGATTGGCCTCGGCATTCCTGGAGATGGGGGAGATGGACAGGGCCCGTGATCATGCCATGAAGGCACACGATGAGACGGCTGCAAATAACCAAGAGAAACTTCATGCTAGGTCAAGAGCAGTTCTTGGCAGGTACTATGCTAG
>DALI01000079.1:0-6908 GCA_002496725.1 Euryarchaeota archaeon UBA181 | reverse complement strand
GATCAATCAGATCCAAGAAGCGCTGTTGAGGTTGAGATGCTCCTAGGGCAAGTTCTAACCGATGCGGGAAGATCCGAAGAAGCCGCACAGCATTATCTGGATGCATTATCCATAGCAGAGGCCAACGACTTCAGGATGATGCAGGGAGAAATACTGTCCAGACTAGGGGAAGTTGAGAGAAATCGTTCCCAGAGAATGGATTATCTACAGAGATCCTTGGTGGTTTTTAGAGAATTAGGGGCCGTAGACAGAATGAGGGACGTTCAAAACTCAGTACATAGAGTGGTGATGGGTCACTGAGTCATACCGATATTCTCTCAGGATCACTCTGTCCAAGCCAGTGGCTAAATTCCGGCCCTTCCTGTTTGGAAATGGATAGACTACCTCTAAATGAATCACATATTTCCATTAATACCTCACTCTCAGCCATATGAGGGAGATTATTACTCTCAGAAAGATGACAAAGGACAATACTACTCAGATTAGGATGAACAATCTCTCCCAGGGCTTTAGCCGTTTGGTAGTTTGAAAGATGTCCCCCTCTGCCAGATATCCTCCTCTTGAGAGAATCGGGGTAACCTCCTCTCATCAGCCTGTCATGATCATAGTTAGCCTCTATGGAAATATGCTCACATTTCTTCAAATGAGATACTAACTCGGTCGTCACCTCTCCAAGATCAGTAACTACCGCGGCCCTTCTTCCTTGATCATCACAGGCTATTACGGCCACATTCTCTGCATCATCATGAGGTACAGGAACGGTAAGCAAACTTATGTCCGGCCCTGCATCAATTCTTTCTAGCTCCGAAAAAACCCTGAGGCTAACAGACCCCTCCCACTCCATTCTTTTAGCCGTCTCTGCATTGCTAATCAGATTAGATCCCCACTTCAATGCCGCCCTCTTAGCTGATTTTGAATGATCGGAATGATGATGAGTAACAAGTATGGAGTCTATTTCATCAGGTATTATTCCTAATTTTCCCAATCGCTGCTCGATTCCCTTTAGTGAGAATCCACAGTCAATCAAAACATTAGACTCTGAAGTTGACAACAGAACTGAATTCCCCCTACTTCCACTTCCGAGGTGTGTTATCTCCATCCCCACGTCTATCGACTCAATGGGCAAGCTGACGACATTTGAACAAATCCTAAGATTATAATTTTCAGACTCGTTTATGGAGATTACCGGTCTCTCCGAGACTACAGAATCTGACTCTATGTCCGAACGACGCTCCATCACCATCATAAGTCAACCGAGAACGTTGATGACTACTTAGTTGGGGCTATTCCATGAGGCGAAAGCAAACTGCAGCCTTCATCGTACTACTTTTACTTAGTAGCCTCGCTTTCGTTTCACAAACTAGGCCCCAGTCTCCTGTTGACTCTACGAACCCTATTGATGCCCAAGGAGGGGCTCCCCCTGCTACTGATGCGGATGAAGATAGAATACCTGATCAGTATGAATCAATATACAGTGAGACGGTAGTCATAGAAGCACTAGGCGGGGATTTTGAGGTTCTCGGATTGGACATGAATAATGGCACTGATAACATGTCAGATCATGATAGGGATGGAGCAGTGGCACTTTTGGAATATTGTTGGCCATATACACTGGATAAATGCTTCTCAGACAGATTATCTTTGACTGGAAAACCCCCAGAATTGACTCAATCTGGTAATAGAGAATACCTAGACCCAACTCTCTCGGATACTGATGGAGATGGACTCCCTGATGGCTATGAAATACACATGTGTACAGAGGGCGGCCTGGGCTATCTGAATGCAACTAATGCTTGGACATGCCTCTGGTTCGACCCACTAGACCCGTCTGATAAAATTGAGGATATTGATAGATGCGATGACTTCAGTTTTGGCTGTGGAGATGGCTTTGATGTCAATAGAGATGGAGATATCGACATAACTGAAAGATACTCCAACTCGGAAGAATATTCATTTGGAATGCCCGAAAACTGGGTTACTGAGAGGGATGGACTTTGGTGCTCCGGGACAATACCCGGTATGAGTGCAGGGTCCTGTCAAGACAGGGAAGTCCGGCCAACCGAGGATGATGGGTGGCTAGGTACTGATCCAACTCGTTCTGATTCGGACTATTATTCGTGGGCAGGTCTACTGGCCACTGGACTTGTTGTTCCAGGAGATGGAATTCCCGACGGTTGGGAGGCTCACTATGGACTTGATCCAAGAAATGCAAGTGACGCTATAGTAGATTCAGATAATGATGGTTGGGATATGGATAGGGACGGATTTATTATCCCAGATACATCCACCGCTACTTCAGCTTGGGGGGAAGCATTCAGTAATTATGAAGAATATATGATTCATTATGATGACGGCTCTTGGGTAAAGCCGGGCATAAGGGCCACTGCCGGAACTAGCCACGATGGGCCAATGCTATTTTTCGATCAATCCACAGATCTCTCACTCGTTGATGGAGCGGTGCACACAATGATCAAAGATACCGAACAAGAAAGAATTCTTGTAGGCTCTAAGTACGGTGTTACTACGCTAGATCCGCTCGGAGGAGTTTCTTCATTGCATCATCTGCCTTCTGGTCTTGAGATGACCTCGATGATTAGGTGGTCGCCTGCTGGAACTTCCGACTTCCTAATTATCGGGACTAATAATGGAGTTCATTGTGTCTCTATGGAAAATGGCCTTCCGATAATGTCTTCTCTATCTGATTCGAGTATCGGCCCCGTCGTCTCGATTATGGAATTGAACACGGGCAGTGAGAATCTCGACTTGTTGATTTTTGGACACCAGAAGGCATGGACTCTGAGCATATCGGAACAGGGATCTAGCGGAGATTGCTGGAGTGGTGGACGTTCAATTAGTGTGGGTCCAGAATTCTTAAGTGGGCCCTTGACTGAAATTTTATCCGACTCTGAAGTTTCCGCTAATGACGCAATCCAAGTTCCCGTTCAAGGTCGCGGACCTCTACTTCTTGTGGGGACCAACTCTGGACTAATTGCCTGGAATACAACTGATGCAGTGACTTCTGCCGGTGAGCCTTGGTGGGTCTTTGATCTGGAAGATGCCGAGACATTCGTGAGGATGGCAGATCTTCTTAATGAGTCTAAGTCAGCAATTGTCAATGTTCTGGAGCCAGCTGGGCCTCTTCTTCCAAACGGCGATTTAGAAGAAGTAACCGGGGTGTGGATTGGTACAGCTGGAGGACTTCATCTAATCGATTTGTCAACATTCATGCAGATGCCTAGGTCATCAATCAGCAACGATAGAATGTTCAACTCCGAGAGATGGGCAGAAGGGGCGAATGATATTCACTCCATTCTCGCGGTCGATGGGATGGTTATTTTAGGTTCTAGGGATGGTACATGGTGTCTCGAAGGAGGGCATGCCGGTGTGCTTGGACTTTACTTCAATCAGACAAGAATGCCTGGATTAGTGACGAATTTAGTAGCTTTGGAAGAAGAAGGGGAGAATTGGATTTTCTCTGGTGCTTCGCCTGGGAGATACATGAATATAATGCCAATCGACCCACTGTCCAGTGATTCTGACTTTGATGGCATGCCAGACGGCTGGGAGTTTGCACACGGATTAGATCCAACAGATCCCTTTGATAGAGAAAGAGACGCCGATGCCGATGGAGTTAGTTTTCCACTTATCGACGGAACTATTTTCATTCGGGAGTGGAGTAATCTAGAGGAATTCAGATACGTCAATTCATCCCAGTTCGGGACAAATGGTACCGATCCTAGAAACATTGATTCTGACGGGGATGGCCTTACTGATGGGGAGGAGTATTGGGGATGGTTCCTAGGCCCTACCTCCTTTGATTGTCACTACTTGAATGACGATTATGTGTGTGATGACTCTTCATCCCAATCTGAAACAGTCCATCTAGAGGGATGGCTTGGATCTGGAGCAGGAGGGGGGACTGATGGCCCCACTGACCCTACTAACCCAGATTCCGATGGGGATGGTATGCCTGATGGCTGGGAGATAGAAAACAGGAGATGGATAGGGGACATTTACACCGGAGGAAATCTCTGGACCCTAGATCCTAGGGACCCCAATGATGCTGATGGTGATGCTGATGGAGATGGATTGTCTAATCTGTGCGAGTATAGGTGGGGCGAGATCATTGAAGACGTAATCAGAGAAGGCCTCCCCTCTCATGGAGAGTCTAACGAGTCAGCACTATCTTGGACTCGTACCGATCCGAATAATGTAGATTCAGACGGCGATACTCTGCCAGATGGTTGGGAGGCGAGATATACTTGTTCTTGGAACAAAGACAATAGTGGAATCAATCCACTGAACGGCTCTGATGCACTCAATAATCCCGATGGAGATGGATATGACATCAATATGGATGGTATTCTATCACTAGATGAGCAATTTGTAAACTGGCTTGAGTACCATCTTAAAGATCAGATAATATTCAATGACGAAACAGCATCTGGATTGCCATTCCCCGACGGATTCTCCACAAACCTCTCTCATTCTTCATGGTCCGGTTTAGCTCCAGGCTCCTTTGGAGAGTATACTAGCACAGCCTATCTAAGCTTGGTAAATGGTACCACTGTTGAGGATGTAGGATCGGGCGATCCTTTGTCTTCTGACTCGGATAGAGACGGCATGCCGGATGGTTGGGAGTACTACCACGCTAGATGGAGTCTTTTCGAGGAGCATTGGACCCTAAACCCTGTTAATGAAAAAGATCAGAATGGAGATCCAGATGGCGATGGTATGAACAACTGGGAAGAGTATAACTCAATAGATGGTAACCTGAGTGAGACGGATTCCCTTGTAACATCCCCCCAGTTCTATTTGTTAAGTGTCGGAGGGGAGCTCCTTCCAACGCCCTGGCTATCAGCTGAATCGTCATTCTCCTTCGGACATTTCCTTTCAGAGGACCAGAAGAATATATCCGGCCTTACTGCAGACCCAAACGATCCCGATACTGATGGAGACGGACTTCTCGATGGTATAGAATTAATCTTCACGAGGTGGAATTCTACTGACTCAGTTTGGACATTGAACCCATTAGTAGCTGGTGATGGCTACTATGACTCTGATTTGGACGGCATTACCGATCAAGTCGAACTCAATCTGACCAATAACAATCCTGCCAATGGGGGACTATCCCCCCCGGATGCCCCAAGGATGTGGGTAGAAGCAGATACAATTGATCCTTCTGAAGCTAATAATAGGGTTTTCAGGATCCTCTTCGGAAAGGAAGGAAAGGCTCAGCTCGCGATGCAACAATACCAAGAATGGCTATCTGGAAGTCCTGCAAAGCCGTTACTAGCGGCCCTTCTGGGAATTTCTGACCCAAATGATACTGATACAGATAGAGATGGGATGAGTGATGGTTATGAGTACTGGTTTACAGAGTGGAATTTAGAGCAAAATCTTTGGGAAATGAATCTACTAACTAGTTCAGACATTTACAGAGACTCGGATGATGACTCTTATGACTGTGATGGAAATGGCGAAATTTCCGATTCTGAGTCCTTTGATAACCTAGCAGAATACGAGTCTAGAATATACGGGAAGAGAATAGCTGTTGATACGATACCAAATGAGACCGGTTTGGTCTCATATGGCGCGGATGCAATTAATGCGTTCATTGGAGAGGTGGGAATGAGCTATGATGCTGCATTCGGACAACTATATGATATGTTTAGGAGCAAGAGTCTAGAATCTTCAGATCGCATGGGCCTGATAAATTCGATTTACCCTGATAACTTCAATATCAGCCTAGCAGGGGTCAGTGATCCAACAGATGCTGATTCAGATATCGATGGAATGCCAGATGGATGGGAGTTCTGCTACTCAATTTATGGAGAATTCCTCCCAGTTAATGACTATCGATGGTCACTCAACCCTGTAAACCCACTAGATGTAGACTATGATCCTGACTCAGATGGATGGTTTGATAGGGAAATTTCTGACATCCCAGCAGTCCAGGGTAAATGGGAATCTAGGCAGTTTTCTGAATACCCGCAAGAATGGCAAATAATACAAGGATCGCAGTCACTCTACTTTTCCAACTTGATGGAGTATGAAAATGGTACTCATCCTCTAGACGATGACTCTGATGATGACTCTGTTGTCATGAGTCCAGAATTTAATAATGGCGCCATAAACTCATATTCTCGAGACAGTAATCTTTCAGACGGAAGGGAGGTTTTCAAGTATGGAACTAATCCTTTGGATAATGATACTGACGGAGATATGATGCCAGATTTCTATGAGTATTACAGGGGTTGGAATGAAACTAATGATAATTGGTCATCCCTACTACAAATTTCTGTAGTATGGCACCAAGTCACGTCTGTGGTTTGGAAACCTGTCCAAGTCTCTAATGGCGTCATATCTAGGCCTGTTTTGGACTGGACATGGTTTACGCATGATCCCACAGATCCTGCTGACGCAGGTCAAGATGCCGATAATGATGGGGCGTGGGACTGCTCTAGTGGAAGTTGTATTTACGAGCCTTACAATAATTTCCAAGAATACTATGGCGTAGTCAATGCCTCAATGTCATCTCCATCACTAATCAGGAATTCTAACCTAGTTGACTGCTTTGGAGAGCCAGTGTCCGAGTGGTGGCAGTTGAGGGACAGCCTCTTGGGGACTTGCTCCGGGAGCTCATCAATCTCCACTAATTACTTCAGGATGAATAAAATCAATGATGGTGACAGATTATATGCATTGATCATCGATGACAACGATCTGGAGTATGAAAATGTCGACAATAGTAATGATTTCACCTCTCTCAATGGGGAGTGGACAGATTCGTTCAACAGTATAGCCGGAGATCAGTATCACCTCCCGAATATTTTCTTGGGCGAGTATGTGTTTGGTTGGTGGATTCTGGATATCGATGGAGATCAGATTGCCGATGGGACTGATCC
>DALI01000052.1 GCA_002496725.1 Euryarchaeota archaeon UBA181 | reverse complement strand
GCACGACAAGGGTAACAAGGCAGCAGGTACCCGTGTCCGCAAGGCAATGCAAACCGCCAAGGGAATGTCGCAGGCCATCCGTGTGAAGGTCCAGAACGACAAGAACTGATTACAATATCAGTCACTCGCATGAGCGAGTATTTCCATTAGTGCTACGCGCATAGGAACCAGCGGATGCCATCCCTCTGAGCCGCAATCCCTCAGATATTTATGGAGGAGAGTCAAATCAGGCCTATCAATTTCAATTGGATCCGATTTGTTAACAGGACTTGGTATCGAGGAAAGGGATTTGGTCGTATGCGTATGGCTTAGTGAATCTGAGTATCTGCCCCATAGCATCCTCATTTCTTGTAAGATAAGATCTGTGGACCATGCTCTTCTTCCGGCAATATTCAATACTCCGGTCATTGGTTCATCTCTATTACTCATAATTAGAGTGCAAAGGGCATCACATACATCCCTAACATGTACCCAATGCCTAGGGGCTTCGTGTGAAGATAGCTCGATATCGGCACCATCACGGATTAATCTGGCCCACCGATGTAATTCGGCATCACCCCAGCTAGTCGATTTACCTTCAGGGGAAAGTAAATCATGAACCTTGATAATGAGAGCTGTATTATCCGTCTCAATGTTTGGAGGGAGAATTGCCATATCCGCACTACCCCCCTCACCTATAGAAATCACAAACTCCGCTATATGTCGGTCCTCGATGAGTATTGCACCTGCTCTGGATAACCGATCTTTGAGGGCGTAGAGAAAATGCCCTTCAATTCCACTAATGTGAATCTTCTTGGACATCTTACCACTCAAGCGAGAGTTGATACCTGTTCAAGAGACTTGATTTTTGAGAAGTGGATTATCGAACTTCGAACAATTTCAACTATCATCTCTATCTCTGCTGATGTAATGGCAAAGTGTGGAGTGAATCTAAGAGCGTTTATTCCACCATGGATAACTCCCAATCCATTCTTCCTACACCACATCTCAACCTTGTCAATTCCCACAACAGGGAAGAAATTAGGATCTAATTCTGCACATACTAGGAGCCCTGTCCCCTGGACTGAAAGAACGGCATCGGGAAATTCCACCATCAAGCTCTCGAGTCCCTCGACGAGCTCATTACCACGATGACGAATATTCTGACGAAGTTCTGGAGTGATACGATCAAGCACAGCAATGGCTGTTTCCAATGCACGGGGATTGGTAGTCATTGTATTTCCATAAATTCCAGTAACGTAAAGTTCTGCAACATCGGCTGTCATTCCAACTACCGATAGGGGGAATTGTCCAGCATTAATTGCCTTAGACCAAGCCTCCATATCGGGTGCCTCGGAGTCTTGGAAGCCATCATAGTCAACGATACTTAGACAACCCTGACCTCTAATCCCAGCTTGCACTGAGTCAATAATTAACATTGACCCGTGCTCCTTAGTTAATCTCCTTGCCTCATCATAGAAGCTCCTGTCAATACATACTCCAGGAGCCCCTTCCCCTTGAACTGGCTCTATTGCTAATAGTTCTATGAAAACACCATCTTCATCTGCCTGTTCAAAAGCATCCTTTAGCGCATTGATATCATTAGCTGGAATTAGAGAAAGGTTATCTCGATTTTGAAAGGTATTCAAATTTCTATCATATCCATCCATGCAAGAATGTGAAATCTGTGCTGGACGATCGGTACGGCCGTGAAACGCCCTCTCAATTGCTATCATACGAGTGGGTTTACCCTCATGCCTACCACCTGGGCCAGTCATTCTCAGAGCATTAACATCAGAAATTCTCATCCCTACTGTCATAGATTCTGAGCCTGAGTTCATACAAATGAATCGATCGAATGGACACTTTTCCCGTGTATGCCCAATCTCCATCTTCAATCTATCCGCTAGCCTCTTCTGGCTAAATGAGGGAGTCATGACATTAGCCATAACCCAATTTCTTTGCATGGATGAGATAACGCTATCTGGGCCATGTCCCATGCCCAACATACCATATCCCCCATTATCATGGATTACGGCACCATGCGAGGTCACTATCCACGGACCTCTAGCTGAAATCGCAACATAGGGATTGACCGTAGCCGCAGAGTAAAAATTGACAAAATCTGACTGAAGAGTCTCGATTAGTGAATCCTCATCGGTAGAGATGATGTCCACTCCGGACTCCAAGGAGAGCTGTTCGAATGCATCTCTGGCTTCTTCAATAGCCTTTTCCAAGGATGGATCTGAGCCGATGAACGATTGTAGAATGGCGTCTGATAGTCCCGTTGTAGAACACTTCCCGGTGCGGTTTCGAATCGAATGGAGAATATCTAGACTGGTAGACATCGATTGTCCGAACTGTAGGTCGCTCATCAAGGTTCGTGATAACGGATCTGCCCAGGCCGAGAAAAACATGGCCAGAAGTAGAAACTAAAATTCTGATAATCTATAAAAAAATTAAACACACTTTAAATTTTCAATAGGAATATTGCATTAATAGTAAAAATTTCAATTAGATTATCAGTCTTAATGATAGTATAGTATAAGTGCTAATCCGGACTCTGAAGTGATGAAGAGGAAGCGCGGGGGATGCAGCTCAAGTCTGATTGGTGAGAAAATGAACGATGAATACAGAATACAGGAATTGCTACAGAGAGATGTCTATGTGGGGGACAAATTCGTAGGTGTGATCACAGGTGAACGTTTTCACCCCAGAGATGAATGTGTACAGTCACTGAGATTGCAAGTCGTCCCAGGAGTGGCTGAAGAATTCATGAGGAAGCCTGCAGATAGCGCACCCCTCTCTAAGGAGCTAGTACACAGCATAAGGCCGGATGGAGCGATAAAACTCTCGAAGTCCATGAGAGAGCTACAGAGAAGATGGAGGAACACTGTTAGGATCTCAGAGGAGTTATTCGCTCCTGATGAACTGCTTGACAGGGCCGTTCTAGATAATGATGGCATAGACATAGGAAATGTGGTTGGAATGGTGAAGATCAAGAGAACATACAGGGGAGTAGTAGTAAATCCCCATTTCATGGTGAAGAAGAAGCATGGGCTTCCAGATACTCTAATAATTCCAGTGGGTCAGCTCGCAAGGACTACTTCAAGATTAGATGAGGTAATTCTGAGGTGTACAGTAAAGCGTCTAACCACTTTACCAAGCTTCCTGAAGCTTAATGGGGATGACGCTGAAGAGTTCGATGAGGCTGAGTAGGTTTCAAATCAGAATCCCATGTCGCATGGTTGCTTAAGGGCGTGTAGCTTAGTTTGGCTGGAGCACCCGGCTGATAACCGGGAGGCCACAGGTTCAAATCCTGTCATGCCCACCATTTGTACCAAAACAAGCGGCAGCGTCATGAAGGAGGCTCAGTTCGCCTTCTTGTCACATGCCAGTCCTAAGCGGCTCCTCAGGCCGTGAATTGGCCCACTCCCTATCGAAAATTCTGGGAATGAAGTCAATACAAATTGAAAGTAGAAAATTTCCTGATGGAGAGGGCTATGTTAGAGTTCCCAGTGACTCTTTTGATGAAATTAGATCCGAGTCAGTGATACTGGTTTCCAATACATTTCCGGACTCTGGAATAATGAGGACTATCCTGATGCTTGAGGCGATCAATGATATTCGTAGAGGGGACTTGGAGAACTACAAGAACGAGGGGGTACAGGTTGCTGGAGATGTGGGGCCGGGAGTTTTTCTAGCAGTTCCTTACTATGGTTATGCCAGACAGGACAAGCGTTTCTCTCCCGGGGAAACTATCTCTGCGAGGGTAATCTCCGAAATACTGGGTAGAAGCTGTGATGGAATGGTTATCCTAGACTTGCACGAGCCACGAGTCTTGGAGAGCTCTAGTTTCCCAATACATTTCGTCAGCTCGATGCCTGAGATAGCTCAAAGACTCAAGGAGGAGGTAGATCCTGACTTCATCTTGAGCCCGGATAAAGGGGCGATTGATAGGGCAAGTGAGGTGGCATCTATAGGAGGATGGGAGTTCAGTTATCTTGAGAAGACTAGGATAGACGCTCACACAATAGAGCATCAGGCAAAAGATCTCAATGTCAAGGGGAAAGTAGTAGCGATCGTTGACGATATGATAAGTACAGGTGGGACGATTTGTAGGGCTAGTGACGCTCTCAGAAGACAGGGTGCAACTGCTGTTTACGCGGCATGCACACACGGGTTATTCACAGGGGGCGCACTTTCTAGATTGGCTAACCATGTAGATGGTGTTTACACAACTGACTCTCTAAAGAACCCGAGAGCGGTTGTGAGTTCCGCCCCTGCACTAGCTCGTGGACTTAGGGAAATGTTGGATTGATTTTGACCCCTGGAGAAGTTGTTCACGATACGTTGCGTTTATACCGACCATGTCCTGCGCCGACTTACCCAGCACGAGGAGATGTATCCAATGAGTGTTCACATAGCGTTTGAGACCCCGAAAGACATACAAGAGCAAGTTTACGAACTTGTGAAGGCGATTGGCAAGGATGGCCGAGGCAAGTTAAAGAAGGGTGCCAACGAAGTAACCAAGGCTGCTGAGAGAGGCAGTGCTGTGATGATCGTGATGGCAGAGAACGTCAATCCTGGAGAGCTTCTGGCTCATGTCCCAATGATTTGCAAGGAGAAGGGAATTCCATTCATCTATGTCGAGGATCAGGGATATCTGGCAGATTCAGCTGGAATGACTGCTGGAACTAGAACAGCGGCTATAGCGGTTCTTGAAGCAGGAAAAGAGGCTCAAGATCTCTTCAATGAAGTGAAGGGACACTACGAGACACTATCGAAGTAAATTGGAGGCTGGAAGTTTGGCTCAAGAATCATGGCCCGCTGAGGTTGTTGAGATTGTTGGTAGGACAGGTATGAGTGGGGAAGCCGTTCAAGTCAAGGTCAGAGTAGATGACTCAGCAAACCCTAGAGACATTGGCAGAATAATCTCTAGGAATGTGCTGGGTCCTGTTCGTGTCGGTGATATACTCATGTTGAAGGATACTGGTAGAGAGGCTCGTCGCCTAGGTAATCGTTGAGGTGTAATCATGCCAGAAACCAGAGTATGTAGCTTTACGAGTGAGGAAATTGAGCCTGGAACTGGTATTATGTACATCAAGAGAGATGGCTCAGTGATGTGGTTCAAGGATAGTAAAGCTCGAAAGAACGCGCTCAAGCTCAAGAGGAATCCACGAAGGCTGAAGTGGACCCAGAGATACGTGAAGGGCGGGATCAAGTAATCCTACTATCGGAACACTGGTTTCTCTATGCCAGAGTTTATTGTCCTATATTTAGAATGAGTCCAATGGACATTAGATGAGTCTAGGTTAGCGCGACTTGATGAGTTTTGTTCATGTAATGGCGATAGCTGTTCATTTAGTAGTGATATTTGGATAATTTGGTGCATGAGACCCCCAAAGAAATTATTTTCATAATTTCTG
>DALI01000080.1:25207-47160 GCA_002496725.1 Euryarchaeota archaeon UBA181 | reverse complement strand
CTCTATCGAGAACCGTGAAATAGAACGAAGCGTTGGAGGTTTTAGGAGTGGTTGATTGATGAGTGGACACTGGCCCCCAAAAAACATCAGTCTTACTCCTGGAAAAAGAGTGTTGTTCCTGACTAAAGATTTGGATCTAATTAGAAGGCAACTATACGAAGGGCTTGATCTGAAGATGGCAGATCTTTCAGTCGGGGATCTCTTAGATGACATCAATACAGACGTGATGACCCCTGCTTGGGTTTGTTTTGACCATGAACCATCTGAAATCGCAGAGAATGCTTACGCTGGGCTTCTTCATGGCGGTCAAAGGGTTTTTGCACAGAGAGCACTGAAGGACGGGGGGTTCGAAGTAATAGTGTCCGGACATAGGAAGGGAACTGGTTCCAGTAGAGAAACCGCACCACAGTGTGAGAGATGGTCAGGCATCAGGATTGTGATAGCTGAGTCATTCGCCCCCATACATGAGAGGAATAATCTGAATCTAGGACAATTGATGGGAGATCATTCCATGCTCGAGAGGCTTCAGGGAGGGGAGAGTATTCCTCTTTCCGAGTTCACTGAAGGCTACGACCCGATAAGTAAACTAATTTTAGAGAGTGGGGGAATTCTTCCCTTTGCGAAGAAGTTGAAATCGGGAGATATTATCTTACCAGAGAATAAGTGTGCCCCTAGGCCTATGAATATGGTAGAGAAGATGATTGCATCCAAGCTTCTCGGGGATGGTGAGGGTAACAATTTCGTTAAACCCGGTGATGCGGTTCTAGCTCAGGTGGATGGGGGATATTCCCATGAGTTCACTACTGCACAGGTTCACACGTTTCTTTCTGAGGAATATGGAATTTCTTACTCATTACCTAACCCCAGTAAGTTCGCCGTTTTTGAGGACCATCTGCTCTATGCCACCGGCGTACAGAGATTCAGTAGATTCGAGGATAAGATACAGACCCTCAGAGACATGCAAGTGGACTTTCAGGTTCACACAGGAGTTAGGGACTACTCGGCAGTAGGAGGAATAAGCCCAGGAATATGTCACCAGGTAGCGAGAGAGGAATTCATAGATGTTGGAGATTTCATTCAAGCCACGGATTCGCATACATGCATGGGGGGCGCTTCTAACGCACTAGCGTATGGAGTAGGTTCTACTGAATATGCTAATCTAGTGCATAACCAGTTTTCATTCGTGAATGTGCCTGAGAGTATTAGATTCGAACTGGTTGGAGAACTAGATCCTGGTTGTACTGCAAAGGACATAATTCTCCACATCCTTTGGAAGTATGCGGCTAATTCTGAGACTCTGGACCGAAGTATGGAATTCGGAGGACCCGGATTGGTAAATCTGTCAATGGATGAGAGGGCTACTTTGTGCAATATGGCTACAGAGTGTAGTGCCAAGACAGGAATCTGTGAAGCCGATGACAGGACGGTGGAGTGGTTGCTAAGGAAGCGACACGATCTGTCTGAAGATCAGATTAGAGAGTCCTTCGTCTTACCAGATGAGGGGGCCCACTACGAAGGGGGGACTCATGAGATAAATTTGTTCGATATTCGCCCTATGGTTGCTCATCCTGGTAATCCTGACGAAGGGGTTCCGTCTGATCCAACCAACGGGGCATACATCGATGAAATTGGTGATGTGAAGATAGATATTGCATATGCAGGGTCGTGTACAGCTGGCAAAGATGATGACTTCTCATTCTATGCAATGGTGTGTGAGGCGGCCCTTGATGCGGGACTAAGGATCGCCGAGGGAGTAGACTGCTACATTCAGTTTGGTTCCAAATCTGTAAAGGATCTATCTGAAGTTAGGGGCTGGACCAAAACATTCGAGGAAGCTGGGGTGCATCTGATTGATCCTGGCTGTGGAGCTTGTATAGGAGCTGGCCCGGGAGTTAGTGAAGATTCGGAACAGGTAACCGTCTCAGCGATAAATAGAAATTTTCAGGGAAGATCTGGGCCTGGCAAACTATACTTGGCCAGTCCGTTAACAGTGATGACTAGTGCCTTCACCGGGAGAATCACGGCTTGGGAGCCGGATGTTTTCTCCCGATGAAGGGCTTTTTACGTCTAAAGTCCGGACTTTCTGCCACCAAACATGATGACAGCTCCAGCTAGAGCTAATCCTGACAATCCAGCAGTGAATCCTGGAACAGTATTATCGCTGTCTGAGTCACTGTCGGTATCCTCGACTACTTCGTTGACTCCAGTACCTACGATTACCTTGCCTACCATGTCCATGGTTGCATGTGGCTCACAGATGTACATGAAAGTCTCATTCTCATCGAAAGTTACTCGGTAGTCCACTGACATCATTGACATGCCACTGTACGTTCCTCCAAGCATCCTCTGTGTATCGCCTTCATTCTCTATCTGTGCGATGTTATGTGCCATTGTCTCGTCTTGCCATATCCAGCATACGGTTTGACCTACATCTATCGATAGTTCTGGTGTATCGAAAGCGTAACCCGACTCATCGACACCAACAACATAGTCGCAACCATCTGGAAGTACTGGCTCGTCTGCCGGAGGCATGAGAACCTTGTCTATGACATGAATGACTCCGTTGGACGCAGGTACGTCTGCTAGCACAACATTGGCATCGTTAATCATGACACCAGCGCCTACTGTGAAGATCAGGTCATCCCCATTTACTGCAGTAGCCACCATTCCGTCTGTGACTGCCGATGATGGCACTGCGCCCGCAACTACGTGGTAGAGGAGGATGTCAGTCAGTGTTGCCTTGCCCTCGTCAGTGTCGAGTGCGGCTAGGTCTATTCCAGCTGCCGTGAATGCATCGTCAGTTGGTGCGAAGACCGTGAATGGCCCATCGCCCTGCAGTGTTGTCAAGAGCTCGGCCTGGACTACAGCAGCAACCAATGAGGTGTGGATTCCTGTTCCCTGAGCTATTGTTGGAATATCTCCTAAATCCGCTGGTGGCATGAGCACCTTGTCGATCACGTGGATGATTCCATTCGAAGCCATTACATCTGCTGTAGTGACTGTTGCATCATTCACCATGACTGATCCATCGGACACGGTAAACGATAGGTCATCGCCATTGAGTGCCTCGGCAGACATTCCATCGGTAACGTCTGAAGCGGTAACTGAGCCACTGACGACGTGATACAATAGTATGTCGCTCAGTGTTGCGTTCTCCTCTTCGGTATCGAATGTAGAGAGGTCAATTCCTGCGGCTGCAAAAGCATCGTCAGTTGGTGCGAAGACAGTGAATGGTCCGTCTGCCTGCAGTGCGGAAACGAGTCCTGCATGCGACAAAGCCGCCACGAGAGAGTCGTGCACTCCAGTGTTCTGGGCGTTCGTTGGTATGTCCTGAGTGTCGTCTGCGACAACTATGGGTGAGGCCAAAAGACTGGCAATCACTAGCATTGTCATCATAGTAACTCTGTTATTCATGCCTGTTCGATTTCAGTTCACTTATTGAAGGAGTGTATCAAACATTCTTCTACACATATAATGTAATGTTCGCATACCGTATTTTCGGGTAGTCATCGGAGACTGTGAAGAGAGGAGTTTTCGAGCTGTATCTCAGTATCATTCAATAGGTATCAGCGTACGGGCTAGTGTAACCATAAGCAGGCCCCGTTCCATTAGGGAATTGGGAGGACCTGATGGAGTGATTGGCGTGAACGAAGCAGAGGAAATCTCAAGCAAGCAGAAACAGATATCGATAAGTGAGTTTTTTGAGAAGAACAAGCATTTCCTAGGTTTTGATACGCTCCCGAGAGCTATCATTACAGCGGTTAAGGAGTCTGTTGATAATTCTCTAGATGCTTGTGAGGAAGCTCGAATCCTTCCGGATATCAGAGTGGAGATACGTCGGACGAAGGGCGATGAGCTCGAGTTGATTACACAAGATAACGGCCCAGGAATACCTAGAGATGCAATTGAGAACGTATTCGGAAAATTTCTACTTGGATCTAGGTTTCATGCCATAAGACAGACTAGGGGGCAACAGGGCATAGGAATAACTGGGGTTGTGATGTACAGCCAACTAACTACTGGTTCGAAAACCCATGTGGTATCTAAGATACGGAGCGATTCATCGGCAGTCTATGTCGACCTAGGCGTTGATACTAAGAAGAATAAAGCAATCAAATCAGGTGAGAAGAGGGACATATGGATTGATGAGAAAAGTGGAGAGGAAGTTTCCCATGGTCTGAGGATCAAGACCAACATGAAGGCGAAGTATCAGAGAGGAAAGAAGTCTGTTTTCCAGTATCTCAGAATGACCTCAATAGTGAATCCCCATGCCTCTATATCACTAACTGTGTTTGACAAGGAGGGCCTGATAGTTGAGGAGGGGCATTGGATTAGGACTAGTAACAAACTACCAAGGGTCGTTGAGGAAATTAAACCACATCCACACGGGATACAGCTAGGCACCTTACAGCGGATGTTGAGAGAAGCTACAGATCGGAGGATGACTTCGTTCCTAAAGCATAATTTCTCAGGGGTCAGCCCTCGCGCTGCCAAGGAAATTTTGGAAATGGCTGAGGTAGAGGAGTCTAGGACGCCTAAGAGAATCAAGTCGGAGGAGGCGAAGGAAATGATTTCAGCGTTCAAAACCGTGAAGTTGCTCAAGCCTCCTATGGATTGCTTATCCCCAATAGAGGACTTGCTAATCAAGAAGGGCTTGTCTAAGGCGATTGACTCGCGCTTTGCTTCGACGGTGACGAGAAACCCATCGGTGAGCGAGGGAAATCCTTTCCAGATTGAAGTTGGATTGGTCTTCGGTGGTGACCTCACCGCTGATGGCCCTATAGAGATACTGAGATTTGCAAATAGGGTTCCATTGATGTATCAGCAAGGCGGTTGTCTGCTTACCAAGGCCCTCGAAGCAGTCAATTGGAAGAGTTACGGTTTGGAACAACCCGGTGGAAGTGGCATCCCTAAGGGGCCTGCGGCAGTATTGGTCCACCTAGCATCTACGAATGTTCAATTCACTAGTGAGGCAAAGGAGGCGGTCTCCTACAATGAGGAAGTTTTTGATGAGATTAGAAAGGCGATGCTGGAGGTTGGAAGGGGCCTCAAGAATCATCTGAAGAAGAGTTCCCAAAGGCAGAAGGCGAAAGAGAAGTTTGAGCTCGTTAACATCATCCTTCCTGAGATTTCCAAGAAATCCTCGGAATTGCTTGGGAGGGAGGAGCCAGATCTAGCACCTGTTATCACACAAATTATGAATGCGGTATTCCTAGAAGAAATTCTCTCATGGGATAAAGAGAGGCGTCTTTCGATGTGTTCTATAAGCATACACAACTACACTGCTAGGGCTAGAGCTTACACTATTCTAGCCAAGTGGCCGGAGAGTATGGAAACTTCAATGGAATTTAATCCGAGAGGAGGGAGGAAAGAGGCTCGTGGTCTTTGGGCTTGGAGATTGGATACCTTGGACCCTGGAACTTCGACTCTCCTGGAGTTCGGAATATCTGGTTTGTCCAAGGGCGATTGGAATGAGGCAGATATCTTCTTCAGGGGAAATGGTGAGATAATTGGCGCGACTAAGATGGATGAGTCACTTCTTGAGGAGCAGCGAAAAGCTGAGGCTTTGGAGGCGGCAGTGGAAGAGGTACGAATGAAGGGTGCCGCTTCTATCGAGATAGCTTCAACATACGATAATGCTAATCGCGATTTACAATCTAGGGAGGAAGATGGCATGGACGGGAATAATTCAGATGATTCGCCAAATACCGATTGGTTTGGGATGGAAGGTGATGAGCAATGAGTGCCTCACCTCGGAAGAGTAGGAAGGAGGTTGTCGAGTCATTGCACGAGGTAGCCGCAGAGATGCATAATAGGATGCAGAGGGGGGAGCCACCGAGAATGACCCTCCCTGTAAGATCGAAGAGTAATATCTCGTTTGATAACAAGCTGGGTGTTTTCAAATATGGAAAAAGCAAGACTGTGAGAGACGCGACAAAACTTGGATCTGCGAGGCAACTATTGCGGACTTTGCATATCACAGAATTCATTGAGGAAATGATAGATGGAGGGAAGTCTTCAACTCTGAGAGAAATGTACTATATTTCTGAGGGATGGGGCAATGGGAAGTTCGGCTCACAAAACGAGAGTAACAATCTAGCTGAGGATTTAGAGATAGTAACGAAGTGTCTGAGGGAGGATTTCAGACTCAGACCTGAAGAAGATGGTGCTAGAATAATTGGGAATATCACAGTTGAGGAGAAGAACCGAAGAGGGGATTGGATGAGGATAAACTGTAGAGATGACGTGGGGGACTCTGGATATGGAGTACCATACAATGTCGAGGAGGAGAAGCTTAGGCTAGTGGATGAGGATATTGACTTCATAATGGCTATAGAGACTGGAGGTATGTTCGATCGACTCATAGAAAATGGGTTTGATGAGGAGTCGAGATGTGCACTTATCCATCTCAAGGGTCAGCCAGCTAGATCTACAAGGAGGATAATGAGGAGGATTAGCGATGAGTGGAAGAAGCCCGTAGTAGTGTTTACTGATTGTGATCCGTGGTCATTCCGGATATTCGCTAGTATTGCCTATGGAGCAATAAAAACCGCTCATATTTCAGAATATCTAGCAACGAAAGAGGCCACATACTTGGGGATTACAGCCGATGATATACTGGCGTATGATCTCCCCAGTGATGATTTATCAAAACAGGATACTAGTGCCTTGGAGGCTGAGCTGAGTGACCCCCGGTTCAATACTGGTTGGTGGCAAGAACAAATTAAGCTGATGCAGGAAATGGGGAAGAAAGCGGAGCAGCAGTCATTGGCGAAATACGGTCTTGACTTCGTTACTGACACTTATCTGCCTGAGAAACTAGATGCAATTGGACTTGGTTACTGACTGCGAATACTGAAAGAGGGGCATCCTTGGCTGACTACATGGGCCGGGACATCATGGGATGGGCCAAGGTCCTTTCAGCGGCCTCTTTCTTCTTGCTTCTGATGTTTGCTGTGGCTTGGAGCTCTGCATCCGAAGATAGTGAAAAATATCTTGATCCTCTCCAATTCAATGAGGCGGTAGTGGGTCCTGGAGAGAGTATCAGTGTAAATCTCTCCTCTAGTTCTATTTTAGGCCAGAGAGAGTATCTTGCGTTGAGGATTGTGGAAGATTCTGAGCCTGGCCCTGACTTGCGTCTGGTTTTGGATTCAGAGGACTGCGAATGGAATGAGCCAGGAATACTGCATGTGGATAGGCAACTGGATTCGAATAGTCCTAAATTTATGATAGTTAGAGTATTCACTCCAGATGAAAGTGGGAGCTATGTTCTTTTCAACGATGCAGAAGAAGGCGATTTGTGGCTAGTGGATGACATCCGTGCTCAAACAATGATTTTCCAAGATAGCTCTGTATGGATATTGCTCATGGTAACTGGTTGTTGCATGGGTGGGCCGTTTGGATTGGTGGCCCTCATGCTCGCCTTTATTGGTTGGAGGAGGAACCGGGGGGTATCTATCGAAATTGGGCCTCAGGTACCAATTATGACTACCTCTGAAGTTTTCGAAGCATACCGAGAGAGTCAGGATGTCAGAGAGGAGGATCCTGTACCAAGTCCTTTCCTAGGATTTGTTGAGGAGGGGGCCACCCAAGAGGAAGGCTCGGAAGAGGGCACTGTCAAGTGGGAAAGTTGGGATGAAGGCGTCAATGAGTAAGCAAATGGTGCTACACTCAATATTTTGGTTCTAGTTGTCGCTAGGCTTTAGTAAGTATGAGGTCAATATTGGCATAATAAAGAGTATTGCACCTATGATCAGTAGTGGGGTAGTGAGGGATTTCAGAGTGTCTCTTAGATCTCTTGCATCTTGGCACTGCCCCTCATCTGCACCTACAACTTGTCCTACTGAGCCAGCCAAATCTTCACAATCCTCTGAAATCCTAGTATCGATCTCCTCGGCAACAATGGAGGTTCCAAATGATGCCACTAGTAGAAGAACACCGATTATAGAAATTACAGTCTTGAAAACCGTCCTCGCCGCTCCCATGTTATCACATCTATTGGGGTGATATTATACTATGCTCAAGTTGGGTTTTTAGAAGGGGGCTGATTAGACAACTACAGGTTGGTTAGAAATGGTGGGTTTCGAAGATGCAATGAGGATACTCGAAAACCCAACCAGAAGGGAAATTCTCAGGTTTCTTGTAAAGGAGCCGCATTATCCACTTCAACTGTCTGAAATGCTAGAAGTGAGCCAGCAAGCAGTAATGAAACATCTCAAGGTTCTACAAGATGGGGGGTTTGTAGAGTCAGAGAAGATTCCGTCTGAGAAAGGTGGCCCACCTAGGAAAGTATACACGGTAAACCAGTCCTTCTCCCTGAGATTAGATCTGGGCCCAGACCTCTTCCGAGCAGAGTACAGGACGATGCCTAGAGGCGGGCCGATAAGACTGTCTGCAAAACTTCCAGAAGAGCTCGAGGGAATGGTGTCCCAGCTTGGTACAAGGAGGAGTATCCCTCTTGCAGAGGGCATGCAGGTATTATCTGAGCTAGACGAGTGTCTCGAGAGCATTGATGAACGGAGAGATGCGGTTATCGCCTTGCATCAACATGTAATGAGCAAGGTTTCTCCTGGTCTTAGCGAGGGTTTGTCCGGTTATGAGGAAAGGCAGTTGGCTCATGCTCTCATGACACAGCCAAGGAGGCCCCTAGATTTGGATGTCTTCGCTCAAAGCATGAGAATGCGTTCGAACGATGCTGAAGAGATGATGACTACTCTCAGGGAAAGGCTACTGAGGGACCTTGCGAATAACCAAGGAAAATTCGTAGCAGCGGGGGAGGGGACTCCCTTGCCTTGGTGGATGGTCAAGTAATCAGAATGTCACGTCATCATCTGAGAGATTAGCTAGAAGGCTGCTCTTCTCTTGGTATCTCTGAAGGGCCTCCATTCTCCTGCCATACATTACGACTCCGACGACTCCGAATAGAGCGAAGGTCGCTCCAAGTATTATAGCAGGTACGGAATACTGTACAATCGCCTCTACGCCCACATCGAGAATACCCAGGTCGGAACCCATCTTACCGCTAACTGCTTGGATGTTATTATCCTCATCAGTCTCTACCACGAGATTGTCTGGATCTACAACTACCACAATGTCATGGCTACCGGCTTCTACCATGTAGAGAAGAGTAATAATTGGGGGATCTGGATCTTCTGACGGCATGATAGCTTCTATGGTCTGCCTGTAAGCAATATTCTCTTCCTTGCAGCCGTTCCTCTTGATATCGGACTCACTCTGCCCCGAGCAAAGGACGATGTTCACATCGGTCGCATGGGCATTCCCGACATTCCTTATTTGAACGTTGACGGAAAGCATGTCTCCCACAGAGCCCCTGTTCTCCTCCGCGATGACAGAGTATACCTCTAGATCGGGTGCCCTGAGCCTGAGCTCGATTAGTTGCTCGTTCGTATCACAATTCGGAGGGTAGTTATCGGGTAACCCGTCTCCATTCATATCGAGAGTACAGGAGTCCTCCCAAGTAGGAGTTTCATCATAATCTCCGCCTGCCTCACTCGATCCGAAATTCGACATCACCTTGATTCCTATTTCTCTGTCCGCCAGGGTGGCTTCAGCATGAATATCCACTATTGCTACAATGTTCAATGTGGTATAGGCCTCCATCTCAGGGAGTGTGAGTGCATTGGTAAGTGCTGAAACGTAACACCTATCAAGTGGTATCGGATCGTCATTTGTGAGTACAATGCATGTCTTCTCAACAGGGAACTCTGTATCGAAACCTTCCAGTAGTGCGAATCTTATCTGCCACTTATCGAGTTGGTTCATTCCCGGTTGAACATCCCATTCTCCTGCTGCATCGATCGTGTGATTATGCAGAGTTGGGGTGTCTGGTACGTTACCGAAGTTGGTGACGTTCATCACAAACCTGACTGTTCTCCCCGGGGCAGTGGTCTTGATTTTGCTTTCGACGAGTGGGTCAAGAACTATCCTCATATCGTGAAACTCAATTATTTCCACTTGGAGAGTAATCAGGTCTCTCAGTTTAGTTCCTTCGTATTCCTCCTCACTTAGGACTTCTAGGACTATTGTGTATTGTCCTGCTAGAGTCTTCTCTGGAACACTGATCATAATGGGTACTAGTTGCGATTCGTCTCTATCCAGTTCCTCAAATAATACCCTGGGAATGTCTATGTCCCAGACATGGGTATATCCATCTGAGTCTGTTATCGATTGGATAGCCATATCATACCTATCTGCGCCATTGCCGGTATTTTCTACAGTAGTGGGCATTTCATACTCTTGCCCTGGGTGTAAGGAGAGGATCGTTTCGGGTACGGAAGCTTCGAGGTCGTACACCTGAATCACATTGGTCAGTATGACGACCGAGTCTCTGACCTGTGGGGCGCCTTCCAAATGAGCGCGGAATGAAACAGAGGTCCCGAGACCAGCTGTTGCGTTGTACGGTGCACACATCTGTGCTGTGACTGTCTCGGGGATTCCTATCTGGGACCAGTATCTCGGAGCATCATCCGGAATACCATTACCCCCTGGTGCACTGCTGAAGTCTAAATCTACGATCCAGTTATCATATCTCCATGTATTCACTGATATCTCAGGGGGTCTTTCATCGGGTCCTCCTGGAGTATTGAAAACTAGGTGTCCGGGGGTAAAGTGCTTTGTTACTTCAACATCGAAAGCGGAGCATTCTCCCGGTAAGACATTCTGAGTTGTTTCTCCAAGCTGGAACACGATATTACCGGTTGTTCTGACTGAGACATTTATCCATAGTTCCAAGATATCGAAGGTTCCCCTGTCCACTGATAGAACGGGCTCTCCAGTAGACCATCCCTTTAGGTAGATCACGAAGGTTCCCGGTTCTTGGGAAGAAGGTACACTCACCTGCAGATTCCTAGTAACCGACTGGCTTGGATCAAGGGAGAGGGATGTCGGGAAAGAGATTCCCCAACCGAATGGGAGTCCCCATTCGGTCTGCCCCTCGAGAGTCGTCGGATCATAGAAAGCGAATGTGTCATACACGTTTCCAGTATTAGTGATGGATATTGAGAAAACCGCATTTTGGCCTTGCTCGACATCGGCTTGGAAGTGACTAGTATCTAGCTGTATTCCATGGACCACATCCATCAATACTAGTGTGATTTGTTCGTCCCTTATCGCTGGATCTTTCGCTGAAAGAGCGGAGAGGACAATTGTAGCCAATTCGTCTCCATCCGCCTGATAGATGGTTGGTGATCTGATCCTCATGTATATTGGCTCAGATTCTCCTCCTTCCAAGAAAACGGGTGTGGAGGGGAAGATAGGCGTATGATTAGTGGCGAAGAACAAGGTCGAGGTCCAGTTGTTAGGGACGCCTTCCATGGATATGAAGAATGTATCAGAAACCAGGTCTGGGGGCCCAGGCGTGGGATTTGAAATTGTCATATTGAAAGTGGTCTGACCACTCGGTTGTATGGTGTGATAGTAAGTCTCTTCTTCTGCTAGTCCAATATCTACCAAACCGGTAAGGACATGCACATAGCAAATTGTAAACTTGCCGCCATTGTTTTCGTCGGAGCACTTGTGGTTATCGGACCAAGATATGTGTGCTCCGCTTCCTAGGTCATTTGCAAAGGCCGGAGCCTGCCCTAGGTCAGGGGATGCAGGAGAGTTGGGGCCTAGTTTGTTTGATGACCAGGAAGTAACTGGTATTACCTCCCACTCATCGAGAACAGATGTAGCTAGCGAGTTTAGGGGGAATCCATCTGGATGTGAATTGTGAGTATGGTTCAATCTAGCGTACATCACCGTCTCCATCTGACTCTCGTTGCTGTTGTCCAGCCATGACAGGTGGACGTTGTCGAAATTATCTGTCAAAATCGAGGGCATGTGAGAATTCGCACCAAAGGGACGGTTTGAGTCGACTCCTTCCAAGCCTTCAACGGTGGATATTGCAGAATCAGTAATCTGCTTAATCCCGAATGATGGGAGTCCTTCCTCGACACCGTCCCACTCCCCTACTCCCTGTAACCTGAGGCGGACATAGTATACCTCGTAATTTACATCTATCTCGAAACCATACGCTCTTCCGTCCATCCATGTAACATGAGTGTTACCTGAAGTATCCACAGCTATTGCTGGATGGAGGCTAAATGCATCATTTAGTGTGATTCTAGTATCATTCACCACGACTAGGTGACCATAACCGAGAGAATCTATTGAAGGACCAAGATCTTCTGTGTAGGTATCTGAATCACTGTCAACGATTGTTCCAGAATCTCCCTTCGTCCAGCCAGGGGGTGGGCTGTCGAGCAATGACTTTGGATCTAGCACAGTCATGAATATCTCTCTTGAATTATTGGTTGCCAGGTAAACAAGTGCCTCGACCATCAGTTGGAGCTCAGTTGCGCTGGATGCTCCTGTGGGGAAGCTGTACATCTTTCCACCCGCATCCGTGAGTCTAACTGAAGTTCCAGGACAGTTTCTGGAAGATTGAGCGCTGGTAATACCATTGGGGCATTGTGCTAGATCTATCATTGCAGACCCGACGTCCACCGCACTCTGAGCCCAGAGGGGAGTGGGGATTACTCCGGCATTGACACAGGCGTCATGAGCCTCTAGAATCGTGTTTGTATCTTGGGAATCCCAACTCGTCCCGTCATAGGGCGGTTCGTCTGATACTGGGATGATTATCTTGGTAGCATTTGGGTTCCACTTGTGATCTAGCTGTGTAGGTGGGTTACCAGGAACATTTCCTTGAGCGTCCTTCCATGAAAGACATGCCCATGTACTAGCTGGCCCCCATGACTCGGAGCCGACCCCTCCTCCATCGTAATTAATCGTCAAGGCGCCGCCATTCATGATGACTCCATTCAGCTTTCTAATTCCGCCACTGTCGTCTCCGGGGACAAGCCCAAGGGCATTGTTTCTAGGCCCTTGGGAACCACTGCCACCGGTTTGATAGGCTGTGGCACAGTTACCGGACGTTGCGGCTGATACGCTAGTGTGCCCGCCTATTCCGTAGAGTGTCTCGTAAACTGTCATATTAGCTCTGAGAAGTAGTGGTTTCAAGCCTTGGAAATAAGAACCACTAACGAAATTTCCACCATAGAACACAACACACATGTCCGCCCACTCAGCCAGCATGGAGCCAGAAGTATCGATTGGAATTACCATCTCGACCTTTCCACCACGGGTGTCATCCCATACAATCTGGACGAAATCATCCAAATCTATTGCGATATCCGGATGTCCCTTGTGGCCTATGATAGGAGTGAGGAGAGTCTCACCCACTGCATATTCGGCGGTTCTCGATGTCACATCGACATCTAGCATTGCGTAGTATATCTGGGGTTGTTGATAGAATTTATCAAGCTCTTCGTAAGCGTCCTGCCAAACAATATGGGGGTTATTATCAGAGTCAACATCTATTGCGGCCCAATCCCTATTTTGTGGATGGGAGGATACGTCCCAGTCACTGATTATGGTAATACCTGAATCTGTGGTCTGGTCGCCATTCTGATCATCCAGTGATGGATCTAGAAGTGTGTACAGGATAGCCCACTGACTACCGGCCTTGTTGGTCCAAGTTACGTGAATCATGTCCTCGTGATCGACCCTGATATCTGGATGCCATGCTCGGTGGGCCCCCGCGTTGGATATTTTTGTATCTTCAATGAGGACCTCTCCCCTTGCATCCAACATCTTGTAGTACAGGTGCTGAGTATTTCTACTCCAGACGAAGTGAGTATTGCCCTGAGAATCCGCGTCCATAGCAACCATCCTGTCACTGAAGGCACCGTCTGGTGTGATCTCTATTGCATCCGTCATTACTATCTCACTCGCTGATGCGTTTGGCATGCCCATACCAGCAAACAAACTGACAACCATCAGCAGTACCATTGCAACGCTACTTCTCTTTTTTGACCTATCCATTTGTGACCACCCAATGATTAGCTACATGCTCTTTAGGGATATTGCATACTTAACCTACTCGGGTAGCGGTCATTTTAGCATGATGGAGAATAGTCTCATTATGCCCAGTCTGCCGGGTCAAAATCTCTACCAAAACCCCCAGTTTCATCGGTATCGACCTCTCGGGGCTGGTTGGGTGCAGAACTAGACTTCCTGGTAGATTGCTTGGCTTTCTTCTTGTTCCAGTCATCGACAGGACCTGGTTTTCCAGTGCCTGTCCCAAATAGAAACTTGATTCTGTGTATCAATGATAGCTTTGTCAGCCACACCCTCCTCATTGTATGCATGAATTCGTTCTGAGTGAGGCCATCCAGCCATGTTGGTCTTGAGAGGTTGAACGCTTGCAGGGGCCCTGGTGTTTCCTGAACCTTGGTCCCCACATGAAGGACCCAATCCAAATCGGCGCGAGTCAGATCTAGGCGGGTTTCATGTAGCCACTTCTTCCATTCGTTGGGGGACTGCCCTGAATATTCCTTCATTTTTTCTTGCTGACCATCATCGACTCTGGTTACTGAGTAAACCAGAACTAGGTCTCTATTCTTCGGAATAACTACGTTAAACAGGTGGCCCCTCTTACTTGGCGGATACTTCACGTGCATGTGGAGGTGGGCCTGTTGATCTTCGACGTCCCTGGCTTCTAGCTTCTCGCTAAGTAGCCAATCTCTCACAGCTTGGGCGGCCTCCCTCTTGTTCACGGTCAAGGGAAGAGTAGGTCCTATTTGAGAGCCACTAGTTTGGGGGATATCAAATGAATGAGCTTAGAAAGCAACTTACCATCTTCCGTTTTGGATAAAATACGTCTCCTCCTAGAGGAAGTGAAGTCTGACCATAGATCGTAACCTAACAGCATTGCCGTATTAGAAATTTGGAAGGCGACGAACATTAGTAACGCACCGAGGGATAGTGCTAGAGGGGTGGCCTCCAGGGTTAATTGTTGTAGTAAGTAATAGGCGAGGGCGAAAGAGAAAATCGGCCAGAGGGTAATGGGTGAGAAGAATACTGCAAACATATGGTGGGTTGTCCTAGCATCTATCCCCTCGTCGGTGTTGTTACCAAGATACCATGCCAGAATAGATTGAAGCCCCGTAGAAAATATAGAAAGAGGGGCGGCCAACATCATCAATGTCATACCAATAGCTCCTTTCAATACCTGCAATCTTGTATCCAGGGACAAATCTTTGGAAATCGATCTGGCATCCAGATCACGAGAATAAAGAATTGTGGATGCTTTCTTCGCATTATCGATCATTTCCGGATCTTTGTTGTTCTTCAACAACTCACGTACGTGCCTAGCTCCTATGACTTCATCCGAAAAGTGGAGCATTGGATTTTCTTCTTGATGTGCCTTAATTTGTGCCAAAAGATGCCAGGCCCTGTAGGTTTCCCAGTCTGGGGCTTCTGGAGTGACTTCTGACAATCTATTCTGCAATTCATCTCTGAGATGTATTACCATGTCCTCGGGGGGCTCTATCCATGTTCCTTCGATAAGGCTCTTGGAGTGAAGTGGGTTATCGACTATCGGAATCTGAATGGGTTCTGGGTATTCGACAAACAAATCTGTTCGAAACCAATGATGGCACCTAAAGTGTAGGCCAACTGGTTGGATTACCGGTTTTGGGAGATCCTTGGCGTGTGCGATTGTTGAGGCGTTGATCGCGAATCTCATTGCTCCTGTTCTGAGTTTGTGCAACCTTGAATCTTGGTGCGACTTTCCTTCTGGCATCACAACAGCCCCATGTCCGCCCGAAATGCAATGAGACATGGTTAGTAGTGTTCTGTGATTGATGGATAGCGCGAATTCTGCTCCTGAAACTCCCGATGACTGCTCCGCCCTGCGGATAACTGGTTGGTTGCCCATTCTCCTAGTCAGCCAACCAATGAAAGGCATCGTTGCCAAATCGTGCCTACCCATTGTTATTGGCCTCTTTTCCTGAGATAGAATTATGGAAAGGGGGTCTACTAATCCGTTGATGTGAATCGAAGCATATATCCTACCTCCTTCGGACTCCTTCGGCGCCTGCTCTTCTATGGATCTGAAAAGATAGTATTTCGAAAGTATCGCTAGAGACTTTATGGCTGACCATGCCAACTTGCTTCCTGGGTGTTCTCCGGTATGATCCCAAGGGACTTTCTCAAGCTTCCTAGGGTTTAGTTTGAGAGCTCCGCTGGACAGAACAGGATCAATGTCGGGAGCCTCTTGGGTACCACTCACGGTGTACTCAGGTAGGGTCTCAGTTGAGAAAGCACCGATTCTAATAGATGTGTCCGGATATCTCTTTTGCAAGGAGAGATGCATCGTTTTTATTCAGTTTGAGGGGTTTCCAAGTGAAATTATGTGTAGAGTCTTGATATCTCGGGATTATGTGGAAATGAACATGGAAGACTGTCTGACCTGCTTCTGAGCCATTATTCTGAATAATATTGTAACTGGTTGCTCCTGTCGCTTCCAGCACGCCTTTACAAATTCTGGGTAATGCCTTCCCTACTTCGGATGCGGATTCAACTGAGAGCTCATGCAAATATGGTGCTGGCTCTTTTGGGATTACCAGAACGTGTCCGAGTGTCGCTGGATTGATATCTAGAAATGAGTAGACGTGTTCATTTTCAAAGACTTTGAAAGAGGGTATCTCCCCCTCTATTATTCTCGTGAATAGGGACTTTTCACCACTCATTCTTCTTCCTCTTCGGAGGATATCAATGAGGCCAAAGCTAGGAGGCCGTCCAAGTGCAGTGCTGATACTAGTTCGGTGTTCATCTTCCTAGATTGATGAGTGACCCTGATTCCTGACTTCGAAATCTCATTGATACTAGCTTGGGCTACAGCCAAAGAAGACTGGTCCCCACTTCCATCCACGATTGCCATCGCTGAGGAAAGTGCCTTTGCTATGTGTCCTACAGGACTTCCATCAGAGGAAAACAGCTGTTCGATTTTCGCCTGCGAGTTTGAAGTCGCACGCTCTATCGAACTGGATCCCCCGAACTGAGCTGTAGACGCCCATTCACCGGCATACTTACCGGCGACAGCTCCAGTAACTACTTCTTCGAGAATTAGATTTCCCGGTAAGGATTGTTCTCCATGCATGCCAGTGTAAGCTGAGCGACCAGCGGCGAAGAGCCCGGTGTGCCACATCTTTCCAGAATCAAAGACTGCCCTGCAAAGCTCGTCTACGGGTATTCCCCCCGTAGTGGATGTGACACTGGGGGACAGAGGAAGAACTTCATTCCTGATATCGAGCCCAGTTCTGTCACGCACTCTGGAAGCAGTCCCATCAAACCATCCCTCCGATGATTCATCCATTGCCCTCATGTCCAAGATACAAGCCTCCCCGCTGATTACCTCGGATGGATTCACATCCTCTCCGGATTCTTTCCTAATCCTGCCACCAGAACCTAGAATATCCATCGACAGTACCATGCCTGTTCCAGTAACGGTTAACGCGTGCATGGGAACCGCTCCCATTCCTTTCAATTGAATGCCCGCGGCAACAGAGATTGCGAGTCCGGTCCCTGGGCCGTGCGAGGGTGTGCTCCAAATCCCTTGGTACCCCTGAGATGCTACGACTACAGCCTTGGCCTGAATGGAGACTAAATCCCCTGACTCGACATCTAGAGCTACGATTCCACGTGCTTGATTATTATCCATCACTAGAGATACAGGCAACAGATCGGACCTTCTGTTAATGCCTCTTTTCATCGTCTGCTCTTCGAGAATTCTGGTAACCTGCCTGATGGTGCTGTCGCCACAACCTGCTACTCTGGGGTAACTGTGGCCCGGAAGTAGCGAGAGGTGCGGGAGGCCGTCTGAGGAGCGTCTCAGTACTAGTCCCCATCTCTCTAACTCTGCAAGGGCGGCCACAGCTGACGTACAGATACGGCTAGCCGCCTGAGTGTTGGTAGTCTCGCCCCCTGCGGAGAGAGTATCTTGGATATGTGCCTCGGGAGAGGTTTCGTTCAGAGATGCGGCGAATCCTGCGAGAGGAGGGTTTCCCGAAGCAGTCCCTACTGATGCCCCGCTTACGAGCAGTGGTTTTGCCCCTGCATCAGATGCCGCGATGGCGGCCCTCAGTGCCGCAGGGCCCTCTCCAAGTACTAAGACGTCCCACGACTCCATCACTATCGGTATTAGCCAATAGGATAGGTATGATGAACATGACGCTCATTGGCTATGGGTTAATTCTGTCTGTCACTTAGTGGAATGGCGATTCTTCTCACTGCTTCAGATGCTTCTGTCATACGGACAGCGGCGCTTTCTGGGTTCACTCCCGTGGATAATGTTGTTTGGACAACCATCGATGAGAGTGTTTTCCCTGTCTCATCCTTGAGTGTGACTTGGACTGGATGAGGCCCTGATTCTGAGTCGGGCCAAGCTATACCAATCCACAGAACCACTGCCCTGTCTAGCATCCTAACCAGTTTACTGACCTTATCGACCTCTTCATGTGAAACCGTACTAGGGTGAGGAGTAGTGGGTGCGCTTATTCTAAGGCTCTGATATGCCGGTTCTCCCTTAGCCACAATTATGTCGAGCTCGACGGTTTTCGGACTTTCAGTGTGATTGTGGAGCATGACGAACAGCTCTCCCTGGCCCTCGGAGCATCTAGGAGGCAGATCTAGATCCAATCTCCAAGACTCAAAGTCTTCCCCTTGGGGGCCTGCGACAGAGTCATGAAGTCTGTCTATGAGCCTAAACAGCCCTGGTTCCCAAGCACGGGTATGAGCTAGCAGTTTGCTCAAGGAGGAGGCATTGAACTTATTGGAACCATCGAAGAGCGAGTCTGTTGCTGTGATTTTGAATACTGATTTGACCTCAGAAATCAATCTGTTCCTATCTATGATCCCCCTGTTCTCCCAATGGATAGACTGGAGTACGTGTTCTACAGCAGTTCTGGGAGTTTGTCCTGTTCTTACGCTGAATTCTAATGAGTCCATCCATTCGTCCCATAAGTCACTGGTTTCAGGGTCTAGGTGAGCCTTGAGTGAGTCTGTGAGGACTGCTTTCAGTATACTGTCATGGAGTGTTGGAGCGTGTAGTGAGAGTAGAGTGAAGTCCTTTGATGTCATTGGCATGCTCCCCTCAAGCTTCAGTGAGTTGAGAATGCATACTGTTCCGAAGAAGGCTCCTGAGGCCATGAGAGATGGGCCTAGGACCGTTCCAGGATTAAGTCTCAGTACGACATAAAGAGAGGCCGCTCCAAGAATAGCTGAGGCTAGTCTTAGTCTCTCTCTGATTCCTCGGTCCCTCAATGTACTGATTATCCTCTCTGAACCTGGATAGGATCCTTTCGACTTATGGCCCTCCACTGTTAGTGATAGTCGATCCCTAGCTACCATAGATGAAAACCAAGATGCCATATTAGTGGGAATGTAGAGTAATGATATAGCACTGAAAAGTCCTATGCTGAGCTCTAAGGAGGAGTATTCCCACCTTACTAACAAAACAGCACAAGAAATCGTGGCAATTGCTGGAAGAGTCAATCTAATCTCCGATGTCGTACGTATAGATGACGCCCATATCCAGAATCTCCTACCTGCATCTCTCCTAGCAATCATCCTCGATAATGCTCTCTCGTTCTTTGCGCCGAATCCACTCTCCTCTCCGTAGGGGGTTGGGAGGGGGGATAGCGGGTCTTCCATGTGCATGCGTGGGGCGCTATCGTGCTTCATGGCATCGGACGATTGGAGAAGAAAGGGGAGTTTTTCTTCACTAGACTTCTTGAGGAGTAGGCTTTGCGGGATACGGGCGTGTAGCATAGCCTGGATAATGCACTGGCCTCCTAAGCCAGGGACCGCGGGTTCGAATCCTGCCGCGCCCGCCATTCGGAATATATCTGTTAACACTATGTGAATGCTAGACCGTGAAGCTCTCCAGCCTCTGCTGTGCGGTGAAGGAACCTCTCCAGTGGAACACGGGCATGCATGGATCTTCGTAGGCTGGTATCGCATTCAGCGAGTGCCTCTAGAAGGTTATCTCTGAGAGAGTCGGGGATAGAGAGTCTCCTTCCCACTAGAACATCATGGAGTTGTTGAACAACGTCATCAGCATCTAGGCCATGCTCATTCATCAAGCGATCTATCTCAGCAACAGCCCCTACAAGGACGCGTTTTCTCCTGCCTCCTTTATTCTCCCACTTCCACTCTACCACTCTACCTCTAAGCGCAAGCTCTACCAAGTATCTTCCAGCCTGAAGAGTAGTGGCCTGAACGAGCTTGTGCACTGCTGAACGATCATTCCCCAGATTTCTAGAGTCTAGCATTTCCAAGGTGAAGATAGCCTTTCTCAGATTTCCATCACAGATGTAAGCTACATCCTCTATTACTTCTTGACTGGCATTGGACTCAGAATTTTTAGCTATGGAAGTAAGTGTATCAATGATATGCGACCGACTCGTCGCTGGAATCCTAATCATTCTGCTCCTTGATCTCAGAGCATCAATGATACGCGAGGGAGCCCTAGCTACCATAATGAATCTAGAGGCATTTCCAACTTTCTCCATCATTCTACGAAGATACGCTTGGCGGATAGAGCCCAAGTGATCTGCGTCCTCGAGGATAATCAGTCTACTGACTGGGATATCTCCCGGTTCTAATTGGGTCTCGAACCCGGCTGGTGGGAGATCTCCTTCTTGGACGAGGGCCATACCTCTATCGAAGGCGTCTAGACTCATTCTTCCGGCGAGGGTATCTGTCGAACCACCGGGCCTCAGAAAGTTCTCAAACGTAGCCATCGCGCCCGCTTGACGAGATAAATCTCGGCATTGGAGAACGTGTGTGGTGGATCTCCAACCTGGACCTAGAATCTGCCTGGCAACCAGTTTCCATGACGCTGTCTTTCCTACGCCAGCTGGCCCAGTTAGTAGTAGATGGGGAGGATCTTTACTTACTGAAGCAGACCTTAGGGCTCTTTTCACACTCTCTGGCACTGCTAGACCGTTAAATTGGGGAGGTGCATATTCTGTCAGCCAACTCGCCACATTAGTCCGTCGACTAGGAAGGTATTGAACTCTCGCTCAAATAGCCTTGAGAGTCTTGTGAGGCCTACCTTGACTTCTGGGCTTAGCAAAGACCCTGTATCCGCACTTGTGGCAAGACTTGCCCGTGGATCCGGCCTCTATCCAAGTCAAATGCCCACATCTTAGGCATTTGTACCTGATCTCAAGTGGATCCATGGTTGATTCGCAATGGCTACACTTTGGAGGTTCTGATGGGTTCCAAGTCCTCCTATCTGTACGATTGCACTTTCGGCACTTGTGATTTACCGTGTACTCTTCTTCGCTCGCCATCGGCCGGGCGACTTTGCGGTCCTTCTTCAACCTGTCCTATGCAACAAAACTAGCTCTGGGCTCTTTCACACAGGTTGATGAAGTTCTGAAACATCCGTTTACCATACTCTGAGTCATTCACTTCTGGATGGAACTGTAGACCGAATCTATCTCCTCTCAGATTCTGCATTCCCTGGACTTCACATGATTCGCTTCGAGCTGTGATTATGAAATCTGGAGGGAGTTCGATGACCTCATCATTGTGACTCTCCCAGACCATCTGTATCTCGGGGGTCCCTGAGAATATCACACCTCCATCGCCTACTAGGGAGATTGTGGCGGCACCGAATTCTGGTTTGGGCGCTTCACCTGACTTACCGCCATAATGGCCAGCCATGAATTGATGACCAGCGCAGATTCCCAAAATCGGGACTTCGAGAGATAGGTAATCGGCACAGTTTCCCAACTCTCCAGTCAATCCCACCCTAGCCGCGCCACCAGATAGGATCAGACCATCCACTGCTCTCAATTCTGACAGGGGGGTGTTGTTAGGAAATATCTTGGTGTCTACGCCAAGATACCTGAGCATTCTCCACTCTCTATGTGTCCATTGACCGCCATTGTCTATGACGTCGATGACCAGTTTCCCGACCTCCATAACACTGCCCGGGGGAGGAGGATGATGAATAATACCCTATCAAAGGTTGAAAAAGAGAAGCGGTGTCGTGAGGTCCCAAGCCCTGATGGTGTAGTGGCCTATCATGCAGC
>DALI01000080.1:0-24877 GCA_002496725.1 Euryarchaeota archaeon UBA181 | reverse complement strand
GACCCGGGTTCAAATCCCGGTCGGGGCGCCAAAATACTTGAAAAGGTAGAGATTCTCATCTTTTTGTGAGATATTCTTCACGATGTCCCATTAAACAAAAACACATGCAAGAGCGCTGTAAACCAGATGGAGATTGAAGAAGCAGTAGGTGCTATGCAGAATCTACTCCAACGGGGCTATCCACGCTTCGAATGAGCACAGCCTCAGGGTACTACTGTAGTCCCTCTTGACCTTGAGCTCTACAGATGGATATCCAGGCAGCAGGGGGGGGAGTATTGTCATTATTCTTCGATTGGCGTCTTCGATATCTGATTCAGCCACCACTACCCTGCCCCTTACCATTGAGGGGGAGCTCATATCCAGAAGGGGGATGAGTTTCGGGAGCATTTCTATTGTCCTATGAGGGAGGTTGACTATCACTAGGTCCCATGAGTTTGCAATTCCCGGTATCTCCGAAAGAACAGAAGCATCGGCCACTCCAATGATTCGATCGGGGTATATCCTCTCAACTGGAGATGGTTCTTTTGGGTATCTTCTACCATCCCATCTCCTTAGATTATCGAAAAGCATCTCAATTGCATCCGGGTTAAGATCGGTTGCCAAAACGTCTGACGCCAAGTCATCCTCGGAGACCATTTTAGCGAGTACTGGACCTACCCCGCAGAACGGGTCACAGACTCTGATCGGCCTACCAAGAAGCTCCTTGAGTTCCCTGGCCAGATTGATAGTCTCAAGCCTCTCGGTCTGGAGCTTGGTTGAGAAATAGGCCTTTGTGGGGTCGCAGAGTATGGATTTTCCAGACTCCCTGACCATGACTCTGGTATCGTACGACCCCCCTGGAATGTTTCCGGTGACTATCTCAGAGTTTTTCCTGTGGGCAATGGGAGTGAGGTCCCTAATCCTAAATTTCCCTTGTACTCCCCTGTCCTCCATTACAATTCTGACATTCGGGTGTGAGGCCATCTTTGAAGATGCGATTTCTTTTCTGTAGGAGGAGACCTCCTCGTTTATTCTAACGATCATGATGTCCCCTATGAACTCATGATTTGACGGCCAGTTGTCTCCATGCGCGCTAACAGTGTCCTCTCCAACCATGCTTGAAAGATGGGCCCACCAATCTGCAGTCGAACGTTCTTCGTGAATGCCTTGCTTTGATACCTCCTCGTATTGACTAAGATAAGAGGGGAGGATTGGAGGAGTATTTTCAGAAAGGGGGATTAGACGATGTTCGCCGTCGGTATCTGGAAAAATCCTCATCTCCTGAGATAACAGACCATTGTCTTTCAGTAGGACGATTATGGCCTGTACAGACTTGTTCGGTACTCTTAGGTGTCGCATCACGTTCATGATGGGCAACGGGTCAGCCCGCTTCACAATGACGGCTGTCTCAGAGGGGCCTGGGCTCTGGTTAATCGGCCTGGGGCCTGGTGATTTGAAGCATATGACAGCGTTTGCAATGGAAGCGGCAATATCCTGTGATAAGAGATATCTGGAGGGGTATACTGCTATTCTCCCTCAACATCAGGAGGATGCATTGAAAGGACTGGTTGGAGAATGGGAACGGGCTATGAGGGACATCATTGAGAATCCAGAGGGAATCATCGAACAGGCGCGTAATAGCAGGGTTGCAATCATGGTCGTTGGTGATCCAATGCAAGCGACCACTCATATCGACTTGAAAATCAGGTGTGACCTAGAGGGGATTCCTTTCCATGTCGTCCCGGGCATTTCCGCAACCAGTCTGGCGGTGTCTCTTTCTGGTCTGCAGTCATATCGTTTCGGAAGGCAGGTTACCATTCCTTTTCCCTATGGGGACTATCTCCCCACTTCTCCATTGGAGATGATAATGCGCAACTATTCCAATGGGCTCCACACCCTGGTACTTCTCGATCTAGACCCCACCGGAATGGGGATTGATCCCCCAGTACCGATGCTCCCGAGTCAGGCACGTGATATTCTTGAGGCTATGTTTGAACGTCTTGAAGAGCGCGGGGGGGATCGAGAGTGGTCCATCCCCTTCTCCCTATCAGAGTGGAATACTATACTTCTGAGTGATATTGGTACAATCAACCAGCGAGTAGTTTCTGGAAGCCTCTCTGATATCTCAAAGATAAGCGGTGGACGTATCCATTGTCTCATTTTACCTACCCTATTCAGTGGTATGGAGCTAGAGGCATTCGAACACCACAAGGCGGATATGTGATTTGCTAGAAGGTATTGCGACGGGATAGAGGGAGGGGTAGAATGGCGAAACCACCAGCTGAAGTTAGTTTTCCCGGAGACCGAAATAGGAGGAAGAAGGTCAGGGTTAGAGGCATTAAGCAGGCCTCGAAGGAAATTCAAAGAAGGCTGGAGTCAAATTTGGAGTCTCTTTTGGACGATCCTGAGTCATTCGTCCCAGAAATAACAGGGGCGCTCGGTAAGGTTTCTTTCTTCGGACACAAGGATAAGATGGCGATGACTCTGAGGGAGATAGAGAATGTCGCTACCAAGAGGAACGACCAACGGTGGCTCAGGAAGAGAATGGTGAAGAAGGGGGGAGATGAGGTATGCAGAGCTCTCGCTGGTAGTCTGCTTGCCGCAGGCGAGGATGACCTTTCCATAGTCTCAGTATTCAAACACCCATTATATGGTACCTCGAGTTATCTAAGAAGAGGCAATGGAAAGCAGAGTCATCTTGCAGGGATCCAGAATTTCAATCATCCCAGATTGAGGCTTCTAGTGTGGGATGGTCATGCAAAAGCTGGTCAGCATTTCTTCTCATGGGACGGGGGGTTCGTCTGCTCCTGCTCTTCCCCTGATGCCCCTCCTGAGTGGATTAGCTGGGTCCTAGACAAGTCTTCCGTCGATCTGAACGGAAAGGAGGTTCGGTGGACGGTGGGACTTTCAGAAGAAATTGTTAGAGGAGGTGAGTTTAGTGAAAACGGTTGGATTCGTCTTACTTTCCAAGATGGTACGATTGTGGGAATTTCTCCTTCGTCTCTTGCTAAGACAACAGAGCCATTTGCACAAAGCCTAGCCATTTCGATGATGCCTCCTAACAAGCTTAATTCTGTTTGTGACGCTGAGTGGATGTGGAGGCCACGGGGGTGGCCCGAGGATATGCCTCTTCCAGATGAAGGTGCGGAAAGACTGGCCGAGGTGTTGGATTCATGGTTGAAAATGTCGTTGGATGACTCCAAGCTATCCCAGTCTTGTAGGGCGAGTGTTCTGAACTCTATCGAGGAGGGGTATGTGATTGGGAATTCTTGGTTTGAGAGCGATAACAGAGGGGATTTCCTAGAGAGTCTTTCTGGAACTGAGGATGAGAAGAATGCGATCTCAGCAATACTGGATTCTCTAGACGGTGGGATACATGTCAGAACGGATGGGGTGGTGCTGAATCTGGATTCTGAAGTTGTCAGAATGGAAGAAACCTCTTGTCACCCTAACTTGGTTTCTCTTTGGCCTAAGCATGGTAAGACAGTACTGCAGAGTATGTTCGGCCTGAATGATGAGGCTGCTGAAGAAATACTCGAGAAGCAGACGAGGAGGAAGCAGGGCTTTGGGGCATTCCTTAGAGAGCTAACAGAGGCCTTGGATACGGAAATGCGGCTGAATAGATTACCCTGGAATAATGAAGATCTCCCTCAACCTCTGGGAATGGCCGACCTATTAATCAGGAAGGCGGTCGAGGATGGTATTCCGTCCACAGTTTCCCTGACAAGGAAGAGCAAGGGTCTCGAATCTTCCATGGGGTGGGCCTGGTTGGTCGTTCACAATAAGACCGAGTCGGATGCCTGGAGGTTTGATGAGTCCATCAGAGACAAAGGAGGTGACTGGGTTCCGGCTCTACAGGCACTATGGGATGCCGCTGAGGACCTCTTGTTGAAAGATAATGAAGACGCTGTTGAAGACTATACGAATGCCATGAAGTGGCTAGCTGAGACAAGTGGGGTTTCTGGAAATCTGGGAAGTCCGTTGTAATCTATTCCTGTCTGTAAGATATGTACGTGATGCTTAATATCGAGAAGGTGCCCCGTAGTTCATGTCAAGAAATCTGACACCAATAATGCTTGTACTTGGACCGCTGATGCTAATGGGGGCATTCATCAATTGGCCCCTCACAAATGAGGTGGGGATGGATGGAGTCAACCTCCTCAAAGACGATGCTTCGGTGAACATGGCCGTAGCAGGGGTTCTGGGAATGTCTCTGATGTTCGCGGGTTTGCACATGCTCTCCATGGATATGAAAAAGGGTGCGGACAGAATGGCAACTCAGCTACTAAATATGGCTGATCTCTTCATTTTCGGAACCTTCGGGCTCTTCCTTCTTGGCTTTGGCGGACAACTTTCTGTAATTCTCATAACCAACGACACTACTTCTGTATTCGCGGATCAAGTGGCGCGTGAAGAGGTGGCCTTGGCGATTTTCAATGCTGGAAGCGGACTCTGGTCGCTAACACCAGTGGTATGGGGTCTCGCGATGATCTGCATGGGACTGGCTCATGTCGGACTGAAGGTCCCTGAGGGAATGACCGAGGGCGCATTCTTCATGCTGATGCCGGTAGGTTTCGCAAACACCCTTCTCCCACTGATACAGGATGCCGAGCAGGCTGAATTCCAGATAGTGTTCCCTCTTACGATGATTCTGTACGTCGCATTGGGTGGATTGATGCTTTCTGGGAATATCGACGAGCCTGGTTCTGAATAAGCTACTAGTGAGGCATAGCAACCCATATTGCGACTGCAAAGAGCGATAGCCCCATCACCAGATTGAGGACTCTTGCAGACTTAGGGGTACTGAATGCCCTTCTGAGGACCGTTCCAAAGGCCGCCCATGTCATTACAGCGGGAAGGCCACAGGCGAGGTTTAGCAACACTAGCAGTACCTTGCCAGTGAATCCAGTGCCGAATAGGGTTCCAAATGAGGTCATCAGAACTAGAAAGTGAATCCATGCCTTGCCATTGACTACTTGGATTGTTGCACCGGTTAGGAATCCTAATCTTTCCGAGTTCTCTTCACCCTGATCGAGTATCTTAGATGTGGCTATCTTGTATGAGAGGTAAGCAATGTAGGCTGCTCCTACATATGTTAGCAAATCAAAGGCCGTCTGGTTCTCCTCGATGAGATCGGTGGCCCCTGCTACGAATAGCCCCAATGCGGACCAACCCACTGCCATTCCTGAGATTAGAGTGAGTGTCCCACGAAAGCCGTGTTGCGACCCATGGGCCGCACAGAGAACATTATTTGGTCCAGGAGTAAAGCACATTGGAAGTATGAATGCCATACTTGCGATGAACAACTCATAATCCATCAAGGACACCTAAGCCCTGGATACCAATAGCTCTCTTGCGGCGTCCAATCCTCTCTCAATATCGGACCATAGGTCATCTACGCCTTCTATGCCAATGCTCATTCTGACAAACCCTGGTACCACACCAGCCTCATGCCTTACCTCCTCTGGGACGAACATGTGACTTGAGTTGAAGGGGCACTCCACTAAGCTCTCCACGCCCCCGAGACTGGTTGCCTCGAATATCACCTCTAATGATCTCATGAACTTCAGAGCCGCGGAATCCCCTCCTTTGATTACAAAGGCTAGCATTCCGCTCCCTCTGGGCATCGTCCTATTGGCTATCTCAAAGTCAGGGTGACTGTGCAACGAGGTGTGTATTACTTTCTCAACCATATCATGGCCCTCCAATCTCTTTGCGATCTCTGCAGAGTTTGAGGCATGAATTGGCATCCTAGCATGGAGTGTCCTCATTCCCCTCTCAAGAAGATAGCACATATGAGGGTCTGCCGCGCCTCCTAGGTAGATTTTAGTATGGAATATCTCAGCGACGAGATCTTTTCTTCCAGCTACGAAACCCGCTGTTAAATCTGCATGTCCGCCGAGATACTTAGTACCTGAATGAATGACAATATCGAACCCCATCTCTATTGGGTTGGAGGACCAGGGGGAGACAAATGTATTATCTACGACGGAAATTAAGTCATTCTTACTAGCTATCTCTGCCATCGCCTCTAGGTCACATACTTTCAGGGTCGGGTTGGTCATTGTCTCTACGTAAAGCACCTTTGTATTGTCCTGTATGGCCTGCTCGTAACTCGATGGGTCCCTGATATCTGCCATTGTGACTTCGATACCCAATCTTGGAAGTATTTCTGTTAGGAGCGCGTATGTGCCGCCATAGCAGTCAGGCGTAGCGATGATATGATCGCCCTTTGAGAGCAGGGTCAGAAGGGTTGTTGAAATAGCCGCCATCCCACTTGCGAAGACCTCAGCATCCTCTGCACCCTCGAGAGCCGCGAGCTTGGCGGCGACAACCTCTGAGTTGATGCTAGATATCCTGGAGTATGCTACCGTGTGGTGTAGACCGTCTGCCCAACCCTTGTACTTCTCATCAGTCAGCCTATATGTTGAAGTCATGAATATCGGTGTTGTGGCGGAGCCTTCTATCTCAACCATGCCTGAGTGAACGGCCTTTGTAGCGAACTCCTTGTCGGTATCATCTGCATCCATGATACTGCGAATGGATATCAGGTCATCAACTATGCGCTAGTGATTTTCTATTATTGTCGAATAATTGTCCATATAATCTATAATTACCGACATAACGACGGAATTATTATTTCTAACCCGTCTTTGCGAAGCATGATGCCATACAGTGATTTAGATCAGAAGGACCGTAGTATCATAGAGATTCTGAGAGAAGACGCAAGAGCGAGCACACAAGCCATAGCAGATACATTGGGTATGCCAAGGGTAACGGTCCATGATAGGATTCGAAGATTGCAGGATCGGAAGATAGTGAAGAGGTTCACGGTTGATCTGGGGAGAAAGGAGCTGGGACTCCCATTGCATGCCTTCATCTTGGCCAACTGGACCGGGGAAAGAAAGGAGACAGACAGGAGGAAAGTCGCTCAGGAGATATGCAAGATGCCTTTCGTAGCGAGTTGTCACATAGTAACAGGGCGATGGGACTTCATTATCGAAGTTGTAGCGAGGGATATGTCTGATCTCGGAGACTCGATACTGGATAACCTATCAGAAGTGAGTGGCGTAGGGCATACAGAGACTCTGGTTTCGTTCTATGACTTCGATGGCATGGCCGATTCGCTGACCTAGATTTATTCGGCATTATTTCCCAATATTCCTCTGTCTCTGGGCCTCAACAGCTACCACGCTCAGTGGTGCTTGGAGATTGAAGGAAGGGACGAATCCGGACATTGGAATCCTGATTATTTCATCCGATTGATCGATGATGTCCTGAGAAATACCGTTTCTCTCTCCTCCCACTATCAGCATAACGTCTCCGGTAAGATCGGTATCCCATGGCGTCTTGGTCCCCGAATCTTCTAGTGAGACTATCTTGAATCCGGCTTCCTTGGCGGCACGAACTGTCTTGATGCCATCCTCCCAAAAGACAGGGATGAATCTGTGTGCCTTCATCGATGCCCTTTTGGCCGCCTTTCTCTCAATATTGGACAGAGTGGCGTCTACTATGACTGCGTCGGCCCCAGATACTTCGGCGGTTCTTATGCAAAATCCGATATTAACTGGATATGCGGCACCAGCTAGTAGCCAAATAAGCCCCCCAGAAGAAATTACGTCTTGGAGAGGGAGTAATGGGTTCCTTCCTACAAGAGCTAGTACATCGGGAACCCCCGTAGAGTTATCTCGTGACATTCTCCAGAGATCATTATCCGAGCCTTGTGTGACTTTGATGCCTAATTCGTTGGCCATTGAGATTATTTTTGTTAATTGGGTATTTTCTGCATCCCTTCTAACCAGAATCAGGTTTATCTGTTCCTTGTTCTCAAGTGATTCCAGGACTTCTATAATGCCACATCTCTGCATTCAAATCACACCTTAGTCTGTCCTACCAAGCAATCCGGCGATATTGAGGCATATTGCCACAATGGGACCTATCATTATTGCGAATATTACTGTTCCTAATCCCACTGTTCCCCCCAATATCCATCCAATGAAAACCACTGATATCTCTATTGCGCCACGTACTCTACCTATTGGTACCCCAGATATTCTCTGTATTCCTGTCATCCAGCCATCTCGAGGCCCGGGCCCGAGATTGGCTGTCAGATATATTCCGCTTCCTATTCCCACGAGGATGATTCCAACGGCGATTTGCGCCAAAGCCTCCACCGTTCCATCTGGTGTAGGCAATAACGGTAGCATATACTCGATAGCGGCGGCAATGAGTATAGCGTTGAGTATGGTGCCTACTCCAGGTTTCTCTCTAAGTGGGATCCAAAGGAATAGGACAGCTACACTAACGATGAAGGTCGTCTGCCCTATTGATCTATCCATTATCAGAGATATTCCTTCAGCAAGAACAGTCCAAGGTGTGTTTCCCATTCCTGCTGCTACAAGGACTGCATCACCAGTACCAAAAATCCAGAGCCCGGCACATAGAATTAGTAATGTGGATATTTTTGGCCTTGGTTCCATGGGGTCTTCTGAGCTCCACCAAGTGTGAGGTACTTCCTTGGCCGGCTTGAGCATTGAGCGGATACCCACGATTGGTCGGATGATTCCTCATGCTTGAACCCAATTGAGGTATTCTGGGGAAGTGTCCGCATCCCATGCCAATAGCTGGGGGATGTTGTAGGGATGTATTTTGAGAATCTTGGATATCAAATCGTCCCTATTTCTAGAAGGGGCTTTGAACTGTATTCTCCATTCAGAGCTGAATTCTACACCATCGTCCCCTCTGTATGTTGACTCAACTTTGTTTCTCTGAGCACATGTAGCCAGACGCTCACTGATAATCGAGAAAACCCATTCTCCTACTTCAGCCTCTATCCATTCACCCGGGAGTGTTGTTTGCACTACTAAAACGGTCTTCTCCATGTAACTCGGAGAGAGTGAATGGGGAAGAAGCCATTGGCATAGTTTGAATGAGGGTGATGCTTTCGGAAGTGCGAGGTGCGACAGTGGAACTATGGGAGATGCCTATCGATACAGGGGGCGTTCCTCTAGATGGAGCGGATTTCGATGTTATTGTCGTTGGAGGGGGGCCCGGTGGATCAGCTGCCGCGGCATACAACTCCCTTGGTGGAAACAAGGTACTCTTGATTGAGAAAGAGGTTTGGCCCAGAGACAAGGTTTGCGGGGATGCTGTGGGCGGAAAGTCACTGTCTCACGTTGAGGAGCTCGGGGTACTGCCCCTAATTCAACAAACGCCATATTATCAGGTAGACTCCATTTTATTCGGTAGTGCGAATGGCTCTGAGGTACGCGTAATGCTACCAAAAGATAGCTATGAAGAGAAGGGTCTGATGTCGGGATACGCGCTACCTAGAGTACAGTTTGACTACATGATGTTCAAGAGGGCAAACGAAATTGTGAGGGAGAACGGCGGTTCGGTGATTCAGGGATTCTCGGTGAAGGAGGTCATCAGTGAAGGAGAGGGGGCATCTTCCAAGATTGTGGGTGTCTCGGGAAAGTTTGGAGGTGCTCGGTCGGACTCCCCGGTGTTGACATTCAAATCTCTGGTCACGATCGGGGCAGGTGGTTACAACTGTCCAGTATCTAGGAAAATTACGGAGTTACATGAAGAACCTCACAAGGATGATGAGCACTTCTGTGGAGGCTATCGAGAGTATTGGGAGAATGTGGAAGGCCTAGAGGGTCCCGAGGGACAAATAGAGATTCACTTTATCGATGAAGTTCTCCCAGGCTACTTCTGGCTTTTTCCTGTTCGGGACGGGGTTGTGAATGTGGGGATTGGGATGCTAATCTCGGAGCAACGCAAACAGGAAGGAATGAAGAAGTCATTGAAGAAGATACAGAAGTGGGTAATAGAGGAGCATCCGCGATTCAAGGAGAGGTTCAAGAATTCTAGACTTGTTCCTGGCTCCAAAAAGGGATGGCAACTCCCATTCGGATCGCCTAGAAAGGATGCGCCCTCGTTCCAACCGAGAAGAGGAGCTATGGCAGGTGCTATGACGGTGGGTGACGCGGCAAGTCTGGTAGATCCTTTCAGTGGGGAGGGGATAGGTAATGCCCTACTAACTGGAAAACTCACGAGTGTGCATTTCGACAAGGAGAGGCACTCTAACGGTTTCTCGGAGATTGATGCCCAGAGATACATGGAAGATGTTTGGAACGAATTGGGAGGAGAGCTTTCTAACTCCAGCAAGCTCCAGAAGATGATGAAATGGAAGAGGTTGACTAATTGGTTCGTCAATAAGGCCTCGAAAAAGGAAGAAATAGGAACAATGATGTCTGAGATGATTGCGAGTAAGGAGACGCAGAAGAGCCTGTGGAGCCCTTGGTTTCTGTTCAAGACATTGGTCTTGCCCTGAGGTGTTGTGTTGTCTCGACTAGATTCGTCTCTCGAGGGAATTGATGCGGTGTTCCTGGACTTGGATGGTACGATATATCTGGGAGGTAAACCGATAGACGGGGCTCTGGAGTTTCTAGAGCGTTTGAAGGTCAGGGGAATCAAGCGGTTTTTCCTTTCGAATAATTCTAGTAAGTCTGTAGATCAGTACCTCGAGAAGCTAACTAAAATGGGTATTTCAGCTAGTTCGGAGGACATTCTTCTATCGACTCATGATCTTCTTTCATGGTTGAAAAGAGAGGGGGTCACGGAAACCTATCTAGTAGGAACAGAAGGAATGGGAGATATGCTCAGGGAGGATGGGGTTAGAACCGCATCTAAAGAGCCTCAGTACGTCGTTCTTGGTTATGATACTGAGATTACCTACGAGAAGCTCTCCATGGCCTCGATATACCTTCACAATGGGGTTCCTATGGTCGCAAGTCACCCCGATATGGTCTGCCCCTCTCCAGATGGAGGACTACCGGATACAGGTGCATACATGGAGCTATTCGAGGCCACTACAGGAGTCAGGCCCGCTCATGTCTGTGGGAAGCCTAATGCAGGAATGATCTTGCACAAAATCGAGGAGCTGGGCCTCAAACCAAGTCGGTGTGCCATGGTGGGTGATCGCCTATACACAGACATGGAAATGGCTGACAGGGCAGGGGTGCATGGAATTCTGGTACTCTCTGGGGAGGCGACTGCTTCCGACGCGGATGCTGCAAATCAAACACCCAGTCTGATTGTGGACTCTGTTGCATCACTGGTCTGATGTCGTTTTTCGCTGCACTGGCTATTAAATGAGAAACTATACTTTACAAATAGAAATATTTCGCGAGAGGCACATGGAAGGGGCGACTGAGCCTGGGGCATTGGAGCACAGGTCCTACTACAAAATGGGGCTTTTTGTCTACGACCACGCCAAAGTAGTACTCATCATGACTCTGATTCTTTGTGCTTCTCTCGCATCGCTAACGACTCTGGAGCCTAGATATGCGGAGGGTTACGGAGAGGGAGACTTGGAGTCTGTACATGGATGGGACGCCGCGAGGATTGGGTTCACAACAGAGAATGAAAGTGACAGTTTCTCATTCCACGTACTGTTTCATCATCCGGGATCTAGCCATGAAGATGATTCAGTTCAGAGTGCAATGATGCAAACAATCTCGCCAATGGCCGAGAATGAACATGTATCGGTAGAGTACCCTTGGTTTACTAATGAGGTGAACAGATCTGAGCTTGTTAGCTCAGTAGATCCTGAGTGGACGAGGATAAAAATTGAAATCAAGTTAGATAGGGATGGCTCAAAGGCCTTACTGAAGGAGCACTTTGATGATCTCGTTCTCCCAGATGACGCGCCTGAAGGAATGGAAAAGTGGGTCACTGACAATCTAGCTATTGATGTGACCTTTGATCTAACCCTGAAGGAGGAGCTGGTTCAGGCAGAGCTGATATCTGCCCCCCTTACACTGATGATTCTGCTTCTGGTATTCGGGAGTTTGGTTGCGGCTGGGCTTCCGGTTCTATCTGGAGTGTACACTGTTGTTGCAGCAGTGGGAATAGTGACTGGCCTCAGTTATGTGTTCGATGATATCACTGTTTATGCAAACAATATTGTCTCTCTGCTGGGGATTGGACTGAGCGTCGATTACTCTCTCTTCATAGTGAATAGATTCAGGGAAGAGCTTGGGAGAGGGAGGGATCATAGAACGGCGATTGCAATGACTAGTGCTACTGCGGGTCGCGCTATTTTCTTTTCCGGAATGACAGTGATAGTCGGTCTGATGGGTATGCTATTCTTCGAGAATACTGGTCTTCCTTCTCTGGGGTGGGGAGGTATCTGTGCCACGGCAGTAGCCCTGACCTCATCGATAGTCCTGCTTCCTGCGGTTCTTTCGCTACTAGGGGACAGGGTAAACTCGTTCAAAGTGCCGTTTTCCTTTGGGGTGGACACAGGGGAGGAGGGTTTCTGGTCCAATGTTGCCAGTGGTGTGATGAAGCGACCATTCGCTGTCCTAGTCCCTGCAGTTATTGTATTGATGTTGGCTGGATCCCCATTTCTGCAAGCGGAATACGGTATTACCACCTATCGGGCCCTCAGTCCTGATGATGAGTCTAGACAAGGCATGGAGCTGACAGATGAAAACTGGCCCGAGTACCTCTCCAATACGGCGCTAGCAGTGTTCGAGACAGAGGAAGGGGTGGATCCGCTCCTTGAGGAGAATATTAGGACGCTGTATCAGTTCTCACAAGAGATCTTGAGTATTGATGGTACAACATACGTACGCAGTCATGCACACTTCGACATCAACATGAGCGAGGAGGAGGTTGTCGATTTCTGGGACTCATCTGATGATGGAGAGTTGTCTCCCATGGATGCTATGCTAATTTCAGCGCAAAGAGAGTACATCAGTGAGAATTTCATTGGAAACGGGGTCGTACTTCTGGTAGTTGGCATAGAAGGGGACGAGTCTAGTGTGAGTGCTAGAGAAGTTGTTCTTTCAATCAGAGACCTTGATACCAAGAACGAGCAATTTGGCGGTTCTAGTATAGTGAATATTGCAGGAATTGCCGCGTACAATCAGGATGTCATAGAAGCCGTATCGGAGAACCTGCCCCTGTCTCTGTCATTCATACTGATCACTAGCTACATCCTTATCTTCCTTCAAGTGAGATCTGTTGTTCTTCCTCTGAAGGCCCTGGTGATGAATGTGTTATCAGTGAGTGCCTCGTTCGGTGTTCTGGTATGGATCTTCCAGATGGGCAATGGGGCTGATCTGTTAAACTTCACACCTCAACCCATAGATCCCACGACACCTGTGATGATTTTCGCAATTCTATTCGGTTTGAGCATGGACTACGAAGTACTGATGCTTTCCCGTATCCATGAAGAGTGGGAGAGGACTGGTGATAATACCAAGTCTGTCGCTGTCGGCCTTCAGAAGAGTGGCCGCATAATTACCTCCGCGGCTCTTGTGATGGTAACTGTGTTCTCCGCCTTCGGGCTTTCCTCGGTTGCCTTGATGAAGCAATTTGGATTCATGCTAGCCTTGGGGGTCGCTGTAGACGCGACTATCGTCAGAGCTTTGGTTGTGCCTTCAACGATGAGATTAATGGGGAATCTCAATTGGTATGCGCCTTCCTGGTTAATCGGAGAAGAGACAAAAAGAGTCGATTCTGAGCCTGGGGAAAAAGAGGCTGTGGAAAACTAGTTCGACGTTAATACGAATAATGCCCGTTGCCTGGGGTGGCTATGGAACGGGGCCTCGTGGTAGTTACAGGAGCAAGCGGCTTCATCGGTAGTCATATTGTTGCTAACCTACTCTCAGGGGGTAGGAGAGTTCGTGCGACAGTAAGAGACCTAAGTGATCCTGAAAGAGTCTCTCACCTGAGATCCATGGAGATATCCAGTGGAGGGGAGCTAGAGATAGTAGAGATGGATTTATTTGACTCTGAATCGGTGGATTTGGCAATTGCTGGATGTAGTGATTTGATACACACGGCTGCAACGGTGGTGGTTCGATCCCGGAACCCACAAAGTAAGATCGTTGACCCTAGTGTAATAGGAACAAGGAATGTAATTGCAGCGGTTGAGAGAGGAGGTACGGTGGAGAGAATTGTTCACACCTCTTCTACTGCGGCAATACGCCCGATGAATTGGAAGGATGGAACCATACTGACTACCGATAGCTGGGCTGATGATGCTACGTTGGAAGAAAACCCATATGGATTGGCTAAAGTAAGTGCTGAGAGAATTGTCCGAGAGTGGCACGCTTCGCAGGAGGAGGGGGCTCGTCCTCGTTTAGTAACCATACACCCTTGCATGGTATTTGGCCCTCCAATGTCCCCACGACATCTCAGAGGATCTCTGGCGATAATGATGGCCATGATCCGTCGAAGTATCCCACTCAACCTGCCAATGCAAATCAATATAGTAGATGTACGGGATGTTGCTGAGGCCCATGTTCGAGCCCTTACGAGAGGAAAAGAGGGGGGGAGGTACCTCACTGTGTCTGGAGATATGATGATGAATGATATTGCTAAATCTCTGAAAGGGGCTCATCCTGAGAGGAGATGGTCGACCTGGGAAGCTCCATATTGGCTAGCCATAGTCGCTTCATTTTTTCATCCTAAGATAGATATCTCATGGGCTAGAAGGCATCTGAAGAATAAGCTCTACTGGGATGCCTCCCCAGCTGAAGACGACCTTGGCATGGTATGGCGGGACCCTTTGAGATCTGTGCTGGATACGACTCCGCCGATTATAGAAAACGGGTGGGACTAGTCTCGCCCATGGATGCCTTCTTCGAATTCCGCTTCCAGTACTTCTTCGCGCTGATTGCGAAGCCAAACTGTAGCTATTGCTAAGAATGCTAGAAAGACTAGTGCAGAAGTTCCCAAGACCGCTATAATAGAGCTACTGGACTCAATAATCGTTCGTTGCTCGGTATCGTAAGCTGGAATGAGGCTCTCATCATAAACAGGCCTGATCATTACTAGGTCAATTGCCTCGTCAGCGTTATAGAAATCGGATGGTATGGCGGGATCTAGGTCCGAATATCCATCAAATCTGAGGGGGACTTCGAATATCCTCTCTTCAGTGACATCTAGAGTGAGGAGGACATCGAAGGTATATGGGACACGGGGCTCCATGAATTCTGAGCCGGTGAGAACTCCTGTGATCGGAAGAGAAATCGCAGTTCCCGTTACGTCGAACTCAGTCCACGTGTTCCAATATTCAGGGTCGACCGCGAGTATGATGTAATTTGTGTCCCCAACAACCGTACCTTGTCCTTGTGCATCATCACTTCCATCTGAGCCTAGATCGACATTCGGTCTTATTTGGGCTACTTGAGCGGTGTCTGTATCCCAGTCCAACGAGCTGAAGGATATCTGCATCTCAAATGTTCCATTCGGGACCCAGACATAGTGTCGATCATCCGTCGCATATGTTCCGAATGTACTAGTGGGACCGTTGTTGAAGTGGCTCCACTCTCCTTTCCATGCATGTCTGAGTTGATCAGTCATCAGAGGTATTTCTCGAACATCCATTATCCCCTCGAAGTGTTTGTATGCATCCCAAACAGTGGCCTCGGGATAGTCGAGGAAACCATCTTCATTTGGATCTCTCATTACTTGTAGGGTACGGGCTAGAGCCAGTGCCCTGTCCGTATCTACTAGTCCGTGCCCCACTCTCCAATCATGGCATCTATCGGTCTTGTCCGATACATAGCATTCCTCTGGAATATCACTGCATGAGTCATCGTCATTTCCATCCTCGCATGAGTTTGCCAGATGTCCATAGTGGGCAGTTAGCTCTAGGATAAGCTCGATCTCGTGAACTCTGGACTCATTCCTGTCATCCCAGTCATCAAACTGGAGCCCCTTGGCGGATTCGTTGAAGTAGAGGCTTTGCTCATGATCGTGGTCCTCTGCTTGATAGTCTGCCACGCCGAGTGATGGTGCTGCCGCAAGGAGGAGGGTCGCTATTCCCCCTATGTGTGGAGTAGCCATGCTAGTACCTGAAATGGACATGTAGTAGAGGTCGCCCTGGGTTCTTGTTGAGGCGTCTATGGCAGTGGCTCGAGGAGCTGTGGCCCATATATCCCTGCCAGGAGCACCGATATCCGGCCACGTGTGCTGTTGCGTCTTCCAGCCTCTGCTGGAGAAGGAGGTTACAGCGGATGAGTCGTGCGTGAGGGCCGCCACTGATATCGCAGAGGGGGTATTCGCGTAGACGTTCGTTCTGAGGTCGTCTTCTGATTCGTCCCCGTTGCCCCCACTGTTGGAAGCCGCAAATATCACTGCAACGTCATTTTCGTAGGTCAGCATGTCAGTGAGTACGGTTACTGCATTTGATGGGTTGTAGTCTCCATTTGTGCCCCATGAATTGGAAACAACGCGTATGTTGTAGTCATTGAGTCCGGGCCTACTATGCTGGTAAGTCCACTCTAGTCCCTCTACAGCTGCGAATATTGAGGCCCCATCTCCAGTTCCCAGGGCTACAATTGTCGCACCCTTTGCTGTACCCAGTCGTCGGCCTCCAGATGCATCGCCATTGCCCGCAATTGTTCCCCCGACGTGTGTCCCATGGCCACTTGACGTGTCGGAATTACAGTTTGGCGCATCTATCCAAGCAACGCCCGTCCACTTGGCTGACCAAATCAGTTTCTCGCCCGACCAGGGCTCTCCACAGTCAAAGTCGGGGTGCTCCCCGTCTATTCCAGTGTCTAGGTCTACTGCCGTAGCACCGGCACCGTCGTACTCAGAGAGGGACAGGTCTGATTCGGTCTTAAGTTCCCCATCAGTGCCTATTATCGCTCGGTGCCAAGCTAGGCTGGCATTCACCCATCCAACGGTCTCATGCATCATAGACTCTGAGTTGTTCTGGTCGCCTGGAAGGTAGAAATGCTCGATAATTACGTTTGCCTCCATGTGTTTGACTACAGATAGTGTAGATAGCTTTGACAGTTCTGAAGATGTTCCGCTGATGAGGCCCCCATTGAGAACGCTCATCTCTGTAACTACATCGACCCCCATGGACCTGACAGCACGCCAAATACGGTCACTTGGGGGCTCGAAGAATTGTATGATTGCCTCAATCTCCCCTTCTGAACCAATCTCAGAGATGAGTTCCTCACTCATCTTCGTGGTATCAATTGACTGCGGTTGGCTCGTGACAGCCAGCGATCCTGACATACTGGCGATGAGCGCCACTAGCACCACTGCTGCGACTCGCATGAACAGTCGCCCGTGTTATTCGATTTCAACAAACCCCAATGGTGATCCCTCGGACCGTACAAATCAAGTGTGATTCGGGGTGTGGAGGTACATGCGGACCGTTGCAGTGATGTTGGTACTGCTCATGCTGGCGGTGCCAATTAGTGGGTGCTTCGGTGAGGAAAAGGAGGAAATTATCCAAGAAGATGGTCCCTTTGCTAATTTGGGTGATGTCCCAGAGACTACATGGTACCATTACTCGGGGGGAGTGGATGCGTTAGATAGCCAAGCAGTAATGAACGCCAATATTACACAGAATCTAACTGGTAACAACATCCCGTTCCTGGCAAACGGCTCATATTATGGCATAGGAATGAGCACTTTCGAGCCTACCATTGGGATAACCTCCATGGATAATATCTACATGTCCAGTTGGGGAAATGGCCCCTCTGGATCAACAGCCGTAGTGCAGTGCTCTGGTTTGATTGAGATGACATCCCTCTCTGAATACTCTTGTCAGAACGTGTACAACCCCCCTCTTCCTGTTCCCAATAGTAACGACCCTTACATCTACATTGACAAGTGGACAGACCGGATAATGAAGTTCGATATGCACGCGCTTCTTGGTATGACGGTAGAGTTTTCAGATGATGAAGGGAGTTCTTGGCAGGATGGCCAGTTAGCTACCTCGATATACTCGGTGCAAGATCATCAGACCATAGGGTCAGCCCTTCTTCCGGCTCCCGGGTATGCGACAACTTGGTCGTTCTGTGTAAATGGAAATGCCCCCCACCCACTGTGCTCGACTAGTTTCGATGGAGGCAGAACTTGGACCTCAGAGGTATCCGGAGCACCAGTGAGCTGTCAGAGTGGGGGACTCACTGCACATATCGAAGGAGGGGTGAATGGCAATCTATACCGTGGCAACATGGGGTGTAACGGAGAGGGCTATTCGATATACAAAAGCAGTAATGGTGGGCTGATATGGACGGAGCACCCCCTTCCCACAGAGGAGACTGGAACTGCGAATACCTGGAATGGCGAGGAAGCCCAGGTCGCAGTTGATGACAGCGGTAACGTTCACGCAATGTGGAACGGGTTGGACAACATGCCCTACTATTCTTACTCGCTGAACGAGGGGGTGGATTGGAGCGACGCTATGATGGTTGCCCCACCGACAAATCTGACGGGAACTGGCTTTCCCGTCATAACAGCAGGGGAGTCAGGCAGGGTTGCCTTGGGCTATGTTGGAGACTCTGGAAACAACACGTGGAACGCTTACATGACCATCATCACTGATGCCTTCGCCGATAATCCACTGATGACTACCGTCCAGGTGAATGACTTCGGTGACCCAATCGACACAACGGAAGATTGCGGATACAACCGGTGTGGGGGTCTCGGTGATTTCCTGGATATGTCGGTTGACCAGTACGGAAGGCCGTGGTTTGGTCTATCTCACAACATCAATGACATTGGTATCTTCGCAACAATCTCACAGGGGCCCTCTCTGCGTGGAATGATAGACGGATTGACAGAGATGCCCATTGGCGGCCCACAGACCCTCTAGAGGGCCTGATACAAGTCGTATGCCTGATAGGAGAATCCTGCAGCGAAGAAGATCATGGCTATTCCACACAAAGAGAGAATTGACCTGTATGTGCTTCTTGAGATATTACCCCTGGTTCTATCGAATACAAACGCTATTAGTGTCTTCACGATGATGATTGATATCAGGAAAGTGAGTGCATAGGCGATTGGTGCTAGAGGTTCCTCGTCTGCCACAGATGCCATCAGAGGCCCCCCGATTAGGAACCAGAAAACGTAGACGTTTGGGTTGAGGAGATTAGTGAGTACGCCTCTCTTGAAAGACTTTGAAACATCGATATCGGCCAGATCAGAAGAAGGCGGCTCTATCGAGAAGCACTCGATGCCCATCTTCAGGAGATATGCAGCACCGAGTACAGATATCACAATCAATACAGACGGACGAGTGGCTATCCAACTGGCGGCAAGGAGGCTAACGATAACCAACGGACCGTCGGTAAAAATCGGTGCCGCTGCAGTCCACATCCCAGCTCTCAGACCCCCAGAGAGCGTTTCCCTGATTACCATGGTCAAAAGTGGCCCGGGCTTCACACCCTCAACAACCCCCAGAGCGAGACCTGCGGCCGCAAGAGATAGAACCAGTCCGACGTCCATCCTCTATCTCCTGGAGTAAATCGCTATTTTCGCTAACAACTCAAGTATCTCCAAATATAGCCACACCAATGTCACCATCAGGCCGAACGCGGCTCTCCACTCGAGTTGTTTCGGAGCCCCGGTCTCGACCCCTCTTTCGATGAAGTCAAAGTCAGCCACTAAGCATAGCGAAGCTATCCCTATGACGAACAATGAGAATGCTATCCCCAATGGGCTAGCCTCGTGGATATAGGGGACCTCGAAACCCATGAAAATACCGATGAAGGAAACCAGATAGATGACGAGTATTGCCATCATAGCAGATGTCACGGCGATCTGGAGATTTCTGTTCCACTCAATGAGACCAGCACGGTAGATCGCTAGCATGGTCCCCAGTATGGCCATAGTCAGGACCACGGCCAAGATGCCTATTCCGGGGAAGTACTGCTCATAGAGCCATGTTACTCCCCCCAAGACAAGTCCCTGACAGATTGCGTAGATGGAAATCAAGACTGGGCTAGTGGAGCGAGAGAAGATGATTACCATAGCAAGAATAAATCCCGCGATACCCCCTATCAGGGACATGAGTATTGCTTCTGGCATGAACATGGCCGTGGCTATTGCAGTTGTCGATATTAGTATCAGTAGTATTCCAGTCTTCTCTACTGTCCCCTCCATGGTCATCAGATTGGAGTCCTGATCATCCCACCACGGAACGTCCGTGTAGGCGCTCTTGTCGAACGTGGAGTCGGATAGTGCGGGGTTTCTGGAACGGTACATCAGTTAGCTCAGAAGGTGCTCCTTCTCAAGGGTTGGCCCGTAAAATTTGTTCAGAGCATCTCCTTGAGATGCATTCCGGTATAACTCGACTTCACCTGAGATACTTCTGAGGGGGTCCCCTCGGCTACTATATGCCCTCCCAGTTCGCCACCCTCGGGCCCCAGGTCTATTACCCAATCAGCGCACTTGATCACATCAAGATGATGCTCGATGATTATCACCGTGTGTCCATTCCTCCTGAGCCTGAGGAGCACCTCGATGAGCTGATGGACATCGGATAGAGCCAGTCCGGTGGTTGGTTCGTCCAGTACATACAGAGTATGCTTCCTCGCCGGCCTATGCAACTCCGTTGCTAGCTTGACTCTCTGGGCTTCGCCCCCTGATAGTGTGGTAGCGGGTTGGCCTAGTCGTATGTACCCGAGGCCCACGTCATTGAGTGTCGAGACTATTCTGTAGATTCCCCTCTGGTTCTCGAAGAATACACATGCCTCTTGGACGTTCATCTCCAAGACATCATGGATTGTCTTGCCCTTCCACTCCACCTCGAGAGTCTCCCTTGTGTACCTCTTGCCCTTGCATACATCGCACGTGACCCAGACGTCGGGGAGGAAGTTCATCTCGAGTTTTGAGGAGCCTGCGCCCTGGCATGCCTCACAGCGCCCGCCTCTGACATTGAAGGAGAACTGGCCGGGCTCATACCCCCTCTCCTTGGCGAGGGGAGTGGATGCGAATAGTTGCCTAATAGGCCCGAAGGCCTTCGTGTATGTGGCAGGATTGGACCGAGGGGTCCTGCCAATCGGCGATTGGTCGATTACGATGACCTTGTCTAGATTATCGATTCCATCTATGGAGTCATGGGTTCCCGGTGTATCGTCTGTACCTTGGAGCTCACGTTGTAGGACTGGGGCCAGGGTACCTGTGACGAGTGAGGATTTGCCTGAACCGGACACTCCTGTGACGGCAACCATGCAGCCGAGGGGTATCCTCACGTCTATGTCTTGGAGATTGTTCTGACGCGCACCCCTTACTACCAGCCACTTCTCCTTGTCGGGTTCTGCCCTGTCACTGGGGAGTGGGATCTCTGAGCGCCCTGACAGATACGCCCCAGTGATGCTTCCTTCGCTTGATACCAAATCGTCAAATAATCCGCTGACGACTATCTCCCCCCCTTCCTTACCTGCTCCTGGACCGATATCCACAATCCAATCGGCCTGTCGAAGGGTAGCTTCGTCATGCTCGACCACAATCAGTGTATTTCCTAGATCAGTAAGCTCTCTGAGAGTCTCTAGTAGACGGCCATTGTCCCGTGGGTGTAAGCCGATACTGGGCTCGTCTAGGACATACATCACACCAGTGAGTCGGGTTCCTATCTGTGTAGCGAGCCTGATTCTCTGTGACTCGCCTCCAGAGAGGGTGTTTGCCCTCCTGTCCAATGTAAGGTAGTCAAGACCAACCAAAGCCAAGAACCTAAGTCTGGCTTCTATCTCTTTGATTATCTCAGTTGCGATGTACATCGATCTCTCATCGAGTCTCTCTGCCTGGATCGAGTCCAAGGAGGGAGGGTTTCTATCGAGCCTGTCCCATGTATCGTCTAGAGCCCCTAATCTCCACTTCTGTACTGTGGCCAGTGCCTCGAGGACGCTGCATCCGGAAATACCCGGTAGTGTGGTCGAGCCGACTGTAACCCCGCTGACGGCCCTATTGAGCTTCCTTCCCTCGCAGTCTGAGCATGACTCATCTGTCATGAAAGAAGACAGCCTCGATCTGGTTCTATCGGATGATGTATCGGTGTATGTCCTCCTCAACCTCGAGAATACTCCTTCCCATGGCTTGTTCATCGTGTATGAGGAGCCTTTCTGAGATTTGAACTGGAAGTTGATAGCAGTACTGCCTGAGCCGTTGATTAGTATGTCCCTGTCATCTTCATCGAGCTCGCTGAATGGAATATCTGTCGGGATGCCGTAGTGCTGACAGGTCTGTACCATCTGGCTCCTATACCAGCCTGACATCATAGAGCGTCTGAAGGGCCTTATGCATCCCTCCTCGACAGTCGCATTCCTATCCACCACTAAGTCGTGAGAGAAGGACCTCTGAACCCCGAGCCCCTGGCAGGAAGGACATGCGCCTAATGGATTATTGAACGAGAAAACCCTTGGACTCATCTCTGGCAGGAAGGCCCCGTGCTCTGGACACGCAAACTCCTCTGAGTAGGGGATGGTCTCCCCCTCCTTGGTCTTGAACCTCTGCTCCTCTGCGTTATCCGAACCGGGCTTGGGCGCGCTGACGCTCTCTACAGCGATAGAGCCGCCGCCCAGCCTGAGTCCGTTTTCAATAGCCTCAGTGAGTCGTTGTCTGTTTGAGAGGTGCAGAAGAAGTCTGTCGAGTCTGACGTCTATGTCGTGCCTGAGATTTTTCTCAAGTGAGGGGGGGCTCTCGAAGTCCGCGTCCCTACCGTTGACCTTTCCAGCGAGGAACCCCTGTTCCACGAAGCCCTTGAAGAGATCCGCATGGGTTCCTTTCCTATTCCTCACAGCGGGGCTCCATATGGCTATAGCATGACCCTCGAACCTCCAAAGGACGTCGTCAACAATCTCCTGAACGGTTCTCCTAGCTACCTGCCTGCCACAATCCGGGCAGTGTGGGAGTCCCACTCTCGCCCACAATAGTCGGAGATAATCCATGATCTCGGTTACAGTTGCAACAGTGGAACGTGGATTGTGGCTGCCTTGTTTCTGGTCTATGCTGATAGCCGGAGAAAGACCTTCTATGCTATCGCAATCCGGTTTCTTCATCTGTCCCAGAAACTGTCGGGCATAGGAGCTCAAGCTCTCTACATACCTCCTCTGCCCCTCTGCATAGAGTGTGTCAAATGCCAGGCTTGACTTACCAGAACCAGATACGCCCGATATTACCACGAACTTTCCTCTTGGGAGGCTGACGTCGATATTCCTCAGGTTGTGTGTCCTTGCACCCTTGACCTCGATCCACTCATCGGCAATATCGCTTTTCTTTCTTTTTCCATTCATTGGTAGCCCTGCTTAACGTTAGGTCGTACAAGAGGACGTCCTTGAATTCATGTATTGCATAACAGTTTGTGATGTGGCATGGTGGCGCATCCCCTACTCTAATCTTCAATGTAGAAGTAGTCGGATGCCCTGCGTCCCGTGGTTACTTTTCCCCATGGGTCCTTGCTGGAAACCTTTGGAGTGCGGGACCTGTTTCTATTGACTAGTATTGTCATCATTGCAACCGCTAGTGTGGTTAGTAATGCGTACACGATGTATATGTTGTCCATGTGTGTGGCACAGTCTGTGAGTATATGAGGTACTGTTCGTACCCTTTGACTACTCAACCAACTCCAAAGCGTTGGTTTCGAGCAGGTCCAGAGATACCACTTGTAGTGCCTCCTCATGGGTGGACTCGAGGATTACAGGGCATGGAATACCGGATTCAGCCGCGTTCTTCCAGGTCTGTGCGCACACGCACCATCTGTCTCCGGGCTTTAGTCCGGGGAACCTGAACTCCGGAGCGGGTGTGATCAGGTCATTACCCCTCGAACGGGCGAATTGGAGAAAATCCGCGGTAACCTGGCAACAGACTGTGTGCAGAGACCTGTCCCTCCTGTCCGTATTGCAACAGCCGTCTCTGAACCAACCTGTCATCGGGCTCTTGGAGCAGGTTTGTAGCTCGGTTCCAAGAACGTTCACTGAGGGGAGCATGCTACTTACGACGGGCTTGCACGCTTGAATTAATGTGTTCGTCCGTGGGATTTTTTGTATGGATTTGATAAATCCATTACTAAAAGGGGGCTTTATGGCGCAATATCATGCAGACGAGGAACCAGTCGTTGTTCGAAATGACCATGGGGGAGCCCTCAGAAGAACTGGTCAGAAGGGGAACTATCATCCTCGCTGTCGTCGGTTTCTTCGTGCACATCGCGCTATGGGCCCTTCATACCACAAGTAGAATTTCGATCGAGGGGGATGCTGTAGAGCTGGTCAGTTCCCCCCTGTCCTCGCTGTATACACCGTTCTCCATACTCCTCGTGTACGAGGTGTATCAGCTGATTAGGGCAATTCCCGAGTCTTTCTCCTCCTCCGTTGGAAAGCAATACGAGATCGCAACGCTCCTGGTGGTCAGGGACATCCTGAAGCGACTTTCTGAGATTGAGGGCTCTGATGGGTGGGAAGTTAGCGATGACTTGGGGTTCCTCTTGGTTGAGAGTGGGGCCTTCCTTGCCCTGTTCTACACATCGCTGACGTACTACAGGATGAGTATCGCTGACACAAAGACCACTGAGATATCGGATGATATCGTGGGTTTCGTCGAATTGAAGAGGGGCATAGCAAATATGATGCTACTTGTCTTCCTGATGATTGCGGCCTACTCGTTCTGGACATGGACTGCTTCTGTGCAAGACGGGGGTGGGGCTGTTAGCAGGGTAATATTCTTCCTGGACTTCTTCACCTTCCTCATACTTGCTGATATTCTGATTCTCCTGATATCCTACTGGTTCTACACCGACTTCGGTAATCTCGCTAGAAACACGGGATTCGTGCTCTCAACGGTAATCATTCGCGTGGCCATCTCATCGGAAGGGGTCTCGTCGATGATTCTCTTCACGCTAAGCGGTCTTCTCGGCATAGCGATACTGAGAATGTTTATGCCCAATAACCCGATACAAAATATATCGTAATCAAAGGGCCCCATTGTTCAAAGAACAAACTAGAGAGTGGTTTTCTATAATATCCAAAGGGCGTCCACCACGTCTCCTTCCACACCGTCGGTATCGGGAGGGAGGAGGGTTAGCCCGTTGTGAGCAAACATGCTGTGCATGTTGCCACTCCCTTGGTGGGTA
>DALI01000037.1 GCA_002496725.1 Euryarchaeota archaeon UBA181 | reverse complement strand
TAGAATTGGGCCAGTCATCTCTGCACCAGCGATTCTTTGTAGGAGTTTGTAGGCTATGTTGGCCGAAGCTAGATTCGGACAGATTAGTACGTTAGCAGGACCTTCTAAAGACATGAAAGGGTAATCTTTCTGTATTTCGGCAACTAGTGCGGTGTCAGCCTGCATTGGTCCATCGATAATCAGCTCTGGATCTAGTTCCCGAGCTATGGAAATCGCTTCCTCTACCCTGTCAGTTCTCATTTCCGAAGATGTTCCAAAGTTAGAGAATGATAGCATTGCTACTCTCGGCTTGACACCAAACCTCCTAGCCACCTTAGCAGTTTGTACAGCTATCTCAGCTAGTGTTCTGGAATCTGGATAGATGTTTATTGTTGCATCGCCGATGAACATCAACTCACCATTGACTGTCATCATATACATCCCCACAATTCTGTGTGATCCCTTCTCTGGACCGATGATCTGAAGACATGGTTTGACAATGTCCGGGTAGTGATGGGATACTCCCCCAAGATATCCATCAGCATCTCCCAAATGGACCATCATAGGTGCAAAGTAGGTAGAGCTCTTCATCAGTCGAGTGGCATCTTCCAAAGTCACTCCCTTCCTTCCACGTATGAGATGCAACTCTTCAGCATATGACCCTCTTCTACGCGGATCATACCTAACATCAATCTCTTCACAATCGAATGTTAATCCTAGTTCTTCTTTGACCGCCTCAATTCTATCTATATTGCCCAATAATATTGGATCGCAGATTCCTTCTGAGATACACTGAGAGGCCGCCTTTATGACCGTTGGATCTTCACCTTCGCAGAAGACTATTCTCTTCTTATCCCTCTTAGCTCGATTGATTACTCCCCTCATTATTGACCTGGTGAGCCCTAACCGAGATTCAAGCTCCTCTCTGTATTTCTCAATATCGAATGAGCCGGGAGAAATACCTGCTACTCCTTCTTCCACCGCAGCTGCGGCTACTGCACTAGCCTCCCAGATTAGCACTCTGGCATCGAATGGTTTAGGAATTATGTATTCAGGTCCAAATTGTATTTGTTCGCCATTGTAAGCGGAAAGAACGTCATCCGGAACTGGCTCTCTAGCTAGCTCGGCGATAGCCTTTGTAGCCGCCATCTTCATTCCCTCTGTTATCCGTGTAGCCCTTACATCTAGGGCCCCTCTGAATATGTATGGGAATCCAAGAACATTATTGATCTGGTTGGGATAGTCAGATCTTCCAGTAGCCACTATTGCATCGTCCCTTGCGGACATCACATCCTCAGGAAGAATTTCTGGATCGGGATTTGCGAGAGCAAATATTAGTGGCCTGTCCGCCATTGACTTTACCATTTCAGGAGATACAAGGCCTCCTTTAGAGAGTCCCAAGAACACATCGCATCCAGACATAGCTTCTGAAATACCACCATCGGCCATTTTCCTAGCGAATTCTGCCTTGTACTTATTCAGATCTCCGGATTCCAACCTAGATTGAGTCAAGATTCCTGTTGAGTCGACCATGACAATATTACTCTTGAGTACCCCAAGTCTGACGTAATGTCTAGCACATGATATAGCTGAAGCACCGGCTCCTGAAATTGTTATCTTAACATTCGAAATTTCTTTGTCCACTAATTCAAGTCCATTCAATAGAGCGGCACCTGAAATGATAGCTGTCCCATGTTGATCGTCATGCATTACAGGAATATCCAACTCTTCTACGAGTCTCCTCTCTATTTCAAAGCACTCAGGTGCCTTGATGTCTTCAAGATTGATTCCTCCGAATGTGGGAGCGATTGCCTTCACCGTGTCTACGAATCCATCAACATCAATCTTATCGACCTCGATATCGAAGACATCGATATCTGCGAATGCCTTGAACAGGAGCCCTTTTCCCTCCATAACTGGTTTTCCAGCTAAGGGTCCAATATCTCCTAGTCCAAGAACTGCCGTACCATTGCTTATCACCGCCACTAGATTTCCCTTGGCCGTATATTTGTAGGCGCTATCTGGGTCGCTCTCAATCTCCTTGCAAGGGAATGCGACTCCCGGTGAGTATGCTAGGGATAATTCGTGGGATGTACTGTGTGCTTTTGTTGGTACGACTGTAAGTTTTCCAGCAGGTTTTGCCGCATGATAGTCCAATGCTTCCTCGCGAAGCTTCTCATCTGTCACGCTAACGACCCATAAATCCGTCCTACCCTCCCCTCTTTGATGCTATCCTAACCCGTGTAATTTTATTATCAGCCGATTAGTAAGCGTTTAGATTATTGAAATAGAGGAAGAAAATACTAGTTTTCCACCTATGGTGGATGTAAGCATGTTATGCTCAAGAACCCACACCATTCAATATAGTGGTGTAATGCCGTATCGTCGTGCATACCCTAAGTTCGACGTCTGGGTTGTCCTCCAAAAGGAGTGCTATCATCCTAGTCGGCCTGATGGTTCTCCTTCCTTGGTCTTCCTTTTCAGACTACGATCTCTCTGATGTTGATGATGCTTCTTCTGCGAGTTCAAGAGTTTGGGGGGCCTATGGAAATAATGACACTGGATGGGTCGATGTAATCGCTTCTGGTGCAAATCCCTCGAACCAGACTTATGCTTATGGTGATCTTTTCCTTGACTTCGCCCCGGGGGCCGAGATATCCAATTTGACCTTCGAAATAGCCGTTGATGGTTCTGAAGGATACTGTATCGACGAACCTCAGCTCACTCTGATGAATAGCCAGACACCAATTCTAGACTGGAGGGGCAATGACTGGCTTGGATGCCAGCCTGACTTCAATGACAAACCCCCCAGCCTGTTAGATGGGGAGCTTTCTACTTCTCTTCAGCCGAACTCTGTCAGCGACGCCTCATGGGTCTTACCTGCTGGGATATCCATCTCTGACTTGGTAATTGAGGCCTTAACACCATCAGATCCAAGAGTGTCTTTCTCACCCTTGGAAGTAAAGGTTCACGGAAGTGCCGTGAATCCTAACGATGGCAGACTATACGTTCTTCTGGGGGACGATCTGATTCATCTGGATAGTAGTGCCTCTAATGCCTGCCAGTGGCGTTGTCCAGGCATTATTCAGATAGACGAGCTCGTATATGGCAGGAGTATAACTGTGGATGCTGCGGAGAATAGGCTTCTGATTGGGACAGCGAACGGCACTATAATGACGCAGTCACTAAGTAATTCGGCAAATGGCCCTCAAATACAGAGTGAAAACACCGGTAGCATGGCACCGTTGGTGGTCTCAGCCATCACTGCAGGTACTGACGGAGTAATATGGGCGGTTACAGGTTGTTACTTGGGTTTCCTTCCACCAGGTGACGGGACGGGGGCTCTGCCCAGCTGGGGAGAGGTACAATACTGCTCAACTCCACTAGGGGAAGCCACTGACATTATAATCAACTCAGGCAGTGTTTTTATCTCAACGAAAACAAACGGAGTACATGCTATAGAATACAATCTCAGTAGTAATCAGTCCGTGATTGGGATTGAAGGGAGTAGCCACTGGGACACAAGCAATTTCCTAGCCAGCAATAGGATTACTGATTTGGATACAATGGGCAATCAACTATTGATTTCAACCGAGAATGCAGGAATAAACAGGAGAGATCTTGTAACCTCGACTTGGCTTTCTAGGTGGTCAACTGCGAATACGCTTGCTTCCAATAATGTCCTAGGAACATCGGTATCTGATGGGTGGCTACATGTTCTCGCAGGCAATACACTACAGTCATACGAAATATCTGCAGGAGTGTTCAGGACACAGGAGACCATGCAAGGTCTCGGTTTGCTAGACAACGGTGTTTCAATATCATCATGGCCCTCAGGAAGCCCCAGGGGCCCCTCTAATGGAATGTCAGTCATTATTGACTCGACAGGGATGATGGCTATGCAGCATCAAGATACCCCTGTTGGGATAGAGTATCTAGTCAGTAGCCCGGTTACAGACCCAATGAAACTAGCCGTGAGTATTGATGACAGTGAAGACGGTCAGATTTGGGTAGCCGGCGACACGACCATTGACAGATTCAATAACTCTGGAAGAAGGTGGATGAGCCCTATCGATGTGACTGATTATGCAGGTCAGCAAATGCAGACGGTTACTTCGATTATCCAAGATCAAGATGGTTGGGTGTGGGTTGGAACATCTAATGCTGGTATCCTTAGATTTAGAAACGATAATGGCGCCTATATCGGAAGTGTTGGTGGACTTGGTTCTGATAGTGTAATCTCCATGGCATACGATGAATACACCGAGACCTTAGTAGTTGGACACCCTGAGAATGGAGTATCTCTTGTCAATACATCTACAATCAGTCTAATCGGCACATATGACACTGGCGATGGATTAGACTCTGACTTAGTAGTGGATGTCGCTACCAGGTATGGTATAGCTTACCTAGCTACTCCTGACAGCGGACTAATGAGGATTGACTTAGCAGGGTTGCAGATACTAAGCTCGTGGCAATCCCTGGGTGCTGATAGTCTCGAGGCGGCACCTGTAGCAATCGATGGTGACACGGTTTACTTCGGGCTTCCGGGATTCGGGGTCATGATTCTTGACAGAATTAACGGGGATATCGTAGACTTACTCACTGTAGGAAACAGTGGACTTCCGGACAATGACGTACTATCCCTATACATTTACGGGGGAGACTTGGTTGTCGGTTCTAGAGTAGCTAACACTGGTGCAAGTTCCAACGGAGGACTCGCAATATGGGATGGGTCATCATGGGATCAGCTTGAGACCAACATTCCAGGATGGAATAACGACCCCTGGGAGTTCAATGACATCATTAGCGACGGGAATGACATCTACGCCGCGACAAACAGGGGAGTGTGCGTGTGGGGAGATATGGGCCAGGGAACACTGGATCTAATTGAGTGCCTCACCACTGGTGGTGGCTCAGAAATGCCATCCCGACAAGTAAACTCTGTCGAGCTAATTGGGAATAACTCGGATGGATACCCCATACTTTACGCTGGAACTGACGAGGGTGCAGTAGTAGTCGACACTAGCGAGCTTGGAGGAGTAGATGGATTAGAGATCATTGATGTTTGGACGGCGGGTGATGACACTCAACGTGCGAAAACCGTGAAAATAGGTCAGATACTCTATATTGGATTCGAGAACACTGGAATCGCGAGGTATGATTTGACAAATGAAGAATGGTTGACCACCTGGGACGGAAGTCAGGGATACCTGGATGATGATGATGTCACTGTACTGATCCCAGGCAGTCAGAGTGGTACCATGTGGGCCGGCGGGGACTTTGGCCTTACTCTGATAGACGTTACGAATGACACTGTACTGATTGATTGGGATAAGGGGACTAATACAAACGGGCCCTCAATATCTTCGAGAAGTCCAGCTGAAATAGTGATTGTAGGAGATGTTCTTCACTACTCCACTCAGAGGAGTAACCAATGGTGGAACTCGAATGATGAAGTTTTCAGAATTGCGCTCAACAACAACACTTCGCTAACAACTCTCGATGCGGGTAGCCAGATTGGCACTAGTGGCGTGGTATACGGCATGGGAGTGGTGGGGGATGAACTCTGGATTGGTGTCAGACCAACTCAGTCATGGAATGATGGAGAGGGCACTATTGTCAGATGGAACATTGTCAACGAGACATGGCAGGACGATCTAGAAACCATAGGAAACGTCCAGAGAGTGAATGCCCAGCTTCTCGGGGACTGCTTCCCACTGAATGCCTCCTCCTGCGAGATGTGGGTTGCCTACGGAGACAACATAATGAGAAGATTCCAATACTCTACTATGGCCCTCTTGGATGAGTGGAGCGACTTCCCTGGTCCAGTTCGTGGCATGGAGGAATTCAATGGAGAATATGTCTTCGCCACCATGGAGGGCATATACCGATGGAACCCAGTAAACGAGACCTTCGAAATACCTTGGACTGAGAATGATGGTCTGCCCAACGACACCGAGGAGGGCTTCTTCTCAATGGAAGTGGTCGGGGACGACTTGTGGGTAGCATCCCATCGACAAGGTAGCTGGAACTCCAATGCACAAATCCTAGTCAAGAATGGTACGAGTGGAAACTGGACATCATGGGACCTTGGTACTGGCGATATCCCAGGGGGATATGGGGCCGATATCCTAGTATGCGACGAAATAATACACTTCGCAATAGGGCGGCTCAGCTGGTTCGGAAACCAAGGAGGGGTTGCTAGATTCGATTTGGCGGATTCCGATAGTGACGGGATAACTGGAGAATGGATTGACTCGCTCACAGAGGGAGGGAATAATGGACTCTCAGACAATGACCCTAGAGCTGTCGCATGTGACGAATCCAACAAAATACTGTACATAGGATTCGACACGACCGGGGTCGGGATTGACAGATTCAACTACAATACGGGGAGATTCCTATCAACACTGACCTCAGCTGATGGGGTATCTGAAGATCTTATTTTCCCTGGTGGAATGCTTCATGATGGGAATGTCCTCCTTTCAGCGCATCAGTTCGACAACTCAGGAGGCATATCGAGAATACTGACATCTGGAACATCTGTATCTGGAGGACAGGTACTGAGCCCAGGAATGGATGGTTGTTCGATTGTGAAAGTACCTGCGAACATCCCTACCTATGCCATAGGCCGATCTGGGCAGACTACAGGTTTGAACAGGGTGGACCGATTGGATAGTACCGGACTCATTGCCTCAGGATTTGATGAACTCGCAGGACTATCCAGTGGACGTGTAGTCGAGTTCGCATCCAACTCAACCCACGTATGGGTAGCATCTACATTCGATAGCAACTCCTACTTCGCCACATCCATACTTCAGGGTGAGATTCTACAGAACGGATCTGTGAGATGGGAATACGGATACAACCTATTAGATGACGATGTCATCAACAGTATGCAACTTGATGGTAGCACCATGTGGGTAACCACAGCTGGCAGGGGACTGTATTCAATCGACCTATTGCAGAGATCTTACTCCCCTACACCCCCTGCCCTACATGGACAGATGGATGCAATGATACTCGATGACGATGACGGTATGCTCTATGTCGGACTTATGGGTAACGAAGGTTCTGCAGCGGGCTTCCAAACATTCGATACCATGACGGGTATGTGGGGAGATGGGAGCCTTCTCGCTGGGCTTCCCAATAATATTGTGAAAGACTTCGTTGGCCTAGGTGATAAGATCCTGACAGCTACTTGGGGAGGTATAGCAGTGTTCAACGTAAGTCTGAGTGAATGGGAAGACCCGATTACCACATTTGATGGCCTACCGCTATCAATATACGACCACCTCCTAGTCGTAAATTCACCATCTCTAGGAAATGTGATACTCGCAGGAGGCCCTGGTGGAGTTACAATATTGGATTCCAACTTGACTGTATTAACAACTCGTGGAGCATCAGATGGACTAGCTGGGAATAGCGTCTCCGGACTAGTCTATGCCGATAGTGTCACAAGACAGGTGACAGATGAGAATGGGGCAACAGTGACTGAATTTCATGATGAAGCGATCTTCATCTCGCACAATGGCCAAGGACCAACCAGACCGGGATTAGTGGCATGGGACATTGCGACGGATGCAGTCAATGGTACATACCAGATTGACAAGATACCCAGTAACGACGTCCGCTCAATAGCCGCGGATGACTGGGGAGTCCACATTGCAACGGACATAGCACCTCTAGTGCACTGGAACTCTTCTTCTCTTGATATGGAGGTAGGTGCACCCACAAATTCTCTAATGGCCTGGCCGCCTAGTGAGCTTGTCTCTCACGGTAGTAACCTTGTGATGATCAGCCCGGGAGGAATCGATGTAATGGACGTGGGCGGTAGCCACCTTGTCAAGTCACAATCTGGTCTTCTGTCCGAACCCAGGGGAGCTCATGTAAGTGACAGTGGCTTGTACTTGGTTTCCAATGATGGCCTACATCACTTCTCTCCAGTCAGTGGACTAGTGGAGTCGGACACTAGTGGGCAGAGGACCGCGCATCCACTGAGTGTGATTATCGGAGATAGGACCTGGGAAGGAATAAATGAAACAGCGAGACCGGGGATGAGTACAGTTCTAGTTGATGATGGGCAACCCATTGACATAGCAATGACCGCTGAGTCTGTACTACCTGGGAGACTCCCTATGAATCCCATGGCAATGACCCTTTCATCCCCAGAGACGGGAGCTTGGGTATGGGCTAGATCTTCCGTGCTAAATTACTCTGGAAACTGGGACATGCAGATGATTAACCCGGGAATTCAATCGGCTTTCCAGTCGGCTATATCCCAAGTAGGCCCCGGATACTCTTCTGCTGAGGCACATATTCAACTCCAATCTCCAAATGACGGTAAGCTGAAGGTACGGGTAACTTATGATTGGGAGAGAGTGGAAGTCCCAACTACCATAGTCAATCTAACCGATCGCCCTAATGATGGTGGGGGCGTTCTCGAGGCTTCTTGGCTACCAGCTGAAGATGCTGCTTGGAACGGGTATAGGATTTTCGTTTGGGATGCTACTGGAAGAGAGGAGTGGAATCCTAGTGAAGACGAGCTCGATGACTTCTCTACTTACATCAGTATACCATTCTGGTCTCAGACTTCAGTAATGGTAACTGAAGCAGACAATTATGGTACTTCCGAACCTTTGTACGATGACAGAGTGTATCGTATTGCCATAGCTTTAGAATATCCAGATGGGACATTGGGGGATGCCATGGCATGGCCTGGAACAGCTACCCCGACTGATGAGATGCCCAGTCCTCCTAATTGGCTAGAGGCTTCGGCTATCTCGGGTGGCACAGCTGGAACTATTGTTGTCGAATGGTCGATGTGTGAGGAGTTAGATCCAGGCTTCACCAGGATTTGGGCTGCGGAGCAGGAAATAAGCAACGCTATTGCCCTAACGGGTGAAGTGGATATACCCTATTCATCGGGTAATACTACTGTGATTGAGCTCGCTCCCCAGGGAGTCTACTGGTTCGCAGCGGCTTGTGTCGATTTCTCTGGTCAGTTCGATCCTACCAATGTGACTCTTTTCGGACCTGTGACAACAGCTGGTGGGCTAAATGATGGTATAGCCCCCTCGATGATTATGGGAACCCAAGCACAAGATGTTCCCGATGATGAGGGAGGCAGAATTGAAGTCACTTGGGATATAAATGCTGAAGATGACTGCTCTTTCTACACCATTTACGCCCTTCCTGCTTCTGGGTGGCAGCCGCCCAGCACAGTGGATGGGTGGCCCGTGGCAGAATATGTGCCCGATTGCTCAACAGATCAAGTGGTGATAGACTCGCTCGGTTCTTCTCCACTTCAAGATGGAGTGACATATTGGATAGGGGTAGTTGCGTCTGACGACTGGGGCAATGAAAACGTCGATACTGTTCTCGTTGTTGAGGCCACGTCAGAAATTGATCAAGAAGGGTCTGCAAATGCACCAGAAAGGGCAGAGGGACTCATTGCATGGGATCATCCAGAGGACGATGGAAGTAAGATCGATATTGTATGGAATCGTTCAACTGCTCCTGACTTCAGCTTCTACACGGTGTGGGTCTCTGATTACCCACTAAATGATTTGAGTGATTTGAGTGAGAATTGCGATAACAATTCGGCTTCTTGCAATCTCATTGTCGTTGATCAGAGACAGATAGGAGGGGTTCTGCAACTACAGATGACGATCGAAGAGGCCATGTATGGAAATACAATTGATTCCCTAGTAGTATCTCCCATCAGGCCAGATATACCCCTATATGTTGCTGTAACGATTCATGATATCAAAGGAAATGTCCACCTGACTGGTCTAGATGATCATATCTCAATTGTCACTCCTGTAGATAACAGAGGAGATATTACTCCCCCTGACAGGCTTGTTCCTCCGATTCTAGAAGAGAGGCTTGATGACGATGGGGATGGGATGTATGTGACGTTCCAAGAGAGTGTGGCATCTGACTTGTACGAATATCTGATTTTTGCTGATGTAGTTCCTTTCGCTGATGCAAGTAACATGGAGCCCGTAATGATAGTAGATAGGAACTCTGAACTCCCATTAATTATAGAGACACTGTCTGATGGAAGGAGTCTCGCTCCATCGATTATGACATGGGTGGCAGTTGTTCCTGTGGATTCATCAGGTAATTCATGGCTAACAAACCTAAGAACGTCATCAATTGCCCTAGTTGATGAGAACAGTTTGGACCCTGGCCTGCATCTACCTGAGGTAACCGGGGTTCGGGGATACTGGGACAGTTCAGGATCTCAGATTGACATTACATGGGACCTTAGTCAAGATCCTCAAGTTGAGTCATATCGAGTATTCGTTAGTCTAGACCCATTTGAAGATGTCAGGAATGCCACACAAGTTGGCTCTTTGACGGATGGAATCGTGACAGAAATAGTTGGCAATCTTTTGATAATGAATGAGCTTGATGGCTCTTCATTGGACAATACCGTATCCCATTGGACCGTCGTAGTAGCATTTGATGGAGAGGTCAATAGATTAGCCGTTGACCCCTTGGAAATACTACCTTGGTCAGAAAGCTCGTTTGGTTCGACGGATGGCGAAGAGGGGGAAGAAGGAGCGTCGTGGATAGAACAACTAATGAACGGAGATATGAACACTCTAATTGGAGTTATATCAGCTCTGATGATTCTTGCTGGAGCTGTCCTATTCATCAGACCTCGAAAGGACTCTGCCCCTCAGCCTTGGGAAATGGGAGCTTTGGAAGTTGAGCTGGAAGAGCAGATGATGAGAGAGTCTTCCGGACTAAGTGATGATGAGGAGTTTGGATTGGATGATATTGAGGTGTCATCGGATGAATTCAGGACCGAGCCTGATTCATCGCCTGTGAGTTATGATGGACTGGGAGAGGAATCATTCGTACAGCCTATTGGAGGAGAATACACTGGTATTCAAGTTGAAGCCTCGAACGAAGTGGTTGATGAGCTCCTTGGAATTGAAGAAGGGGATTTGGATATAGATGACCTTGATGACCTAGCTGATGACCTAGACATCGAGGGATTGGACGACCTTGCGGATGGACTAGACGATGACGACGATATAGACTCATCATTTATCGATGAAATACTCTGAACAATAGAAGGACTTGAATCCATTAGCCGCCAACGAGAGCTATGACTGCTTCGAAGGGTCCCGAATCCTTGGTTTGGTCGGCCATTGGTTGGGATGGGGCAGATTCCCTTGTCTCTGCGAACCTTCACATTGAAAGAATCCACAAGCATGCAGAGAAATTGGGCATAGAATGCCCTTCTAATATATTGGAACAGGTCTTCTCTAAGTTAGAGAAAATAAGCCCTCCGAATGAACGAAATGATAATCCTGAACAGGATCCTTACCTACTTATCGTTAAACTAACCTCTGATGGAGAGGTCACTTTAGAGGGGTCGGTAAACAGGAGTTGGCCAGAGACGCCTCTGTCGGCTATCTCTCTAAGCGCCCCCAAATGGGAAGAAGGCATTAGAGGAACCAAACATGGAGACTACCAGCCATATCGTGATGCTAGAGAAGTTGCCATAAGTAATGGAGCTGACGTTGGACTTCTCTTTGAAGATGAGTGCCTCATTGATGGAGATCGATGCGCTCCACTACTCCTAGATCTTGATGGCGTAGCATATCATCCACGACATAGTGATGGTGCTCTTGACTCTATTTCACTACAAGTAATCAGACCATTTCTAGAGAATTCGGGAATACCAGTTAGAGCGGCGAAGATTACATTGGGAATGATTACGAGGGCATCTGAAATGATAGTCTGTGGTAGTGGAATGGGCATCAAATCTCTGGGACTGATAGATGGAAGGAGAATAGGAACGCCAAAGGGACGATTATATTCCGCGGCTAAAGAGGGATGGTCGGAGAGACTGATATCCACAGGTAGGATTAATGAGGGTAAGAAATGACATTTTCGACTTGGAAGATATTGGGTTCCTCGAACCGAGAGGATTGCCTTATTGATCTACTGAGTAAACTCAGAGAAGAAGGATCCATTGAAGATGAGTTGCTTCTACACTCCGGAGGACCATTGACGGATCTTTCCAGGAGATCTCTACTACCGTCCATCGATAGTATCCGTATATTGATGGTAGAGCCAGAAGCGGAATATGAGAGAGGTTTTTTGTCAGCTCTTGAGGGAGAAGTTTCGTTAGAAGTCCCCTCTCCTCTCATTCTACTAATCCAAAGGAAGGAAGGGGAGAGGTGGAAAACCTTTGAAGAAATTAGATGTGTTAATCTTGCTGATTCACTATCTCGAGTTAGTGATTTCGAAATCACGGCAAGTTATGATTCGGAAATTCCATTCCATCCAGGAGGTTTTTGCGGTATACTAGGTTATGATTTATCTAAGTGGTCAGTTCCAATTAGGCTCTCAAATTCCCCCCTACCGGGAACAGTTCTGGGAGTACTCTGGAGAGCCGATGCATGGATTATTCACGATAGAGAGAGTGAAGAAATTTGTGTAGTTGCACTTGAGGGGCACCCATGGTTGGATTTGGATTTACCAGAAATAGATGGATGTCAAATTCCAGAAACACCGAAATCTGATTCTGTACCAGATAGTGAAAGTGATTCAGCGCATGCACGAAAGATCTCAAGAGTGAGGGAGGGAATAATGGGAGGAAATCTGTATCAGGTAAATTATGGCAGAAAATGGAAGGGTGAGATGCCTGGTCTGCCATGGGATTCTTTCCTACTGCTTTCTCGTTCAAATCCTGCACCTTTCTCATCATGGATGATGATATCGGATCTCGGATGGTCAGTAGCTTCATCGAGTCCTGAAAGATTAGTAGAACTGGATAGTGGAATTGTCAGAACAAGGCCAATCAAGGGGACGAGGAAGAGGGGCGAGAATGATTATGATGATCATTCTCTGAGGATGGAGATGGTTACCAGTGAGAAGGAGCTTTCCGAACACCTAATGCTAGTCGACCTTGAGAGACATGATCTCAGTAGGGTGTGTAGTCCTGGAACCGTTCATTGGTCTGGTTGGAGAATAGAGGCGCTCTCGAATGTTCAACATCTTGTAAGTGGGATTGAGGGTGAGCTTGATTCCCTATTCTCCACGTCCGAAGTTACCGCATCAATGTTTCCAGGGGGTTCGATTACTGGATGTCCCAAAACAGTCACCTTAGCAGCTATCAATGAGCTGGAGGGAAGTCCCAGGGGGGCTTGGACTGGATCCATAGGACATATTCACAGGGGTCATGGGATTGCTGACTGGAATATTTTGATCAGAACTTTGGAAGCACATTCTGGTCCTGAAAAATGGCATGCTACTGTACAGGCCGGTGGAGGTATAGTGATTGGCTCTACCCCTGCTGAAGAAGTTGAGGAGGCTCGTTGGAAGGCCGCTGCCGTAACTGAGTCTGCTTGGGGATTCAGGACTGGCTTTTCAGACAAAGATTTGCCAGAGAGGAGTATAGGAATTTTTTCTATTCCGGAGGAGGCACCTGTCGTGCAGTCTCTCATGCCTGGAAGAAAAGAAGCGGGGAGCAAATATGGATTAATTGTGGATTATCCCTGTGAAAGGTTAGAAAACTGTACTTTGCTAGTCGATAACTTGGATTCATTCACCCGGAATATTGCAGAGGAGATGTCATCTCTGGGATCTAACATCATAATTATCCAGGGTAAATCGAGCCTTTTGGAGAGCCCTTCCCAGTTTTTGGATGAGATACTTGAGAAAATCTCACCGGATAGAATAATACTCGGACCTGGCCCGTCAAGACCAGAATCATATCCCCTTACGATGGAGCTTGCTAAGAGGAGCATCTCCGGTGAACTAATCTCGGACGGCAGGCATATCCCAGTTCTAGGATTGTGCTTAGGGCATCAGGCCCTAGGTGTGGCAGATGGGTGGAAATTAATTCAATCTCCCAGAGGGCCTGTTCATGGAGTACCCTCGGTAATTCGCAATGATGGGACTGGTATATTCAGAGGGCTCCCTAGAGAATTGATCATGATGAGGTACAATAGTTTGGTACTTGAACAGAGAGAAGGTGACTTGATTCCTAATTCATGGGATGAAACAGGAGATCTGATTATGGGACTAACACACGATATCCTGCCCATTGACGGTATTCAGTTTCATCCTGAGTCAGTTGGTAGTCCACGTGGCCGTGAATTACTATCTGAATTCCTACAGAAGGTTCCGAAATTAGCTACTCATCAAATGGAAAGACAGGTTAAACAACCGTAGTGTTGAAGGATGGAGGCCTACTGGTTGTAATGAGATACATGCCAACGTGTAGGAAATGCAATCAGACTTACAACCAGTCACATTTCGTTAGTGGAAATGGGCCGCGTTACCTGATATGCGGACGCTGTGCGGTTGAGAGCGGTCTTGTGACAGCTGAAGAATCACCTCAATACTACAGTGATGAGGTAGCAAGAGCTAGGCTCGTATTGTACAGTAAGAGATTTCGTCCTCTTGCATTCACCAGTGCGGGATGGATTCTTTTCCTTACCATGGGAAGGGGAATTGAGCTGTGGTCAGGAGTATTCTTTGGTACGCTTCTAGTCGCTACTTTAGCTACTCCAGTACTACATTTTCTCGGTTCAGCTAGATTCAAAGCCGAATTATCAAGATTAACTCCATGAATCTTTCACAGGAACCATTGAAATATCATTCATGCCTCTGAGAATGCAGAGGGAACAGTGGGTTCCCTATGAAAGCCCGTGAGACTGGATGAAGATAATGGAGGAACGAGAAGAAGTTTACAACGAGTACTGGAATAATAAAATGACGTTTAGTAAAGCGTTTTTCAGTCTTGTATATACTAATAATTCTCGTTCGAATAATACATCCGGAACTCCCGGAAATATTCTGGCGACTGGTATCCCAGCGCTAGCATTTTCTGGAAAGAGAGAACAGCGGGTTCTCTAAACTGAATTTGGAGATATGAAGAAAATGCAGAAAACGAAAAACGCGAGCATGCTAATTGCACTGCTTCTTGTTATGATGGCGGGTTCCGTCGGCGTAAGTGCCGATGGCTCTGACCCACTGGACCCCTCAGATGGTGGTGCGGATTGGGACAATGATGGACTCACCAATGCCGAGGAGCAAGCTGCAGGAACCGATATGAACAACCCCGATACGGACAACGATGGTTTGCCTGATGGGTGGGAAGTGGCCTATGGCCTGAATCCTAACTCAGCAGGCGATGCCAACGCAGATCCAGATGGGGATGGATTGACCAATAGCCAGGAATACGCTTCGGGCACAAACCCTAACTCAGCGGATACCGACGGCGATGGAGTGGCGGACGGAGCAGATCCGTTCCCTAACGACCCCAATGACGGCTCGTCATCTGATTCGGACGGCGATGGAATACCTGATGCCTACGATCCAGATTACGAAGGCGGAGAAGGAGACGGCCAATCTGACGCAGAGCCTGGAGAAGGTGGCGAAGGAGAAGGACAAGGTCAGGGCCAAGGTC
>DALI01000072.1:8860-35434 GCA_002496725.1 Euryarchaeota archaeon UBA181 | reverse complement strand
TATTCTTCTTCCTTCATCTATTATCTCTTCACTCATTTTCTTTCCTCGATTAGTTTGTCCTGTTCCCGCCCCAAGTATGTATGGTCGCTCTTGATTTACTTCCTGAATATGGTTGCCCGTGATAACCGTGCGAGTATTTCTTAGTGTGGCAACTTTCGACAATTCTGCACTTTCTGCAAATCCACTTACCGCATGTTTTGCATTTCCCCATTCCATTACTCTTGCCACATCTGCAAGCTCTTATCCTGTTAGGTTTGGATAATCTTCTTCTTGAATGATCGGGCATCATTATTTGTTCAAGGGTTGGGGAAATCGCCCCCTCTCTGAGCGATGATTTGCTCAACTCGTCATTCTCTGGAATGGGCATCTCTCCGAAAGATATCCTATCTCGTGGATGTACAGATCTGTGCCTAAGTGTTCGTTCTCTCATCGTAATTCTTTCATTATTCTTCATTTTGATTCCTCTTTTTTATCTGGTGTTGGCCGGTCACGAGGTTCTTCCCCGTGACCGGTTTTCGTTTATCCGGGCCCTATTGGGCTGTTGTGACTAGTAGTGGCCACCGACAAGTCCTGGAACTATCCTCACTGTGCCTATTGCGCCCCAGTCAGCTTCCTGTAGCTGCTGTGGTTGCATCATTCGGCCACCTGCAAAGATCCAGTGCCCACTGTCTGTGACCTCAGGGAGGGCCATTGCCTCCTTCTGAGTCAGTGACATGGTCGTGTGTCCGGTCTTGTCCGCTATCATTATCGTCGTTTTTATTTCTGACATTCATTCACCTCAATTTCTATTCGTTCTCTTTCTGCCCTCTCAAGGTCGGGCGCAACCTAGACTGGTTATACGTCGTCGTTACCTGTTCCTGTTTTTGTCCAGTTCCAAGGCGTTATTATTTGCCAAAATGTTCCTAACATATATTCTATGCCTCTATTATGGCAATAACAGGTTATAAATTTAAAAATAAGTCATTATCATCGATCATTGGAGATAGGAGGTTCTCTCTGTACCTGTACAACTCCTCTCCCAGTCTATCATTGGGCACACCACTGTCCCTATGCTCCTGAGCGAGCTCGGCCCAAGTCATCCCGATCAACCTAGAGATATTAACCTCTAAGCTGTACTCGAAATTCCTTCTTCTTTCTATCTCGGTCTGACGTAAAAGCTCAGTACGTAGACGTAATAATCTTCTATTTTGGAGATTATCAAGCCTCCTAGCTCTGAAATTATCATATTCCTCTGAGTCAGTGACTTCTATTATCGCCATAATTAGTGAATAAGGTGGACTCATAAAGCCTGATAGTGCCCATAGAATGAAGGAGGCGCAGTCATCGGTTATCGGTGCGTCCTTGGTAGAGCCGCTACCGACAATGCACGCATTCGTAGACCTACCAGTAGACTTGGAAGACACGATTACCTCCAAATGACGGTCTCTGTTATTCAAGAAATTCTTACCGAGTGTGGCCCGTAGATCAAGTACCACATTTACTGGCTGGAGTGATATCTTGATGTCCATCTTTCCAACAGGTTCGAGATCTTCATCTTCAAGGGATAAGTAATTCTCTATTAGATGAGACTGGGGTGAATACTCGAAGGAGATTTGCCCGGGAACCGGCCCACGCTCCCATGAATCGGATTCCACTAGTATGTCTACTAGAAAGGAGAATCCCTTATAGATTGGAGATTCCAAAGATACCCTCTCTTTCTCAGTCAGAAGGAACTCCTCGAGATTAATCCTTGGAGCCATAAAATCACTCATGTCATTCCACCTCCGAGAGAGGAGGGTCTGAGTCTGTTGCAGTCTCTGCCAATGGAGCGAAGTATCGTGCTACAGAATTAAGGAAGGGCGGATGGTGTGCGAACTCATTGTCAGAATGAAAGTTCTCATAGCTTCCTAGGATTTCCATTGTTTCTTCTTGGTGCTCACCCATCAGGCCACGGGGGTACAATGAGAGCTCAGCGAGAAGCTTGTCAATGTTCTTACAGTCGGATATCCACTTGTAGGTATCTTCCATGTGGAGTCTTCTGGGACTATCCCTAATGCTACTGGAAACTGCGAAAGACCTTACTTCCGGGTCAGCGAACCCCAGGTGCCATGTGAAGCCGTGTGTACCCTTGAATCGGATCTCTCCCTCATTTTTATCTAGAATGGCACCTTTGGACGACATTCGATCATCAATAATGTCTGAAATTGGACTGTTTGTGAGCCCATACAGGTTCAATAACGAGCTTCGGAATGAGCTTTGTGACTCGTCATTATAGAGTTCTTCGTCCGAAAGTAGTGCCAGTACTATCGATGCTATTACGTCAGATGCGGGTACGTCGGGCCCCGCTTTAGACTGGATACAGGCATTCCCATGCCACTGTACCCAGTTACCTCTTGGGTGTACCTCAACTCGAGGCATCCCGAATGATCCATTCTCTCTGAAGGGATTGGTAATCATTCCAATGATCATTCGCACTGGTATCGCGTAAGAAGCGAGCTTCCCCAGGATGATGATATTGTCATGGCCGATTCTGACCCTGTCTTCGTTCTCGGATATAATATCCGAGAGGAATCGGAGTCCTATCTCATTCTTATCAAGGGAGTCCCTGAACTCCTTGATAAATCCCTCCATCCTGTCTGTTCTGCCGTCTTTCCACTCAGTCATTGAATTCTCACCTGTGCCACTAAAGTCAATAATACTCATTCTATTCACCTCTACTCATCATCACAATAGCCGTCAATTCCACTCATATCCCCCGAAAGTAGTATCGGTATTACTAACGGTCCGGCTACCGCCACCGTCGCTATCGCTATGCTAGTCTTCACAATTCCAGAGATTATTCCCACAATGTTGCCTCTATTATGGCAATAATGAGAAATTAGTGAACTAAATAATCAGATGTTGCTATTTCTGATATCTTCAAATCCCCAATCTGGGAGGAGAGTTTATTGGAGATATCTTTCACAGAGTCCCCTTGGGGATTTAATCCAGAGTGCTCAGCGATATTCTTGATCCATCCATCCATATCCTTTTCTTTGTGGATCGTCCTAAACTGCTTTTTCAGAATATCAGTCATCAGAACTACATCTGACGGATGTGTTCCGAATGCATCGTGAACGGCCCAGAATCCGAAACCTTCGGATTTGCTGGATATCTCATTATGGAGATTGTTGATTGTTTTCCTCATATGTAGAGCATCGAGGGAGTGTACAAAGTTCGGGGCTAGTGCAGATTTGGGTTTTGTTTTGTTGACCCTCTTCTTCTCATCTGGATTGAATCGGGGGAATGAGTATGATCGGTGATGTAATAGACTCGTGATTTCAATGCCATCATCACCAAGAGGCAAGATCCGTTCTAGTCTACTCAGGATTGATGATATTTCAGAACGATTTGTTACCTTATCAATATCAGCCATTATCTCTGAGATCTCTGGATTGCGATCTTCAAGTAATCTTTTCACTTCATTACGACTAAGGAAAACATCCTTTATCCTCTTGACAATATTCTTACTTGTCCTGTCTCCAGAATACCAGTCTGGAAGGCCGTCTAGATAGGATGATCCAACATGAGTTGGCGCGCCTTTTCGTGTCTTGTCAGAATCTTGCTTGATGTAGTAGTTCCTAACCTCGAAACCATCATCCAGTAGCCAACCTGTTCCTGGGTAAAGAAACATTAATTCTTTCTCAATCTTCCGAGCTTCGGCTTTGTTACCCTTTATCTTCTCAATAATGGTATTTTGGTCGTCATACCTATAGATGTGATATTCTGATCTCTTTTTCTTATTATCGTGCTTTTTTTCATTAAACCTATCGTCCAAGGTATTGAATTTTAGGATATCTTTGAGCCTTCCCTCAAAATTAGAGAAGGCCTCGTCGGTTACAGTATCTATTGCTTTGGCCAGAGATTTGTTCAGTAGCTTTGCGATGTCACCCTGGACTTTCGGGTAGCCTTGTCCTTCGAAGGCCTTTCTGACTACATGCTTATCTTCCATATTGAGGACAAGTCCTTCATACAGGGATGATCCAATAGCCCAAACAGGAAGCCATCTGAACTCATCCATGGCCTTTTTCCACTCTCTGTAAGTTTCCCATGATCTCTTGCCATCGGGGCCCTTGGCCAAATTGGCTAATGGCCAGTAATCGGTTTCTCCCGTTTTCCAAGACCTGTATGCCGCCTTGGCAGATGGGGGGACCATGTCTCTTGCTTCTCGCTCCTCGGTCGTCAGTGGATCTTTCTTTTCCATGGCCCAAGCCGGCTTCCCTTCGCCTCCTCTTCCCCATAAAGATTGTAATATGTCTTTGGAACCATAAACCCTGGTCATCGTTGGCCTTTTTGCTATCGATCGGTGGAAAATTGCATCGATTGCGGTTTCCATATCTTCATCGGACCAATTGGGAATCCTTGATAGAATATCTCTCATTTCGTCCCCATGCAGTTTTCTTGCCTCATTGGCCACAAGTCCATACAAATCCTCTGGGGCATTATCCAAGTTAGGGATCAAATTCACTTTCTTGGCTAAATCACGATTTCTTAGAAGGCATGAAACATGCTGGTAACCGTTGCTAGATGCATCGATGTATACCGGTTGCCCACTTATCACCTTAGACCAGTCCCTTTTCGATTTCTCCTTATCCTGGGCCTCCCATTCACTGTAGACCCTGTCCAGTTCAGTGAGGGCGGCTAGCCTCTGGAATACCACGCTCTTGGCACTTGCAGGCCTATCCAATCCTAGTTCACTTTCATATTGATTGAAATCAGAGGAAATTTTCCTCAGGAGTTTGAGATTTCCAATGACCCATTCATCCCTATGTTTGAATGACTTGAGCTTTTCAGCACATTCTTTGTCTTCCCAACCTTGTATCTCGATACCTTCCATCAAATTGTAGACGTGTATTCTCAGCCATTCTATTCCCTTTTCCCCAAGTGGCTTCCATTCCTTGAAACGGATTAATGCCCTGTCAATATCATTTCCCTGGGGGCTCAAAACAGTGCATGAAGGTTGCATTCTGCCTCTGAAGTCACAGGACCATGAATGCCAAAAGATATTGGCATTCAGGTCAATTATACGCTCAATATAATCAAGTGTTAGGCGTCTCTTATCTGAGAATAATATATCATCTTCCCTCAAAAACACATTAGACAATTCGGGTTTAATGTCAATTTTTCTGATTTTATGGTCCTTGCTTGGTTTACCCTCTGAATTGATGAATTCTCCTAATAGACTATCATCACTAAGTCGGATATCACAAATCTTCTCCAGGAGATCAAGGTTAATCTCCCATTGTACACTCTGGAGTGCGTTAAGTGCATCTATAGTCCCCCTTCCAGGCAGTGAACGAGGAGTTTGAAAACCTTCGTAATTTTTGTGATTGCTGACTAGGGTCCTCAATTCCTTGTTAAGGAATCCCCCGGGCGTCAGATCGTCGAACCTGTCACTGTAGCTCTGCCCGCCTGAGGGACTGATGTTATGATCATCTGGTGGGCAGTACATCCATCTCAGAGGGTCTTGCCTCATCCACCGGTAAATGGCATTGTGCCCGCGCCCTTTGAAGTGCGAGTATTCTGACTTCCCGATCTTCTCCTTGAGTGTATCTGTGAATATGAGTAGATAGGGATAAGGCTTCCAAGCAGCTCTCGAGATTTCTTTGTCCTGATCTCCATCCATGAAGGATTCACGATATTCCTTCTCCTCCATCTTTCTAACGCTAAGGTATTCGCGCTCTAGGAGAATATTTACTATGTTGTAAGCCATTTGCAAGGAGTTATGTCGGGTGACCTCCTTCCAGTCTGTTAGCTTCTTCGAAGCCTTTCCCTTGGGTGGTCTTTTTCCAAATCCCCTGATGGTCAGCCCCTTTTCGGTTTTGAAAAGATCATTCCACAATTGTTTAGTCTGACCCTTGGAAAGTATGCCTAATTTCTTCCTCTTATCTAGAGAATCTGTTTGCTTTTTGACTTCGACTATTCTCCCTATGAGGAGTTTGGATATCTCTTCTCCTATTTCCCTAATTAGTTCGAATCCTGTGCAGTGGATATCTACCCTTTCGTAGGGGCCAAATTTCTTCAGGGCTTCATTCCACATATTGCTTCGGTTATCAGAATGGGGAATGTCGCTGCTTTTACTGGCCCCTAGTAACTCGGATTTTACTTGTTTGAATTCGGTCATGTCTTCCGAGTCGGATTCTCCATTGTAGAAATCAATAATGGGACCATCCCCATATCTGTCCCTCCAACTTTGGAAAATCTCATACGGAGCTGGATAAGAATTCTTGGATTTGGAGATTAGAGACTTCACTACAATCCTCGAAATCTCCTCGATGGTTTTCTTATATTTGTCCCCCTCGACTTTAAACTGAATTTTTAGCACATCTTCATGTGATAATTCCAGCTTCTGGCCACTTTCTTGGGGAATTTTTAGCCCGTCTAGATCATCAATTTTTTTCAATACCCAGTCTATATCATCTAGGAGTCTTCTCTCAAGATTCGGAATTTTTGTCAAGGCCTTATTGTCATTAAAAATCTCTCTTTGAAATTGATTGGCTAAATTTTTCCATGTTTCAATATACTCCTCGTACTCTTCTCGCTTCGGACTTATTTTATGTAAGAATCTGGGAGATTGGATGGAGTATGACACCTTCTCGATTCTATCCTGTAGAAACACCTTGAATTCTAGGTGGGAAGGATGTATTCCTCGACCGGAACTCTTGCCGGCCTCCCTGAGTAGTCTTCTTGGTGGCTCTTCTGATTTCCACTTGTTTTTCTTCGTAAGGAATGGTTTTCCGTTTTTCTGCCATCCTTTTTTTCTGAGTCTCCAGTTTTTCCAATCGTTCCAGCTCTGATTGGATTTTTTATCGGGGCATGAGATATCTAGAGCCTTTCCTTGTTCATAATTCCTAGAGAAGTAAGTATTAATGTCCTTTTCATCCTCAATACTCAATGGCACACACCTACTATGGCAAGAACGGGTTAATAACTCATTTGGATAGCCTCACGGGGATTTGCTCTTATCCGTCGTATTCATGTCAGATAATGGTGTCCGAGTGCCATGGCAGGGGTGATTATGCCGCTCAGAGTGATTACCGCCGCCGCCATCTTTGATGGTCATGATGCGGCGATAGGGATCTTCAGGAGAATTCTCCAGAGCCAAGGATGCGAGGTCATTCACCTAGGGCATGACAGAGGGGCAGATGAGGTAGCTAGGGCAGCTATCCAGGAAGACGCACATGCCGTGGCTATTACTTCATACCAAGGTGGGGCCGTTGAGATGTTTACGCATACTCGAGACATACTTGAGGAAGCAGGGTTCGGTCACGTATTTCTTTTTGGAGGAGGAGGAGGAACAATTCTGCCTCAAGAGATTGAACATCTGAGAGATAGCGGAATTGGCCGAATTTATTCACCTGATGATGGACGATCGATGGGGTTAGTGGGGATGGTGCAAGACGCCATGCTCCATGCGAGCAAGATCGACCTACTAGACCCTAGCAGATTCGAGTCCCTAAGTGGACCAATCAAAGCTGATGATCATGCCTCGGTATCTAGACTTCTCACAATGGCAGAGAACTCATCGACAGCGGACTTCAATTCCACCCTATCGAGAGTCAGGTCTCGAAAAGAGTCAGAGTCGTGTCCAGTAGTGGGGGTTACCGGGACCGGTGGAGCAGGAAAGTCTAGCCTCATGGACGAGGTAATGCTTCGAATCAGAAGGGATAACCCCTCTGCTAAGGTGGCGTTGCTAGCCACTGATCCAACTCGGAAGAAAACGGGTGGAGCATTGCTTGGGGATAGGATCAGAATGAACTCGCTCACTGATCCCAACCTATTCATGCGCTCTTTCGCCAGTAGGGACAGTGGGAGAGAGATAGCCAACTGCGTGGGACGAGCTATCGAAGCTTGCAAAGCAGTAGGATTCGACCTAGTGATTGTGGAGACTAGTGGTATCGGCCAGGGTAACGACGCCATCACCGAGGTAGCTGACGTCTCTATGTATGTGACTACGAGGGAGTACGGGGCCCCTAGCCAGCTCGAGAAGCTAGCAGCTCTGGACTTCGCTGACATAGTGGTCCTCAACAAGTTTGACAGGCCTGGTGCAGAGGATGCACTCACTGAAATTCGTAAGCAATTCCAGAGGAATCGGGAGGCCTTCGACCAGGATCCTGAGTCAATGCCGGTCATACCCACTATTGCTAGCCAGTTCGCAGATGCGGGAGTAGACAGGCTATGGGAAAGCTTGGCTAATCTCCTCAATGAGAGATTCAATACTGATTTCATCTCTGCTGAGCCAAGACTCGGGAAAGATGGGCTTCCCACTAGGGAGCCACCGATACCTCCGGAACGCCAAGGATACCTAGCAGAGGTCGCTGCCGCTATTCGTAGCTATCATGAGAGGACTGCGGATGACAGCAAAGCAGTCAGGCTCGTGCAACAGCTGGAGGCGTCGGCAAAGCAGATGAGGGCTGCAGGAAAAACTACAGCAGCTGATGATCTTGAGGAAGAGGCGGTAGAAATCAGATCGGGGATATCTTCCGAGACTTGGGAGTCGTTGGATGAATTCACCTCTATGGCCGAGGCATACCGCTCGGGAAAGGCCAGTTACATCGTGAGGGGGAAGGAGATTCCTGTCAAGACCACGCACGAGACCATGTCTGGAACCAAGGTACCTAGAGTGGCACTTCCTACCTCTGTGGACTGGGGCGAGAGGCTTGAGTGGATCAGGAAGGAGAATGCACCGGGGTCATTCCCCTTCACTGGAGGGGTTTTTCCATTCAGGAGACAGGACGAGCTACCGGTTCGAATGTTCGCAGGAGAAGGTAGTGCGGAGAGGACCAATAAGCGATACCACTTCCTATCACAGGATCAGGGGTTCAATCGACTTTCCGTTGCTTTCGACTCTCCTAGCCTCTATGGTAATGATCCGCAAGAGAGGCTTGACATATTTGGCAAGGTATGCGAGTCTGGGGTCAGTATTAGCACTATAGATGAGATGGATAGGTTGTTCGAAGGCTTTGATCTATGCGCTCCGAACACATCGGTAAGTATGACGATAAACGGTAACTATTGGTGGCATCTAGCCTCATTTTTCAAGGTTGCAATCAGGCAGCAAACGAGGAAGTTCAAGGAATTGGAGGGGAGAGCGCCTACAGACGAGGAGGCTTCGGAGATTAGGTCCAGAACTCTGTCTACCGTACGTGGAACCGTTCAGGCAGACCAATTGAAGGAAGCGATGGGGCAGAATACGCTAGTCTTCAATCTAGACACCGCACTCAAGATGATGGGTGATGTGGCAGAATTCTATGTGGATAACAATGTCAGGAACCACTACTTTGTCAGCATCAGCGGATACCACATCGATGAAGCTGGAGCCAATCCAATAACTCAGTCAGCACTAACGCTCTCTAATGGGCTCACCTATGTTGAGTTGTTCAAGGCAAGGGGGTTGGACGCTGATAAGTTCCTGAGGAACTTTTCCTGGTTCTTCTCCAATGGGATGGACCCGGAGTATGCCGTGATAGGCAGAGTATCAAGGAGAATATGGGCGATTGCTATGAGAGACATGTACGGGGTCGGTGAAAGAGGCCAGAAGCTGAAGTACCACATTCAGAGCAGTGGCAGGTCCCTTCACTCTCAGGAATTCACGTGGAACGACTACAGGACTACCTTGCAGGCGCTCTACGCACTCGCAGATAACGCCAACAGCCTCCATACGAATAGCAGAGACGAGGCATTCGGGACGCCTACCGAGGATACTGTCAGAGATGCAGTGGCGATTCAGCTGATCCTCGCGAAGGAGTATGGGTGGCTACGCAACGAGAATCCACTCCAGGGGTCTTTCATAGCTGAGTTCCTGACGGATGAAGTCGAGGAGCGGGTCTTGAGGATATTCGAGGAGATGCACAGCAGAGGAGGCGTACTTGGGGCCTTGGAAGTCAACTATCAGAGGAATCGTATTCAAGACGAGGGCATGGTATACGAGCACAGGAAGCACACTGGGGAAACTCCGATAGTTGGAGTGAATACCTTCACCGATCCTAACGCTATGGAGATCTCGGCAGAAGACTTCGACGTAGAGGTCACTCGTTCCGATGAGGCAGAGAAGAGGATGGTCATCGAACGAAACGGTGCATTCAGGGAAGCTCATTCGGAGGAGGCAGATATCGGGATCAGAAGGCTGAAACAGGCCGCTAGGGATGGAGATAACCTGTTCGAGGTAATGATGGATGTAGTGGAGCACTGCTCAGTCGGTCAAGTCACACAGGCCCTGTTTGAGAGTGGTGGTAAGTTCCGTAGGAATATGTGATACAACGAGCCTTCTCTCTGGGGTCTTTCGGATTTTTTGGAAATTCATCGATGCATATCTTCAGGGCATATCGTATCGAGTCTTTTGGCGGATTCACTCTCGAAAAGGAATTACTGAAATTTATTGAGATGCATTGAATGCTTGGACCGCTAATATTCCTGCCACGAATTGTGGCAATAGATGTATCCACAAATCAGCCGCCTCAACTACACCGGAAACGAATAGTGCACCGGTAACTGCGGGATTGAATGAGCCCCCGGAGATTCCACCGACGGTTAAAGCACCAGCAAAGACCACGAATGCGATCGCGGCCCCATAGTAGTCATTCCCTTCTGTCACCTCGCTAGTTGCCACATTGAGAATGACGAAGACCAGGGCGAAGGTGTAGAGGAACTCTGCACCGATTGCTTGAGTAGTATCCATTTCCAGAGCGGAAACACTAGTTTCTGAAAACAATATACTCTCAGACGTAAGTGCGGCCAATGCGCCGGCAATTACCTGAACTGCAATGTAAGGCGCAACATCGTCCTTTTCACATGCTCCACGTAACCATACCGCTACAGTCACAGCTGGATTGAAGTGAGCTCCCGAAATGTAGCCGACTCCGTAAATCATTACCATCAGGGTGGCGGCGATAGCGAATGGGGCATAATCCCCTGCTGAACCGTGTACGGCGGCGGTACAAATTGTCAGGGCTAGGAAAAAGGTCCCAATGAATTCAGCAATCAGTTTTGCCCGTAGGCTATACTCTGTCATGATGTTCTCTTGAGGGGGGGGCGCATGAATATTTTTGAGAGTCTAAATAAAATTCTCAGACTTAGCAGGTTCACCAGGGAGAACTAAAGTGGGAATTTTCTCTACTAGTACTGGTAGATTAACCCAAGTATCGAGAGTTTTCTGATAGCTCTTAGGTTGAGATAGAATTTCGTTCTCGAATGCCCACGCAATATACCTCAATGGTAACTCAGCTACCCTGAGCCAGATTACATTTGGCAACTCCAGTACATCACTGGGACATCCAACTCTCTGAATCTCCAAGGTACTTCCAATTTCGTTGGAGTATAATCCACGAGGGTTACGGAATGGCTCTCCACTAGTTAGCTGAATAGAGGAAGTGAACTTTGTCCACCCTCTGGCTCTTGAACCACGCCTAGTCATCTCTACCACAAAGCCTGTTTCCAATGCTTCTTCATAGAGGTTGAATGGATGGTCCTCCACTAACTGAATCAGGCCTGAAGGTAGCCTCATGGTATCGAATCTTTCCAATTCATTGGATGTCCTCCCATACTTGAAATTCGCCTCACTGAGGATATGTGTATAGCCCTGGCCCCCATCTCTGATAACTATCAATCTCCAAATTTTTCCTATTTCTATTCCATCTCTCATCTTTTCACCGGTTTTATGCGCAATCAGACATGATATACTCCAGATTTTATCTGGATGTTCACAATCGGTTGTGAACTCTCTAACACAGACAAATCTGAAACATCATGGCTGGACTCTTGCGGCGTACTAGAGGCAAATAAACATAGCCTCATCTCTGACATCTAGGGCAGTAAAATGTCGATCTATTTGATTGCACGATTCTCCGAATGGTGCCATCGCAGTCAGTATTTGTGCAAATTTGCCCTTCCCTCCCATAAGCTCCGAATCGATGAGGGAAGTAACCCAGGGAGCCATCCCCGTCAACGCCCCTGAAATCTTGGAGCGTGGAACCTCCTGCGTCAATTGCCTCGGTAATCACTGCATGTGTGTTGTAGGTTATCCTCTCAACCCTTCTCGAAATACCCGAAACGCCAGCGACATTAGTGGCGGATCTCCTAGGGGAGACCCCTGACCTATGGAGTATCTCGCTGACGTATATATTTCCCAGCCCGGCTACTACTCTCTGATCAAGTAAGGCGTTCTTAATCGGGGTTTTCTTTCCCCTCAGAGAAGTAGCGAGCTCGGTAGGTGTCAGCTGATCGGGCGTGGGCTCGGGGCCGAGATTGGTCAGGAGCTTGTGATGGGCTTGGGATGAGCTGGGGAAGCAATCCATGATCCCGAATCTCCTGTGATCGGAATAAACAGCTTTGCCTCCATCATCAAGATGGGCTATCACCCAGTCATGGGGGCCGTCACCAGACCCGATTACTGCACCATGGGAAAATCTTCCTGGACGACCTTCCCTGCCCTCTCCTATTAGTGTCCATCTACCACTCATTCCCAAGTGACTAAGCCATGTTTTACCATTATTCAAACGTATTAATAAATACTTAGCTCTTCTATCTATAGAGACTACTCTCGAGCCTTCTATCTGCTTACTGAAATCTGTAGGGAATGGGAACCTGAGGTCATCCCTCCTAAGTTGCAGTTCCACTATCGTCCTACCTACCAAATGGCGAGTGAGCCCCCTTCTCACCGTCTCGACCTCCGGCAACTCAGGCATGGATATTGGAGTGCTAGGGACTCAAAGAGGATATCTACTGGAGGATTAGCAAATTTACACCAAAGCTCATATCCAATACCATTCAGCCCCATGTATGGAAGAAGGTAAGTCCGATGAGTGGTGGGACGGATCAGAGAATCAGGGGCAACAGGGAGTCTTGACTGGTTCGCCCAATGTTTCTAACGGTGGCGAGCAGGGGCAGTCCGGACCATATGTCCAGCCGATGATGATGATGCAACCAAGCAATGATGAGGCTACTTGGAGCATGATACTCGGCCTAGTGACATGGTTCTCTCATGTATCTTCGCCATTTATCTGCTTCACCGCCTGTCTTGCGCCATTCACCACCATAGGAGGAATTATCCTAGGCCACATGGGCATTAAGAAAGCCTCTCAATTGAATGGTTTGAACAAGGGGATGGCTATTGCTGGCCTAGTAATGAACTACCTCTCGATTGGGTTGTATGGCCTTACCGTGTTAGGTTTCGGAATTATCGGATCCGCTGGCCTATAGGCGCTTGACGTGGAACATGATGTGTTGATCCTGATACTGGCTGATGTCAATTCTTTCAATCAGCTGTAATGACGACTCCTCGAGTAGATTCTCTGCTCTCGAGAACCTACTCTCATCACCACCCTGGTCCGCCCTCTCGCTAGCCGCCTTGAGACTCAATAGTCCTGTCCCGCCCTTGCACAGCATCTTCTCGGCGATAGAAATAAAATTTTGAGCTTGATCGGCTATGGATAGGTCTTGATGAATCCACTGGGCTTTTTCCCTCATAATAGTAGCATAACCCCCTGCATTACGAGCATCTGAGAGTATTGGTATGAGCCCTGGTCTTTCTTTAGCCAGGGAATGGAGATCTCTCATCATTCTCGGGGAAATCTCAACAGCGATGATTTGTCCTTCATGATGATTTCCCGCACCGCATGTGTGATCATGGATATGACTAACTGTGCTCCCAGATGAAGCTCCGAGATACAAGCAGGTGGAACCTGTCTCGGGAAGGAGTTCGGTAGGATCGCCCGATGTCAGGAGCAACGCGGCCGCTACCTTGGACCTAGATGGATCCCATTTTCTCCATTCGACCCTTCCATCTCTCTTTCTCCGCTCGCCCCTGACGGATTTCCCCCTATTCGCATTCCGTGACCAGAGCAATCGCCCCTCTTTCCTTACGCCCCAGCCTAAAGAAATCGGCTTCCTAGGCATTAGCTAACCTCTTTTGGGGGGCTTCGGGAATCTATCCCTGATGGCCTCGGCCTCTCTATGGATCGGCCCCACTTGTTCATCGTCCCAAGCTTGCCCTCCAAAATGATCGACTCTGACTGCAATAGAGCACTTTCCAGCAAGGAAGCGAGCAATCTTTCCACGGACCCACCGAGGTGATCTGCTAATGAGGGGCATCGAGAATAGTACCGGCGAGTGCTTAGGAGGAGGGGCCCCTCTCCTATGCGCGGCCATTGCGCCTGATGCCCCGAGGACTTGCAGGCTACCACTGGGCATTCTAGCCAGCCTTTCCCTACCTCCCGCAAGTACGACCATCCTAGCCGCCCCAAGTGGGCCTATCAGGCAAGAAAGGGATGGAACATAGGAGATTGCAAGCTCTCTCGTGGCCGTTTCGTTGAGAGCCAATCTCTCAGATAGTCCTACTACCCCATTGGCTTGAGAATTCATAGCCCCCCACTCTGATTCAGAGGGAAGGTGCTCGGGGGGTGATACCTCAAGTTCACGTGCTGCTTCTAAGATGTCTTTTGATCTGGCTATGCAGGAGGGTATGTCTCCCCTCTTAGAGTCGAGGTCCAAGTCATGAAGAAAAAGGCCGGCCCACTCTACAGCCCTTGATTCCTGAGTTGTCCAAGATGCTCGGAGCTCAAAGGACGAGGAAGATAGCATATCTAACCTGCGATCTGGGTCGGATGCAGCTTTGGCCACTCCCTTCTTGGCCAATAACAAAGTGGCCTTGGAGAGAATCTCTGATTCTTCTGGAGTTAATTCTGGCCAAGATTCATCTGAGATTGCCCCGAATGGATCAGGGATGGCTTCAGGGAAGCGATTAGCTAGGACTCGGGCCTCTGGAGTCAATCTTCCGGATTGTAATTCGGATAGTCTTTCAGATAGAGCGCTGACCGAGTTTGAAATTGTCCAATTAGATTGATCTAAGATGTTTCCTTCGGCATCGACTACCCTGGATAGTCTCCAGTCGTACCTAATCTCCATGAGTGTCGCATTGGGTCTTCACGCTTCAACGGTCCGGATGCTTATGGGATCACAGAAGGAGTCAAACGTCGTACCTTGATGCCACTTCATGGACGTACGGCTCTTGGCCCTAGTAGCCATCGGTGGAGCGATTGGAGCATCTCTGAGATATATCGTCCAGAGCTCCTTTGAGCCTGATTCAGGACCCTACGCTACTGTCGTGGTGAATCTTCTGGGATCACTGATATTGGGGGCGACTTTCGGTGCTTTAGCCGCAGGTGCCGTATTGAGTGAGGGGACCGTGACAATGCTTGGAACTGGCATACTGGGTTCCTTCACGACGATGTCGGCATTTGCGATGGACTATGTTGAGTACTCAGACAAATCTCACTCGACTGCGATTACATATGCTATAATCACCATAATTGGCAGTATTGGCCTAGCTTGGACTGGTTATCGTGCTACAATAGAAATCATTTCATGAGTACTTTTTTACCCCTTTTATAGAATAGTTGAATAGTCTATTGGCTTAGCATTGCTGTGTCTGTGAGTTACTGGCAGGAGTTAGAGTGATGTTTTGTCCGGAGTGTGGAACACTGGGGTTCATGGAACCTAATGGAAATATTAGATGTACAAACTACACCTGTGGCTATGAGGGACCCCTTACTGGGAAAGACGGAAAGGGAGCTGAATTTACTGACCCAATGACTGGTGAGACTATCGATTTGAGCAAGGCTAGGTCTTCTGGTGAGTCAAAGAGCCTCAAGCATCTGACCGAGGTCGTTGAGGACGAGGGAGGAAAGGGAGTTCTTAGGGTAGGGGATATCAGATGTCCTAAATGCGACAAGAATGAGATTTTTGTTATTCTAATGCAGACTAGGAGCTCCGATGAACCTGAAACCAAGATCTGTACTTGTAAAAACTGTGGAAAGAAATTCAGGGAATATCAGTAGGCGGCCCTAGGGGCCGGCTCCGAAGGATGAAAGACCCCCGGTCATGTGGGAATGTTGATAAGATGCTGAGAGTGACTGCAAACACCCAATTGATGAGGGAAATTATCGATCTTCTTTCTGTCTTGGCAGAAGAGGCTAAGCTGGTTTGGGGAGAGAAGGGATTGCATACTATAGTGGTCGATGGTTCCCACGTAGCCTTGCTTTCTGCTACGATAGGCGACGAATGCTTCGAGACCTATGAGGTTGAGCCCGTGGAAATAGGTATTGAGCTTAGCAAGATGAGGGATTTGCTAAGTCTAGCAGGACCCGGTGATCTGGTCGAGATAGATTATGATGATGCTGTGGGAGCGATTAACGTGAGAGTTGGTGAGGTACACCGAATCCTCAGGGGTTTGGATGTCGGTACTATGACGCAACCCAAGACTCCAGAGCTAAAGTTCAACAATAGTGCCACCATAGGTTCTGACAAGCTATCGAGGGCCCTTAGAGCAGCGAAGATGGTCAATGAGCTAGTTAATCTGAGCTTAGACAGCACGAAGATGACAATTTCCGCGGACCAGGAGGCTGGAGAAAGCGTTACCGTATCCTTCGAGTCCGGTGAATTGAGCGAATTGAGCTCTCCGACTCCAACTAGTTCCACCTACTCCCTACAGTTCCTGGATCCACTGACCAGAAAGCTAGCTGGGGGCCTCACAGAGCAAGTTGTAGTTGAGTTCCAAGAGAAGTTCCCGTTACGAATGTCTTGGAATAGCAATGACGGAGGAGCTAGCTGGACTTACTTCCTAGCTCCAAGAGTCACTAATGATCCCTGATTGATCAGCGCTGTTTTGAATACGTATAGTGCGACCGCATGCCATGGGCGGTTCTGTTTGCGTCATTGTTCCTTCAGTTGGAAACGCTACAGAATTGGGCATAGCGATAGATGGATTACTTGCACAGACCTACAGTTCAACATACATCGTAGTAGTAGGGCCGGGGAACGATCCAGGAAGAGTCGTCTCTGAGGCAAAGGGAGTTAGGTTCATCGATGATGAAGGATCCAAGACAAGGGCTGATGCGTGTAATATAGCTCTTAGAGAGACTGAGTCAGAGTTTGTTTTTTTCACAGATGATGATGTGATTGTACCTGAAGACTGGGTAGCAAATTTGGTTAGATGGTTCGATAGAGACGAGGTATCGGGCGTCGGAGGGCCTAATTTTGCACCTGTAGATGAGTCATCTCTCTGGCAGAGAGTAATTGATGTTACTTTCTGCAGTGCTATTTTTACTGCTGGTACGAACTATGGTAAGGTCGGTGACTCTGATTTGACAGAGGTAACCCAGCTTCCTGGAGTTAATTCAGCATACAGGAGATCGGTATTAGAGGAGGTGGGTGGTTTCGATGAAGGTTCGATAGGTGCTGAGGATGTGCTTCTAGATCATCGTATTCGAATGTCTGGATACAGGCTGTGGACAGATAGGTCTGCAGTGATGTGGCATCGGCGCCGGGATCTACACAGAGTCAGGAAACAGATAGGGAACTACGGACTCGTCAGAACACTAGCTAGTAAGCGTCACCCGGAGCTTCATGCATTCACTCATACTATGGTCGCCCTGTTCCCTCCTCTCGTCATAGCGACTTTCGGGTTCTTCTTCTGGGGACTTGCAAATGGGGGCCTTGCATGGCCTGATTTCTGGGATATCAGTCTCTCGGCAGTTCCCCTGGGACTCCCTCGGATAGGAGTTCACACACTTCCCACACTAATCGGTCTCTACAATCTGATTTCTTGGTATGGTTCGGCTAAAGGAAACTCCCCCAGTAAGGATAGGCTGACTGTTTTCCTGTCTCCGATAGTCACCTTCAGCCTACACTGGAGCTATGGAATGGGCGTCCTTAGAGGGCGATGGAGAATTTTAACAGGTAATCCAGGGTTACAGATAGATGATCGCTTCCGTAGCTAGCCGAACGCTCTATGAATCCCCACTATGAGGGATTCTGAACTAGATAGTCGATGTAATCCAAAACATCTTGCAGCTTGGAATCAGTTATTTCCTTGTATGACTGTCCAAACTTTCCTTTGACGCATATGGCCACATGTGCATACGGGTTTCGGCCATTTGGGTGATGGCGAGAGGGAGGTAATTTACCAGCTAGACTATCCCCTGCCTCCTGTATATATGCCCATATTATCTTAGAGTTCTCTTCATTCACCCAAACTCACCTCCTCGGATACATCCTCGAACCATCGGCCCACCATGTGGGTTGTCTCGGTCGCCATATTATTCCAGAAGTCAAACCTAGAATAATGCCACCTAGAACTAGCCCGGGCCATCCTGTTTCGATGTACCCAGGACTTGCATTAAAGTGTGCCCAAACGAATGAAGGAATTATCCCAATTAATATCATTATCGAAAATTCCTCTCTTAATATCCGTGCCCTTGGTGCGATTAATGGTAACCTGGGGGAGATTGGGTTTTTATCACGGGAGGATTTTCGAACTATTCTAGTCATGTTGATGATCTCTGATTTAAGAGGTAGGAATCTAGGAGATGCCTTTGTCTCCTTCCACTCCCTGCATATCGCAAAATTGGAAATTGATGGTGAGAAGGGTCTTCCGTCACAGACCTTTCCCCAATATGAAGAATGTATTCTGTCTTGAAGGACTTCTGTACCTTTTTCTGCGGATATTAATCCCCTATCGTACGCTAGTTGCCATTCAGACTCGGATGAAATATGGATATCCTCGTCTTCGAGGATTTCATCTACATCCTTCAGAGGTATCATTTCCTTTGAAATTTCGAATGAGTATTGTATTGCAACCTCATGTCTTGGACCTGGAGATCCAAACATAACTGCTCGGTTATCGGACCCGACATATGTAGATCCTGGGTCGACCTTTATCCATTCGATAATTTCCAATCTCTCACCTATGTGTCTAGCTCCCCGGTCTGTATAGACCACTGTGACGCATATACATTATCATTGGATAAGAGTTCTTCGTGATTGCCTCTTTCGACTATTGCACCATCTACCATAGCGATAATCTCGTCCGCATTCCTTATTGTGGCCAGCCTATGGGCGACAGCAATGGTGAGCCTATTGTTAGTTCCATTAGATCCGCCGAACAGGGACTGCTGAATCCTCTTCTCGGTCTCAGCATCCAAGGCGGCACTTGCCTCATCCAGAATAAGTAAGTCTGGATCATTTAGAAGTGCCCTGGCAAGGCTTACTCTAGCCCTTTGACCACCAGATAACATTACTCCTCTGTCTCCCACCATGCTATCAAGTCCAAGAGGGAGTTCAGAGACGAATTCAGAGGCCCCTGCTAGCTCTAAGGCCGTGTTAATCTCCTCATCAGTAGCTTCCCTAGCATAGGAAACATTGTCTTTTATTGTACCATAGAAGAGGAAGGGATCCTGAGAAACAAAACCGATTCTGGCCCTAATCGATTCTATTGAAAATTCATTGATATCTCTTCCATTGATGAGCACCTTTCCCGATTGAGGCTCATAGAATCTCTCAATTAGCTTGAGGATTGTGCTCTTGCCAGCTCCTGTATGTCCCATAACTCCAAGGAATTCACCTGATGAGACTTTGAGATTTATTCCACTTAGGACATTTGACTCTGAAGAGGGGTATGCAAATGAGACATTCTCAAAAGATATCGATCTGATTGGCTCATCTAGCACGATTGCTCCGTCAATATCGAAGATGGAGGGTTCCAAGTCGATTATTGCGAAGACTCTCTTAGAGGCGGCCTCGCCCTTTTGGAGTTGATTTAGAAGCATGCCCAGTATGAACATAGGCATGGTCATCCTAGTAGATATGAGAAGGAAGGTAACAAATTGTCCGACCGTGATTTCTCCAGACTGCATCACCCATCCGCCTGCAGAAACCAAAAGACCGAAAGAGAGTCCTGCAACAACATAAATCCCCGGAATGAAGCGATTCCTAAGACTGGCAGCCTGAATAGCTTGATCTCGGTAGTCACCACTCTGCATGCCTATCCTAGAAGCTTCGAACCCGGTAGCGTTGTAGGCTTGTACTACGGTGATTCCAGATAAGACATTTTCCAATATCGCAATTATTCCACCCGTACTCTCTCTTTGCTTCCTGTACTTCCTCTGAACTCGAGTGGAAAACCAAACTACCATTGGTACGACTAGTACAAGAGGCATGAAGAGGATGAGGGCAAGTGTTGGTGACATCCAGAACATAATTCCAAACGCCGTGGTGAAAGTAATTGTGATTCTTATTATGCTAGTGCTTGAATCTGATATGATGTCCTCTAGCTGGGCTACATCAGCAGAAAGTACTGACATTAGATTACCTGTCTGTCTAGTCTCAAAGTACGAAGCCTCCATTGCCATCAGAGAGGTTGTGGCATCCATTCTAATATCGTGCTGTGCCTTGTATGCGGTAGACTGCCACAATTGGTTACTAAGTCCCTGAAACATCGCTAGGAATGAGAAACAAATTAGAATGAGAATTCCGAAACCCATCTCTTCTGATGAGATGGGTCCAACACTTGGAATCAAATCTGAGGTTACGAAGTTCTTTATGGTGCCATCTGTGAAGGTAGCATCCCTGTAGAAATCTGCCGCCATTCCGATTGCTATGAATGGTATGAGATCGAATGCCCTAGCGCCACCGTTGGCTAAAATTCCCCCCAATGCCCTTTTCCAATACCTCTTCACATACGGGAATATTCTCCAAATTTTTCGACCTACTAACTGTCTCTCATCAATGGCATCAGAATCGTCCTTACTAATGGCTGAGCCCGGTATGACTTTCTCCGACACAGAGGATTTTGCTGTCGCCATGGGCCTCGGGGCAGTCGGGTGCGTTTCAATGCTTCACTGGGTGTTTCTGAAATGGTGCGCCCGCCGGGATTTGAACCCGGGACAAGAGGTTGGAAACCTCTTGTGATAACCCCTTCACTACAGGCGCGTTGTCTTGGCGAGTGTAGGGTGTCTCAAAACCGATTCGGTTGGAGAGAAGTCCAGACTTCGTAGTTGAAAAGAGAGGGCGGGGTCCGTAGTACGTGCTCTTGAGGCAACGTATGGGTATAGCGTCCATGATATTGTTCATGCCAGTAAATAGTCCATTGTGGAGAATGGGGGTTAATGAGTTGGGCATTGATATTGGGTTATCTGAATTCGGTTTTTTCGGGGCTTCTGTGCTAATGTTCATCTTGGGGGCAGTTTTTACATTCACACCAAAGACCAAATTTGACTAGAAGTAGGTTGAAGAAATCCAAGTTTCATGTATATTGAAAATTAATTCCTCTATCTCGTTTTCATCCCAACCCATTGAGCTGAGTGCATGGCAAAGTTGGTTTGTTCTCTTGGGGATTGTTTTGGGACCGAGAACCGCCCCTGGTCTTTTTGGATCGTCGAGGAAATCTGTCTCCATCCCCCAATGTGATTTGCTATTATCCAGAGAGGCACAGATTCCCTCTATACTTCCCTTTCCCATACTAACTGTAACTGGTAATCCTGAAGTATGATCATTGCTGACATTGGACGGAGCGAAATGTCTGACTGCCATTCTCCGGGGAAATCCAGCCTTATCGCACAAAGAAGATATTTCTCTACAGGTTTGCTCACCATTTTCCTCGACATGTAACTGAATTGGAACCTTTGAGGATGATGCCATTTGCATAACCTCTGAAAGAAGTTCATTTGCCTTTATCCATCTATCTTCTGAAACTTTGTAATGGGGCCTTCCAACCTCGCCCAGACAAATTGCCTTTCCTTCCTCGATGAAATCTAGCGCGAGACCCACTGCAGATATGTGAAGTTCTGTCGACTTCTCGATTCCGAGTGAGTTTGCTTGGATGTCCCAAACTACAGGATGCGGCCCTAAGACCACTTGGACATCTAAATCCGTTTTTTCACGTACTTGAGATGCCATATCAATCGTCTCATTGTAAGCTACCCTGTAGCCTTCAATGTCCTTGGGGAGAGAGGATGAGAAGGAGGGTTTGTGAACCAGAAAAATTCCCGTGCCACCGCACCTGGAGAACTCTTCAGCGGCACTGAGGAACCTATTCCGGGTATCGAGGTGCATGTGCTGATCTACAATAGGTCCTTTCCATTTCCCTTCAACCAGCATTGTCTCACGTCAATACTCCTTCATCATCTAGTTTTTCAGCCCAATGCCTGACTGCCATCTCTGATACTTTACGGGAAGACTGGCCCAGAACAATTCCCTTACCGTTGTCATACAGAAGAATTGTAGCCTTATGGAGTGATGCAGTGATTCTGACGGCATCTATTCGAGGGTCAAATTCTATGTCGGCAAATCTCTTATCGGCCATTTCTACTATCACACCCCTGCCGAGAGAGAAGCTTAGGATCATCTCTCCTGATTCCATGGAAAGGCCTTCTAGAGAGAGGCCCAGGGTCAGGAGAAGTTCTTGCACAGCTAGCTCTGCCACTTCTCCTCTTGATAGCCCATGGACTAGAATTGCCCCCTCTGGTTCGATCACATATGTCGCTCTCGGCTCCTCGTGAGAAACGACCACATAGTCTCCAGCCTTAGTTCCGGAAGCTAGTGAAATAGCCTCTTCATGATTTACAGGAACTGACGGTATAAATCTGAATGTCTGTGTCTCAATATTGAATTTGGGATTTGTATTCATTCTTTCATCCTCCTGAGTGTTTCTGGTTCTGGCCAAGTAGAAATTGCGGCCTCCAAGGTTGCGAGTCTCGCCTGATGCACGGGTACCATCAAGGAAGGCTGTGATATTACATCGTCATCAACGCTGCTGTCCCTCAGGTCGGCTAACGCGCCTCTAACCCTAGAAGCGAACCTCAGGTCCCTCTCAGATCCCAAATCTAATCCAATGACTCTTTCTTCTTCAGCATTCCAGGAGTAGCATGTTGCAGAAGCTGTTCCCAACTCTGTATCTACATCCTTATCTCGCTGAATCCTCGTGATTGCATCATTGGAATCTTTCTTCCAACGCCGGCGTATTGTGAGCCTAGATATAAGAGAAACGATACGTACTTGCATATCTGCAGATCTTGAGAGCCAATCAGTCCACCTTTCATCATCTATCTCTGGCTCTATGAGATAAATTGGAAGGCCACCTCTTGCATTCTCGGCATGAGTGAAGAGTCGCATTGGCTCAGGATCAGGGATGTGTGGGCCATCTACATTCAATTCCTTGAGATCCTTCATCAGCCTACCAAATTGTGTTCCGGAAGAAATAGCAGCTTCAACATTAGCACCTGGGCTCATTCTCTCATTATTGTCATCATCCTTCATTGCTAGAACATCATTGTGAGACATGAGGAGAGCAAGTCCATCCCAAACTTTTCTAGATCGGACTTTTTTTGGCATCAATATGCAAGGAAGATGTGGCCAGAGGATTATACTTCCCCCGTCAGGGTCTTGAATAACTACCTCTCTCCAGATGAGGGCCCTTCCAACCATGATGCCGCGAAGGGGTGTTTCGGTTCAACTAAGCGGTTGAATATGGCATAAATTTACTATTTTCTTGTGGAAAATTGAAGGGGGGCAGGCCATGGCACAGGTACGAGGAACATGGGAGAGCCACGGTCTATCGAGCCAGTTGTACTGTTAGATGAGGTCTTCCCCGGGGATACCAATGCACTAGATACTCTATTCGGAGGTCACCTTATGTCCATCATGGACAGGGCCGCTGGACTAGCTGCGAGTAAGTTTGCACACGAGGAGTTTGTTACTGTCTCTGTTGACGCGCTTAAGTTTGAGAGGCCCGCGTATCAAGGAGATATCATCAGGACAATTGGAAGAGTAGTCTGGACATCTCCAAGAACTGTTGGAGTACTAGTTAGATCTTGTAGAATGACTAGATCAGACTGGGATCCAGAGTTGATTTGTTCTGGATACTTTTTCATGGTAGCCATAGATGATGAGATGCGTCCAATCTCTGTCCCTCAATTATCTCCTTCAACTGATGAAGAAAAGATGCTTTGGGATAATGCCAAGGCGGCTCGTGATGCAATGCGTCGTTAGTCTGGAGAAAACGCGGGGGCATCATGTCAGTACTGAATGTGGCATTCTATGGTTCTGAGGCTATGGCCAAGAATCTAGCCAAAAAAAGTGATTCCAGAGATGTTGAGTCCTATGTATTCAAAGATTCAACAGGGGAGATGGCCAGAATACTTTCTCTTCTAAGGCCATTGAAGCACCCGGATAGCATTAGGCCATTACTATCTGTGCTGAATGTTTCAAGAGTTGGATTGATCGAGGTTTCTCAAATAGATTCTGCATTAGGGGAAGTAATAGTGGCGATGAAGTGCTCCGAAATAAGATCAGGAATAGTAGTAATTAATCCGGATTCTGGACAGTGGGTTGATCCTGAGCAAGTGAAGATGCTTTTCACCCAAGCAGAACTGCGTTGGGAAATCTTGGAGATAGTTCCTGAGGCTCATGAAATTAGAGAGATGTTGTTTTCCCTAGACAAAATTGATGATGCTAGGGAAGATTTAGTGGTGCCTCTAGATCAGAAGTTCAACGTACAGGGCATTGGAGTGGTGGGGATAGGATATGTTCAATCTGGGATAGTAAGGAAGCATGATCAGGTTTTGATCGTACCTGGGGAAAAATCAGCGGTTGTCAGGAGTCTACAGGTGATGGATGACGATGTTGACGAAGCTAGCTCGGGAGATAGAGTTGGAGTCGCCTTGAGAGGAGTCAGTGAGGACTTCATTGGAAAAGGCTCCATGATTGTCCATCAGGGTTCCAATGCATTGATTGAGGTTAGTTCATCCTCCTCTAAACTGAAGATGGCCCCCTTCCAACGGCGGGAGCTTGCAGTGGGAGATGTAATTCATGCTTCTTCAGATATACAATTCAAAGTAGGTAGAGTGACCTCAATCGAAAAAGACACTGTAGACATAGACTGGGAAAGTCCACTCGTGATCAGGAGGGATGGTAGTGGAGTGGTAATTCTAGTTCAACTGGATGCCATTCCAATGAGAGTAATTGGTACTATTTTCGATATAACAGCGGCTTGATTAGTATTGGACGATAAGCAAGGGGTAGTATGACTCATTTCCCCGAGAGCTTATACCTGAAATCTGACGCTCGACGACTGGGATGTACTCAGTCGGGCATAAGCCCGATCGAACTGAAGGTGAATCCGAGTTAATCGGAAGCCTGAGTTTGGTTGGGTTGAGAGGGAGTTTTGTTGGAATTCTTAATCAGCGACAGCTGACTATCGAGAATCTAATTGGACAGGGACTCCGGATTGACTTGGCTTCAATCTCCAAGATGAGGCATATGGATATTCCAATTCTTCCCAGTGGAACTCCGGTTTTAGGGATAATGGGCATTATCATTGGATATTTTGTATTGATTCCTCCACTTGGATGGATCATTTCATCGGCTGGATTTATCCTAGCGTTATCTCATCTCCGTTTGAGGAGGTCGGTCCTAGTTATCGAGGATAATAGTGGATCTAGGCACATGGTGGGCGGAAGAGAAGGTTCCCTGATGCGTCTTTGTCTGATTACAGACAGGCTCAGAAGGGGAGAAAGCATAGGCGAGGCAAGAAAAGGATTGGAGAAAATAGAGAATGAAATGCCAATCTTCCCAGCATTCCAAGATGCAGGGGGAATGCCATCATTGAAGGCCCTTCCTTGGCCGCCATCACCACCTGAAGCTGAAATCATAAGTATTCCAATTACAATTGATAAAGTCGAAGAAATATCTATTCCCGAGATATCTGAAATTTCAAATCCACTAGACTTCGGATTTGCAGGATTTAGTTCAGAAGCCGAAGCTTCGTTTGTTGATTTTGATAGGAGTACTAATCTTCATTCGATGGAAGCACCCTCATCACAAGACAACGAGAATAGTATTTCTGCTTATGAGAGAGCTTGGGGCAGAGAAGAAGCTCCTTCTTGGTATAGGGAAAAGGAGACTCGCCATGATTCTGGCAGTAGGCTAGAATCAGTTCTGCCGGAAACAACTGATATGTTTGGTTTCGGTAGCATCTTTGATGATGACTCGCCTCCTACCTCAGAAATTACCTCTCCACCACAGATGTTTGAAAATTCATTTGTAGACTCGAACATGCACCGAGAACCTCCGAGACCACCATCCAGTTCCCAGATGATCAGACGTGCGCACACGCAACGCGGAGTTCCTACTTCTGGGTACTCTGGAACCCTATTACCTGAGCCAACCGTTGATGCAGTCAGAGAGGAATGTGTGCCTGGGATAGTTAGGCAAGCAAGAGCTAGGCAAGCAGATTCAAGGAAGGTTCTCAGGAGTGCGAATAGCGAGTTAGCTGACCTCAATGAGTATCCAGGGGTATCGAAGATGGTGGCCTCTATGAATGATGGACGATTGAGTAAGGAAATGATCGTTAGAGGGAGGAAGAAGCCCAGTTGGATAGAGTCTCTGCTGAGGCCCAGAAGCAGAGCGGGCATTGGGAAGGAGGAAAGTTACGCTTCACAGTATGGGGATACCGACGGAGGTTTTTCCCATGGTAACTCAAGATTTCAAACATCTCAACATATCAGACTCAGAAGTGATCAGGACCATCAGGCTGATCTTGTCAGTAGAACAATCCCAATGGAGCCGGATAGCCATCTTTCTGCGAAGGATGTATTGGACTCACTTGTTGAGAGCGTATCCTCTGGAAGGACAAGGGGGCAGAAGCAACTGAGTTTACCTTCTGGGGGATTGAAGTTCTCACAACTCAAGAAGGCGCCGACCAAGGGAGAGAAGCATCACATCCCG
>DALI01000072.1:0-8557 GCA_002496725.1 Euryarchaeota archaeon UBA181 | reverse complement strand
GGGAGAGAAGCATCACATCCCGGGTGTCCGAAGACTAGAGTGATCATATTCCCACTATCCTCCTATATCGATCGGCCCTAGCATGGTATTTGCCCCGGCCAAGTGACCTTACTCCCTTTGTCCCGATTCCTTCAACACAGTATGAGGCTGTGACTGTAGCGTGAACTAGGGCCTTTCTCATTACCTCGACATCGTTCAATGACGAGTCATGGCCAACTAATGAAGAGAATAACGCGCCCGCAAAAGTATCCCCGAACCCCGTTGGGTCGATGGGATTCTCCACAGGGTAGGCTGGTAATGCGATAGTTCCGCATGGAAGGTGCGCCAGTACCCCACTGCTTCCTCTTTTCACAATGACGCTTCTTGGGCCCGGGCCCGCTGATGAACCGCCGTAAAGAGCATCTCCGGATATGATTGTCGCTATTGACTGCGTCAGAACCTTCTCCCCTGACAGTAAGCTAGCTTCTCTCTCCGTGAGAATAACGACATCTACCATTCTCATTGCCTCTGACAAATTCTCAAATTCGTTTTCAATCCAGATTTCGCTAGTGTCCAAAGCATTGATTCTAGAGCCCAAGCACTGATTTAGTACCTTAAGCTGGATTCTTGGGCTGATATTCGCACAGAGAAGGATCTCAGGTCCGGACCAAGCCTCTGGCAATAAAGGATTAAAGTCACCTAGAACGTTCAATTCTGTATTGATAGTCTCTGCCTCATTCATGGTTTCATCATATCTTGCAGACCACCTGAATGTTTCTCCTTCCCTCAAAGCTACTCCAGCTAAATTTAGGCCGGCGTCTTCCAAAACCATTTGATGATACGTCGAGAAGTCTTCTCCGACGGCACTGACTATCCCTACACGAGGAGGATGTCCGGGAGGCGGCCTAAGGTGAAATGAAGATGCGATTCCGGAATGGGGGACGGATCCTCCAAGAACACCACTACCTTTGTCAAATGGAGTCTCGATATCGTCATAGGAAATAGTACCAACAATTACCATCTCCATCTTTATTCACCATTCAATAATTCGGGATGCTCCTCAAGGAATCTAATCGTGACATCGCCCGATATGAAATCCGGATTATTCAAAATTGCCCGATGAAGTGGTATTAGGGTGTCTACTCCCAGTAACATAGTTTCACGAAGGGCCGCCTTCATCCTTGAGATAGCATCGGCCCTATTGGACGACCAAACAATTATTTTTGCTAATAGGGAGTCAAAGGAAGCTGGCATATCGTAACCAGTGTGAGCATGGGAGTCTACTCGGACCCCCGGTCCACTAGGCCAATGACATTCCCATATCCTTCCAGGCGAGGGAGACAGAGTTTTTGGATTCTCAGCATTAATTCTGACCTGTATGGCGTGACCTGTAATTTTCACATCGCTCTGTTGAACTGGAATTCCTTCTCCTGCCGCCACTCTAATGCCCATTGAAACTAAATCAACCCCAGTGATCATTTCTGTAACAGTATGCTCGACCTGAACTCTGGGATTTACTTCGAGGAAGTAGAAATCTCCGTTTGAATCCCTGAGAAACTCAAATGTGGCTAGTCCCTTGTATCCTACCGCTTCAGCTCCAGCTACTACTTTGGAGCCTAGTTCCTCCCTTACTTCTTCCGATAGCCAAGGTCCCTCCTCCAGAATCTTTTGATGTCTCCTCTGAATGGAGCAGAATCTTTCTCCGAGGTGAATTGCCCTATCTCCATCACCAATGACCTGAAACTCGATATGTTGAGCTCCTTCTATGAACTTCTCAAGAAATACCCTGTCATCTCCGAATGCAGATAGGGCTCTGCCCTGACAAATCCTCAAAGCTTTCTCAAAGTCATCCGACGATTCAACGACTTGCATTCCAATGCCGCCTCCTCCAGCAGAAGCCTTGATGATGACCGGATAGCCTATTTCCGCGGCTTGAACTGCGGCTTCTTGAGGATCAGAAACCGGGCCATCTGACCCTAGGGCCACTGGTATTCCCGATCTAACCATGGCTTCTCTTGCGGCAATCTTGTCCCCCAAGAGTCGGAGTACCTCGGGACTTGGACCTATGAAGGTGATTCCTTCCTCCTCTAATCTTTCCGCGAATATGGGATTCTCAGCTAGGAATCCATAGCCCGGATGAACTGCGTCAGCGCCAACTTCCTTAGCGGCTTCGACTATGGCCTCAATATCTAGGTACGAGGCCAGAGGATCGGAACGCGGGATGTAAACTGCCTCATCAGCGAGCCTGACTGGGAGAGAAAGCCTGTCTTCCTTTCCGTGAATAACTACAACTTCAATGCCCATGGTGCGCAAGGAACGGAGAATTCTGAGGGCTATCTCGCCTCTGTTTGCGATGAGTACCCTCCTAAACATCGAGTCAACGCTGTAACGGTGACCCTATCATTGAATCGGAAGATTGTGCCAGACAACCGTCTCTCAATAGACATCTCTGAGATACCGCTTCTCAGACTTCATTAAGACTGTTTCAACGAAATCCTTTGCTTCCTCTTCAGGCATCCCACCATGTTCTGAGCAGATACGAATAAGAGTTGAATGGACGTCTTTTGCCATGTAATTCTTGTCACCACAGACATAGAAGTACCCACCTGCGTCTATCCAATTCCATATTTCTTCTCCATTCTTCTCCATAAGGTGCTGAACATATACCTTCTCTGAGCCTTGCCTAGACCAAGCCAAATCATGCCTGTCTAAGACTCCACTCTCTTTCCAAGACTCCATTTCATCCCGATAATAATACTCGCCTTCCTCAGTCCAATCTCCGAAGAAAAGCCAGTTCCTACCTGTATCGGCGTTGAGTTCTCTCTGTTGGAGAAATGCCCTGAAAGGAGCTATTCCAGTACCAGGGCCTACCATGATACAATCTTTTGATCCATCTTCTGGAAGTACGAAAGATCTTGTTGGGGACATGAAAACATCGATTTTAGACCTGTAATACACACTACATCGATCTGACAAAAATCCAGTAGCGAGGCCGGTTCGATCACGATCATGATGAGAATATCTGACTATGCCAACTGTTAGATGTACCTTTCCTGGTTCGAAATCTGGACTACTGGCTATTGAGTATAGTCTGGGTTTTAGTCGGTCCATTCCATCAACTAATTGTTGAGCTGTGAATCCTATATGTCCGAAATCTTGCATTGAATCGATATAGTCCCTTGACCAAAGATAGTCCTCCATGGCTTCTGGGCTTTCAGCGAGCTCTCTCCAGAGAACCTCGGCGGGATTGGAGGCCACGCCTATCTCTTCGTAACCCCTAGGCACATCATCTTCATCGCTAGAGCCCTGCCAGTCTTCCATCAATTCGCCATTGATAGTTGAAACTCGTCGTCTGCTTGAAATTTTGATTTCTAGAGGCTCCTCGCTCGAAACCCTATCTTTAAGATTAAGAATCCATTTCTTGGATAACTGGTGGATTTCGTAGTATTTAGTTAGGGCCTCAGAGATTGTTGTTTCTCCCTGATGAGTATCAACTAGTTCTTCTCCAGATAGATTAGCGGCCTCGAGTAAACCCTGAACTAGCTCCGGGGGACAAAGTGGTATCACGCCGAGGGCATCACCTGCCTTGTACTCCATCCCTGAGTTTCCTAAATCAAATACAATGTGACGAGTCTCTTTACCAGAACCCTCTCCATTCAGAACAAAGTTTTCTGTAAGACTGGAAGAATAGGGATTTTTTGCTGACCATCCTGATTTCTCTTTCTTGACGATAACTGATTCTACCTTCTCTTCTACTTCAATTTCCACAGGTAAGGAAGAGTTATCTTCGATTTCGACGAGATCATCATCTATTTCTGCCATCTTTGGGATTACCGCCGCAATCCACTCTGCTGCTGGCTGATCGAAGTCAACATCACAGTCGACTCTCTGATGGACCCTATTAGCCCCCATTTTCTCAAACCAAGAATCCCATTCCTTCCCTGACTCACAGAACAGGTCGTAGGAGGTGTCGCCTAATGCCAGGACAGAGAAATTAAGACCGCTTAAACTGCTTATGGCGCCACTATTGGCCGCCTCCCACAAATCTTCTGCGTTATCGGGTTGTTCGCCATCCCCCCAGGTACTACAACAGATCAGGACTCTTTTCTGAGATTGCAGATCAGTAATCTGCACATCTTCCATGGATTTCACTTCAGCATTGAGGTCATGATTGCTACATGCCTTTCCTGCTTGCTCGGCAAGTTCCTCTGAGTTACCGGATTGAGAGCCATAAAGAATCATGATAGAGCGAGGTTGTGCCAATATATCACCGTCCCTTCCAAGGAATTCATGTATATGAAAGAATGTAATGTATGTTCTCTCAGACTATCAATAATTGCGATGAGGTCAAGTCGGGATACCTCTTCGGAAGAGCGTGCCGAGAGTAGATTTCTTAGGGACGGGAAATGCATTTTCGCCTCCTGGGAGGATGCATGCTCTCGCCTTGATAGATGGGACAATACTCGTTGACACACCTCCCACCCTACTTGCACAGCTCAGAAGGTCGGGGGTTCCGACTAGTGATATCGAGCATATTCTTTTCACGCATTGGCATGGCGACCATAACTTTGGTTTCCCATTCTTTATTCTTGATAGGAAATATATCTCAAATAGAAATCTAGAAATTGGCTTGAATGTTTATCTGAGGCCAGGGGGAACGGATATTTTGAACGGATTGTGTAAAGTTGCTTTTCCGGGCAGTCTTGAATCTCTGGATTCAATGATAAATTGGCACGAGGGTGAACGGGAAGAGATAGGCGATACAGGCTGGAAGTTTGACAGATTCCCAGTTAAACACAATCCCGATACTGACCCACACGGGTATGAGCTAGTACATGATTGTAATTTCAGACTACTTCATTGCGGGGATTCAGGACCCTGCGAAGAGATTGATCTCAGAGCGGCTAATGCAGATGTGATAATAGTCGAAATGGGAATGCCCGATATAGGTGATTTTCCACACCACCATCGTCCATCAGATGTAATCTCTTTGGCATCTAGAAATCCACATGCGAAAATTCTAGTTACACACAATTACGCATCTGGGGAAGGACTTGATGAAGGGTTTGACATACCACAATTACCTGATCATATTTGTCAACTTGAAGATGGGGACAGCCTGATTATCTCTGAAGATAAGTCATTTGAGATAATAAGAAAAAATGGTAAAAAATAACTTACATATATATGTTTGAACTATTGGAATATATTATTAGACATATAATTGGGAACATTCGATAGTACCAAGTTGGCGGTTTTGATATTGATCTATTGCCTCATTGGGAATTTGGAGTTTTGATATTTTATTCATCGTTAGTGTAATAATTACATTTAGTAATAAATATTATTTTCGTAGTACTGAGCGGAAGTAAGGTGAAGATTATTTTTCTTGGTGTGGAAAGGAAACTAATACCTTGTATAGTCGGGTAAACTAGTCGTGAACTCGATTTCCTCAGAGAGTCTTATTATCTCATGCTTACTCGCTCTAACTCCGCGTTGACTAATCAACCACTCTAACGCAGAGAGGAAGAGTAGTGCGGACCCTGAGACTTGGAGTGATAGAAAATGGAGAGAAACATTTTCGAGAAAATTCTTGGTCAGGAAAGTTTATTCATAGATAGAAAAGCATTTGATCATGCATTTGAACCCGAAAACCTCCCCCACAGAGGAATAGAAGTTGACTCTCTCGTTAGGAATCTGGTAGATGCCCTCAATGGCCATATTCCCTCAAATATGCTTCTTTATGGAGTCCCTGGTTCTGGAAAAACAGTAGTAACTAGATACGTTCTTTCCCAGCTTCTTGACAAGGGTAAGGAAATGGGTGAGCCAGTATTCTGCTATGAGATAAATTGCCGAAACATAGACACAAAGTACAGGGTCGTTCAGAACATTGCTTCTAACCTATCTCGCCGAGGAGATCCTCCGATTCCATTTACTGGTTGGCCTACGGACAGGGTATTGGACACCCTAGTCTCAAGAATGGATAGGGAAGGGGGGGTTCACATTATCGTACTTGACGAGATAGATAATCTAGTAGCCAGAGCAGGCGATGGAGTTTTGTATAATCTTACAAATCTCAATACAATACTCAAATCATCTAGATGCTGTATATTGGGCATTAGCAATGACTTACATTTTACTCAGCATCTAGATCCTAGAGTTAGTTCGAGACTGAGTCAGGAAGATTTGGTTTTTCACCCATATGGAGCTATTCAGATTCAAGATATACTTGAAGAAAGAGTCAGAATGGGTCTACGTCAAGATTCATTGAGCGGAGGTGTGATTGAGCTTTGCTCTGCTCTAGCCGCTCAGGAACATGGTGATGCTCGAAGGGCTCTTGATCTCCTGAGAATTTCTGTTCAAAAAGCAGAGCAGGAAGGTCATGAATTAGTTTCTCCCCCCCATGTTAGGATGGCACAGAGCCAACTAGAATATGACCAGGTCACACCTGTTCTCAAAACTCTTCCTCTTCATCAGAAACTAGTCCTATTCTCAATCAAACTCAATGAGGAGAATGGACTCAGAAATATCAGTACTGGAGAGGTTTACAGAACATATTCAGATGCGTGTCTAAAAGTTGTAGTGGAGCCATTGACACCTAGGAGAATTTCCTCATTACTCAATGAGCTTGATACACTTGGTTTAATCATGGCTAGGAATGTTAGCAAGGGAAGGGGCGGCAGGAGTAAGCAGGTAAACTCTGCAGTTCCCAGAGGAATTGATGTGATTTCTGCATTGAGCGCCTCTGAGCCACTGATAGCTCAAGCATCTGAAGAAAAATATGCCCTACAAAGCAGGCTGTGACTTTTTTACTCCTCAGACAATGATTATACAGAAGTCCTAGGTCCCCGGCACGTTATACTATGAGTAATTCGGAATGGATGACTTCTTTGACGCGCCCTAGTAAGACGTTGTCAGCCGCTTTGACGCTACTGGGTTCTTGGGTGGTTTTCCTTACTGTGGTGAATCTGGTCATAGGTGCTTACTCTGAGGGCAAGAAGGTTCTTTGGCTGGAATTCTTCTCAGGTGTGAGAGATCCATCTACGACAGATATGGCATTCATTCTTGATGATGCCGTATTCGGATTGATTGGACTGATAATAATTGCAGTGGGGGCTAGAGGCATGGATAAGCTTCATGATTCTGGATTTATCGGGTGGCTGACTGGACTACCTCGATGTATCATGGAATGCTTATTTTCTTCTGACCAGGGGTCAAATAAGCTGGTTTCAAGCTGGCTGGTCGCACTAGGAGTATTATTCTACGTAGTATGGAGTGTTATGGAAAATACTTGGGTTGATCCAGGAGTATATTCTGTTGCTTCTGTACTTGTTTCATTTGGTGTTGGAATGGGCCTTCTAGAAGAGTCTGAATCTTAGAAGCCTGCTTTGAAAACATTCGATATATGCGTTTGTGTTCTGGCGAATATTCCAGTTAGCCCTACTCATCTAGAGTTAGTGTCTCTTTCCAATCTCCATCCATGGACTCAAGTAAATCCCTACAACGGGACTTTGAATCCAAATCTGTTAATCTAATGACAACTCCTCGACCCGGCTGACCATAGAGAATGACTGCACCCAAGGGAGCGAGTGGGTGTATTATCAGCGGTGCTAAATCCTCCTCCCCGTCCACAATTATTAGAGTAGATTCAGTATTTTCTTCATCTTGGTTGTAACCGAATTTGGTTAATGCCTCTGAACAAGCATCATACAGTTCGGGCGTAATACATCCTGCGGGATTTTGACACCTCAATACATAGTCATACAAATCTTTGTTGATGTCTGATGCTTGTTCCCATTTCACACGTTTTGTCATTCCATCAATCAAAGCAATGTCAGCTGGCCTATTCATGTCTTGCAGTGTTTTAACAGTGACATCTCCAACGGCAATAATTGGCCCCTTTGTATCAGAAATCTTGTCTAACACCAATTTCATTGCAATTGTCGGATCATTCTCATCGCCCTCAATAAGTTGACCGAAGGGAGTCTTCAGACTAGATTCTACAGTTGGATTGAGAGAGAGTTTGAATAATCCTATTTCATCATGAAGCCAGGAGCTCCCATCTCTAGCTGTGGTCCCCATACGAATATTAGTACTAGTAATTGTCCTATTCATCCAATCCAATGCATGGTCTACGAGGATTATATGTAGGGGTTCCAAATTATTCTTGACGCGTAAAGAGTTTATTTTTTCACAGTTGGAAAGAGTTTCAGTTGTACAAATAATTGCGTCGGCGTTCTCGTGCGTGGGTGCTGGACCGAGTGCGTCTGTCAAAATATGAAAGGATAATCTGTGATGTATATCTTGACTCAATGAGTCAAGGATACGTTGCCTTCTTTCAACCCATAGTTCAATTCTGTAATCTTTCTCTTTGGCCAGAGAGTCGCTAGTCATCCAAATCTCTAATTTGTGACATTGAAAAAGCCCCTCATCCAATAACTTTTGATGTCCTTTGTGGAATCTATCAAAGGTCCCGCCCACTAAACCTAGGGCTTTCATCGATACCCTGCAGTGGGGCGGAGTCTTGAGGGCTTTGGAAGAATGTGTGCCCCGGGGCGTAACGGCGGCCTTCACAGCT
>DALI01000019.1 GCA_002496725.1 Euryarchaeota archaeon UBA181 | reverse complement strand
CAATCTTGGCAGGGCCTGACATTATTCAAGCAATCCCTAACCATCAAGACTCATGGCCCTCTTTGAGCTTCATGGATGGTCACGAGCTCTGGACATCCAAGTGCTCCGATATTGGTTTTTCACCGAGTTCTAGGCTTTACGAGGAAGGCACCAGAACCTCGCAGGATGCGGCGGATCAGCTAGGTTGCGAGGTATCACATATCGCTAAGTCGATAGTTTTCAGAGGGGAGAGTTGCGCGATAGTAGTGATAACTTCTGGCTCAAATAGGGTCGATAGGAAGGGTAAGCTAAGGAGGGTCATCGGGTATAAACCTGGAATGGCTACACCGGAATATGTTCTTGCGAGTACCGGATACCAAGTCGGAGGAGTACCTCCCTTCGGACACACTGAGAATACCATGATAATCATGGATGAGGACTTGATGCAGTTCGAAACGGTCTGGGGAGCAGGAGGGACCTCACAGACCGTTTTCCCGATTACTCCAGAAGACCTCATGAAAGTCTCGGGAGCCACCTTGGCGGACATCAAACAGTAGTGATATCATGTCGGTTCGGAGATTATTGGAGTCCGCGTCCAGACTTAGGGATGACACTGATGAAATCGGAAATAAATTGACCGATGAGGGCTCTGTTGACTGTGTCTACAACCCACTAGTATATGCCTGGGACGTTCACAAGCGATACATCGAGATCTCGGGAGGCAGGGGTGCCAGAGCCGTGATGCTGGGCATGAATCCTGGTCCCCATGGAATGGGGCAAATGGGCATACCATTCGCCGCAACCAGTGCCGTCAGGAATCTTCTGGGAATTTCCGGAATCAATGTCGGCCAGCCTTCGACCCCTCATCCAAAGAGGCCTGTCATAGGGCTTGATTACCCCCGGGAGGAAGTCTCAGGAACAAGAATCTGGGGGCTTCTTTCCGATACTTATGGCAAAGCGGATTCAATATTCGAGAATGTGTTCCTAGTCAATCACTGCCCACTGATGCTACTGGATGGCCCCCGGGGGAGCAATATTACCCCTGACAAGATTAGTGGACCTACTGCAAGAAGGCTATTGGAGAGGTGTGATCAGCATCTTCTGGAAGTGGTGAAAATCCTCCAAGCGGATACAGTCATCGGAGTAGGTAAGTTCGCAGAGAAGAGGGCCATCAATGCACTGGAGGGCACTGATTTAGAGGTGAAAGGATGCTGGCATCCCTCTCCTGCTTCGCCCTTGGCTAATCGCAATGGGGGGAGGGACTGGAGGAAAAACGTACAATCAGTTCTTCCATAACACAAACGAGTGAGTGATTTTTGCATCTAGTAAACAGTTAAGTCGTCTGATGTCCCGTGGAGCCTCATGGACGCCAAGACGACGCCTGAGTACCTGATTTCAAATGCCAAAGACCTAGCCAACGAACCCGCTCTTTCATGGAAAGACGATTCTGGGAACTGGATCACTTACACTTGGTCCGACTTCTACTCGACTACTATGGAGGTAGCAAGGTCACTAATCTCCATGGGCTTTGGGCCTGGAGACAAGCTCAGCATCTACTCGTACAACAGATTGGAGTGGTATGTGGCGTACGCTGCCGCTAACATGTGCAATGGAGTTGCCGTTGGCGTGTACCACACCTGTTCACCAGAAGAAGTCGAGTGGGTAGTTGGGGATTCCGACTCCAAGGTCGTCTTCGTCGGGACCAATCCGATGGACGGAGGGGATACCGGTAAGATGTGCAGTCACAGGCTTCATACCGCTATGGGCAACCTCGGTAAGGTCGAGGCCGTGGTTTCCATGAGAGGGATGGATGCAATTGATCATGATGCAGCAATGACATGGACGGAGTTCGTTTCGAAAGCCGATTCGACTCCCGAAGCAACCGTCATGGAGAGGATTTCGAGTATCAAGCCATCTGACCCTGCTACTTTGATCTACACCTCTGGAACCACTGGGAATCCAAAGGGAGTAGTGCTTACTCATGATAACATGTACTTTGAGATCGGGCAGGTGCACAAACTAATGAGCTTCGATCAGGGTGATGGCTACGTTTCATGGCTTCCTTGCGCTCACGTCTTTGGACAGTTGGCAGATAACCATTTGTGGATAAGGGATGCCATTCACATGAGAGTCGTGGATAACCCCTTGCATGCTATCGACTACTGCCAAGAGGTGCAACCGCACCTGTTCATTGGGGTCCCAAGAATTTACGAAAAGGTATACAGCAATCTTGTTGCTGGACTTCCTCCAGCATGGCTTCTGAATGTGCCCGTGCTTGGTGGAATCATCAAGAAGAAGGCTAAGGGGAAGATCGGTTTCTCGAATGTCAAATTCTCAATCACAGGAGCCGCCCCCATCAATCCCGATATCCTGAAGCTATTCCAGAAGCTAGGTGTACCGTTGTTTGAGGGATACGGAATGACGGAGACTTCAGCTGGTGCTACCCTGGGCTCTCCTGGAAACAACAGGATAGGTTCCGTGGGGAAGACTTTCCCTGATACGGAATTGAGGATTGCTGATGCTGATGAGAATGGAAATGGTGAGATTCAATTCAGGGGCCGACATGTAATGGCAGGGTACTACAAGAATCCCGAAGCCACTGCTGATACCATGACAGAGGACGGATGGCTGAAGTCAGGCGATCTGGGCAAGGTCGATATGGATGGATTCGTTTATGTGACTGGTCGCTTGAAGGAGATCTATGTCAGTTCCGCTGGAAAGAATATCGCACCATTGGTAATTGAGGAGACGATGAAATCGATTCCTATGATATCCCAATGCATGCTAATCGGAGATAACAGAAAGTTCTGCAGTGCGCTATTCACCCTAGACGTTGGAGCGATACTAAGGGATGTCCATGGACTAGATGGAGCCACAGAGGTTCCGAAGGACCCCTCCAAGCAGTTAGCTAAGCTAGCTGAGCTAGGGCACGATCTGTCAGAGTACACTGCTGTCGGAAGTCCCACATATGCGCAATTACAGGTTGCGGTCACGGAACTCAATAGAAAGTTCAGCAACCCTGAGCAAGTGAAGAAATTCACAGTCCTTCCCCGGGACCTAAGTGTCGATGATGGAGAGCTCACGCCTACTCTCAAGATTAGGAGAAAGCAGATTCGAGAGAACTGGTCCTCCGAGATTGAAGAGATGTATTCGTGAGGGTTGCGGATGACCCCTGAGGCATGGGTCGCTCTGGCTACCGTGTTTGCCCTCGGGGCAATGAGCCCGGGACCCTCGCTCGCAGTTATTCTGAGCAATACCATGTCAGGTGGGAGGAGTCAGGGAGTTGCAACTGGGATTGGCCATGGAATAGGATTTGGCATCTATGCATTTCTCGCGGCCCTGGGTTTAGCAACTGCTCTTTCAATCCATGAGGGAGCTCAATTGGCCCTTCGGTGGGGAGGGGTTGTGATATTGATATGGCTTGGAGTGAGCTTCATCGAGAGCTCTAGATCGGGCCCCAAGAAAACGAATGGGGTTGGAGAGGGTTCATCTGATGCCTCGGGCTTTTTCCAGGGTTTTCTAATCGCACTATTCAACCCAAAGATACTAGCATGGATGCTGGCTCTTTATGCTCCATTCATTGAGGCCGATGTTAGTGTGAATACCCTGCTAGGGATGGGTGCCCTCGGGATGATAATAGATGGCACTTGGTACGTTACGGTCGCAACAGTTCTCAGTAGCGGAAACGGCATTGAGAGGCTGAGGTCCAATGCCCATGTTATCGATGGTTGTATGGGCGTACTGATGTTCGGCTTCGCATTCGTCCTCGCTAGCGGATGGCTTTGATCATATGATCTTGTAAGGCAGTACAATCAGAAACTCCAGAGCCATGAGTAACGCACTAGCTTCCCTGTGTGATTCAACATATGGCTTACTTTTCGGATTAACAATCCTCTGGAGCTCGCCAGAATCGAGCCAGAATGTGCTACACACTGGACATCCGTCTATCTCAATCGGATCTAGATCTGTCCCATCTATTCTCTTGAAAATTATATTCCTGACCCCCATCTTGGAGTCACAACATGGGCAGTCGAGATCAACCTGGTCACAATCTGATTCAAACGCCTTGTGCATGCTTCTCAGCTTCTCTTCAGTGATTGAATTAGAGGCTGCTTCCGCGTTCAATAGAAGTCCTGAGCAGTCGGGGCAGCTGAATATTCCATGTTCTGAAAAAGCTGAGCGTTCATAGCCCGTGTGTCTACTAAGGGGTGTCTTGTCCCTAGGGCAGTAATGCACAGAGTCATCGCCACACATGTTTTAACTCCAAAGAGTTAGGGGTCTTCAATGCTCACCCGTAATATTCTCCTATGAGCCGTAGAAAGGATGACTACTTCGAATTAGGAATTATCTTCTCTCCATAAACGGAGTTTATTGATACCATTGATCAATTGATCGTTACTGACGGGAGCTGTCATCGTCTCAACAGCCATCAATACTAGCTCGACTATCTCTTCATCCATATTTGACCCTAGGACAGCTGAAACAATGTCCTTGATGTCTACTTCACTCCCAGATTCTAGGAGCTCCCTTAGCCTCATCTTCGCGCCCTCATCGATGTAGCTACTCACTCTCTGACCTCCATTTTTGGAAGGTATGGGGACAGTTCCTCTTCAGTCCAAGAAGAAAGTGGCCCATATTTTGATAGGCGGGGATGATCATCATTCGGAACTGTATGGCGTGTCCTCTTGTAGTGATCATGGCCAAGCACTATCGCCTCTTCTAGTATACCGGAGTAGCACGAAATGGTGTCCCTATCGGTTTCACTCCAGTAGGGGTCCCAGGGGTGGGTGTGTACCCAAAGCCTGAATGGTATCTCTGCCCCTATCGGTGGCGACATGGCAACCTCCCCTTGTGTACCAATATCGACGAATATCTTCCCTCCTGAGTCGAAAAGAACGCTGATCTCCCTGTTCATACTATCAGCAACTTTCCAGAGAGCCTCCCAATTCTCATTTTGCGAGAGGTGTGCTATTGTCTCAACTACTTCTAGAGCAAGCACGGCCCCCGAGGAGATCTTTTCTTTGACCGAATGATCGAGGTGTAGACGAGGAGTAACATAAGCTCCCGGTAGGGGAGGGGGGCCTCTCTCCATCGGCTGCTTGGATAGGGTTCCGAAGGAAAGGTTAGCTATCTGTGGCTCTGGAAGTGCTCCGTTATTGCCAGAAATGAGTCTCATCATCTGTACTGCCCACTGGGACCCATGAGCGGCGGCTAGCGTATGTCCGAACTGGATGTTCCCCGAAGATATCGCCCCATCGAGTTGGCATGACATAGCTAATTGGTCGGGAGTCATCGCACTCAGGTGTTCACTTAAGACCCTGAAGTCCAGAGCCATGTATCCGTCGCCACGGCATCGAATATCCAACCAGAATCCACCAAGCGAGTGGACTACCCTCCTAGCTATCGGGGAGTCGACTGCGACTATGGCCATGTCATATGGGACTATGTCGTCCTCTCCTCTAACGTCCCATGGACAGGACACCAGAGAGAGCTTCTCTCCAATGAAGGGTAGGATATTAGTCCTTATTGCCTCAGTCTTTTTCATCCCTATTTGATTAGGCAAGAAACGCTGATGGGCGAGATTACTCTCAGAAACCTCGTCAGAGTCGTAGACCCTGATTGTGATGCCGTCAGTTGAGTCTAGCATACCTCCTCTGTGAAGTGCGGGTACCAGGTTGACGATTAGGTTGGAGCCTATTCCTCCCGCTCCAATTATCGCTATCTCAAAATGGAGATTATTACTCAACGAATCACCCCTTGTTCATCTGCTTCATTGACCTTCAGATATCTCTTAAAGGGAGAGTCATCAATGACATCGAAGAGGCACATGACATGCCTCATAGCTTCATTTCTTTGCGAAATAGATGCGTCGCCATTCCCCAAATAGATATTAAGATTCAGTGCCAAAACCTCTTGATAGTTATCGTGATACTTGTTCCACCAACCAGGGTTTTGCATTTTCCATGTTTCAATCTTATCCTTGAACATCGTCCAAGTAGACTCGTAGAAATAACGTCCTTCTTCCAAGACGCCATTTCTGATTCTAATAAAGTCCAGAATTTCTTGACTCTCTCTCGATGGATGATTCAGGGGCAAACTACTACAAATTTGCGACCTGATTTCGTTCTCTGTATTTTTCTTGGTTATTTCATTCATTCTTTCCTTCGTTATGCTGATCATTCTTCTTCCTCCTTGATTTGTTCAATTACACTTAGACGCCAATTGACATATGCTGCACTCATACTGTTTCCCCCTACTGAGATAATCTCCCATGCTCCACTCAACGTTACTGGGCGATCATAATGTTCGGAGATCACTGTTATCCTTACTCCCCAATCATCGGTACTGATTTCTACTGACCCGGGGAAGCTTAGTCTCCCTTCTGAGTAATGCATAACTGTATTGTTCCAATGGTTAATCTTCTGCTCGTATTTCTGTTGCTTTTCCTTTCCTACCGCTTTCCAATCTATCATTTTTATTTCATCACTCATTTTCTTTCCTCCAATAAATACTACCTTGATTGTAGTATATTCTTCTTCCTTCATCTATTAT
>DALI01000070.1:4004-6059 GCA_002496725.1 Euryarchaeota archaeon UBA181 | reverse complement strand
GTAACTTGAGCAGGATCTTCCCATGACCCTACATTGGGATCAGCGGCCCCCGGGTCTACTAACTGGTTCTGAACAATCACATATTCTCTGGCATTGTATTGTAGATACTTGACATCCAAGACTTGAGTGTTAGGATCATAGTAGACTCCAGTTACGCTAGTATTCTCTGGATTTGTAACGTCGACAATATGCATCTCCGACCACCCGGCGATGTACGCATACGTTTTTCCATCTGGAGACTCAGCAACCTGAATCTCAGCATTCCCGGGCGCTGTGAGTGGGTTGTAACTGACAGGTTGTATGTTATCGGTGTACATGACGTGCTGACTCGCATTTCGATGATCGTGTTCATCGGTTTGGATCAAGGGGTCAGCGAATGATATACCCTCATTCCTAACTACCGACTCTCCATCCGAAAGAACAACTGACGCCGCTATTGCTATCGTGATACAAGCAATCAATCCGAATGCAGCTACTACCCTTTCCGAGCTCACATTATGCCGGAGGGAGTAGGTCATGTTGAAGCCATCGCCCCCTCACGCGCGCTCATGAGGGTAAACGCGGGTGTACTCTTCGTCCTATTTTCTTTAGTGATGACCCCATTAGCCTCTGCTCACGAACCCAAGGAATATACGATTCTTCTGAAGGATAATGGAGTCACACCAAACGGGGTATCGCCGGGGATTCTGGTTTCTTCTGACTCCTTATTTTTCTACAATGCCGATAACAGGGAGAATGTAACTCACAGGATACTCATTGACGTCGAAGGCGATGGAAATTTCGAAGGAGGCGATGATATTATCACTTCTTGGTTGAGCCCTAGTTGCGAACTTAACGAAACTGGTGAAAAAATAGATCAGCATTGTCAGGTGACTTACCTGTTACTGCTATCGCCCTCAAACGGATTGTTGCCTTCGAATATTTCTATGAAACATCAAATAGATAACAATGGCACTATTGATGAGTCATTCTTTGTAGTGTTCTTCTCCGAGGATAATCACATTTCTGATCAAGAACTTCCAATTGGATCCGAGGAACAAGGAGAATTAGACTCCGGAAATGATCAATTGTTGAGGTTGATATTAATCTCCTCGTTGTTAGGGATAGTGATTTTTCTTCCCAGGCTATTTGCAAGTAATGAGTAATCTTTGCATTTTCAACGGTCGTCCTCAATAACCCCAAGCCCTCCCGGTAGCTTAGGGGCGCTTAGCTCAGCTTGGAAGAGCGCTTGGTTTGCAACCAAGCGGCCGGGGGTTCAAATCCCCCAGCGTCCACCATGGCAATCCAATCACAGTAGTACTACTTTAATCAGAAGAACAACTAAGATCTTCAACATGATTAGGATGTTTGGTTTAGCCATTCTAGGCAAGCAGAATGGGAACATCGAGGCGGATCAAATAGGAGCTTCTCTTCTGGGTCGATCAAATCGATAATGAGATTGGAACCCGCTCCTTCTTGAACACTGACTATTGAACTGGTCGAAGCAGGGAGGTAGTCCTCCCCAGTACTCGCCAATGACAGACGGATGGTATGTCCAGCCGCTATTTGTACGTCCATTGCAAAGAACTCCATCTTCGCATTGATTGTTTCCAGAAGGGGGATCCAGGTCTGCTCATCCGAGCCACCCTCATGGTATCTCAGATCCATGATGGCATGACCGATGTGAATACAATCGCCCTCTTCTGAGCAATCTTCCATGAGGGCGTAGATCTGCCCCCCCAGGGTAGATGTGGAGACATCTATATGCAGTCTTGGAAGTCCAGCAATCCAAATTTCTTCTACCAGGGGGGAGCTTTCATAGATAGGTCCAAAATTACCATTGGGGAGGATATTTGTTGTTCCACCAGCAACGTTCGAAAGCGCCCCTCCAAGATCCAAGGAAACAGACTCCATTTCATCTGGGGGATATCTATCTTCAATCCTCCACTGCCCCTGATTTGACTGAATCTCGACAAATAATCCAGGTTGATCCCCTGCATCTTTCAGATACCAGTCGAACCACTCCAATAGATCCTGCATCCAGTCAAAGCGGACCATCTCTGGATACGCCTCCCT
>DALI01000070.1:0-3641 GCA_002496725.1 Euryarchaeota archaeon UBA181 | reverse complement strand
ATCTGGATAATCATGGTCCCATTGCCCGAAGAGGCCTTTGGATTCTATGCCGGCATCTTTCAGTTGATTGATGACCGGAATTGCCATGTGCGGGTCCACGTTCCAGTCATGCATGCCTTGGATAAGGTATACTGAGCCTTGGTAGTTCTGAAGTGCCCGGCCGAGGAAGTACCTTTCCTCCCAGTAAGTCCCAGCGAACTCACTTCCCCACATGTAAGCGGAGACTCCCGTGCCTGGCCCTATGATATAATCCGGACAAAGATTCTGGACATCTTCTTCATCTCCATCGAACCCATAAGAACCGTAGACGCCATTGTGCATGAAAGGTGCACGAGCTTCGCTACTCCCATTGCGAACGCTCAATTCCATCAAACCGATAAGTCCCGAAATTGGTACGATTGTAGCTAAGTGCTCATTTCCGAATGTTGCGGCCTGCCAAGGTGTAGTTCCATCATACGATTTGCCTATCATCGCCACTCTTCCATTACTCCAGTCCTGCGTCCCTAGCCATGTTACAGCTGCATCTACGCCGAGTTGCTCTGCATTACCCATGAGGTCCATACAGTGATTCGATCTACCAGTCCCCATTACTGAGACCTGAGCGAATGCATAACCATGAGGTAGGATCTGGTCAATTATCATTTGACCTAGCCAAGTCCCAGGCACTTCAATAGATGGTGTTTCAACACTTAACTCATCGAAATAAGGGCCAAATTCAGCAATCACAGGCACTGCTGTACCCTCTGGAACGTCAGGTAGCCAAACCGCCAAACTGACCTTTCCATTTGGTGCGGCCCCACCTTCGCTGAGAGGCATCTGGAATTCTACGAAATGGTGTGTCGAGTTCCACTCATTATCAGTTTCAACTATTCCATATTGGCCGTATTCCATAACAAACCCGTTCGGGTATTCGGTAAGGTATGGCCACTCCGATCGTTCCCAAACCGGAACCCTATCATATATTCCAAGCTCCTTCTTAATGTCATCAACGACATCATCTATGATCCAACCTTGTAAGGAAACTAGGAGCATTAGGGATACTAGTGCAGATGCAGATAGCCAAATTTTCAAATTGAATGAACTAAACGTACTGTTTGGGACGTCATTGACCGGCATGATGAGAGTATTCCCCTCTGCGTCAATCATCGTTCCATCTATCATAGTAACAAAGACTCCCAATTCATGAACACTATTCAGGATTCCCCGTCCAAGATAGCTTACCCTGTCATTAGATTGAAACCTGAACAAAACCTTCTTCTACTCTTGTTTCAAATACACCGAGGTCTTTCCGAGAGACCAGTGATCCAACAAGCTTCCCAAAAGGCGGAAAGAGGGGGAATGGCGCCCATTCCAAAAGACTACCATCAGATATCTTGTGCGTAGTCTGATGTAATGGGCATCTTACACATCCATCCTCTATCTTAGCGCCCCACGAAAGGGGCCATTTCATATGTTTGCATAGTCCCTCTGTTGCATAATAATTTCCTTCTACATTAGCAATCATCAATATCTTGGTTCCGATATTAACCATTTTAGTCTCCCCTTCACCAAGCTTACTAGCTCTAATTGCATTTTCCCAAGACATTAGTTACCCTCTAATCTGAGACATTCCCCCATCTAGGTGTAATATCTGTCCTGTGATATTATCGGGGGCTCCGATAAGCAACCACTCGATTGCTCTAGCGGCCTCTTCTGGGAGATTTATTCTGTTAAGTGGAATCTTGCCAACCGCAGCTTCTCTTGAGGATTCTGATTTTGTTATTGGTGCCGCCATTCTTGTGTCAGTAAGGCCAGGTGCAACTGCATTCACTCTGATTCCCCTCTTGCTGTATGTGGCCGCCGCCGATCTTGTCATGGACTCAACTCCGCCTTTGGCCGCTGATATGGCTTCATGATTGGTCAGCCCCAAACTCGCCGCAACGCTGGATGTGAATACTATTCGTCCTCCACCATTTCTCAACATGTATTTACAAGACTTGGATAGGGTGATGAAAGCAGAAGTAAGATTTGTTTGTATGACTTGATTGAATGCTTCCGAGCTCATGGCATGCGGTGGCCTAATTGATAAAGAACCAACTAGATGGGCAACTCCGTCAATATTCCCCTCGCCTATCTCTGCAAAGCTTCCTACGGCCATGGAAACGAAGTCTTCATCTGTGGCATCACCAGTATGGACGATTGCACCCAATTCATGAAGCTCTATCATTCGAGACTCATCCCTGCCAATAACACTCACTGAATGACCATTACTAAGTAAAGACCTACACAGGATTTGACCTATGTCACTGCTCCCACCCACGATTAAGAAAGACCCCAATTAATCACTCTCCGTTCGAGATTATCTCGCCTCAATTGTTTTTGAGGGGAATTCCCAAGCCTCTAGTTGGATCTCCAGTCGCTCCCATAGGCTATCAGTCCTGTTGACTAAACTCATAAATAGCAACCTGTGGGCACACATATATACAGTCGTTTTTTCATTAGATAGTTTTTTCAGAAATCTTCTGATTAAGAATTTTCAAAAGTCCCCTCAGTGTAACTTCACTGATTCCAGAAACCTTGCATACTTCATTCTGAGTTCTCGGAGAATCGCTTTCCTGAGATGCCTTGTAGATGATTACTCCTGCAATTCCAGAAGGCTTCTTCCCCTGCCAGGAAAGATCATCTCCTACCAAACTCCACAGCTCCCTCACCCTTCCCAACGCCGCAGGCTTCATTCCAAGATCTGAGTGGAACCTCTCGAAGTACTCTTCTGGGCCAGTTATGTGATGGGCCCCGAGAAACCTCGAAACTAGCCGGATGGTCCGTTTCAACTCCTTGAGGTCCACATCCTTGGTCATATCGAAGGAATCTGCAACATCCTCTATCCTCCTTGGGATTCTTGCCTCCCGTGCCGCTACGTAGACACATGCAGCCGAGACACCCCTGATGCTCCTCCCAGTGACAAGGCCGCGATCCACGGAGTGCCTGTACAGGCTTGCGGCCTCTTGCTCGATTTGAGGAGGCAAGTCCCCCCTGTCCCTAATGAATTGCATCGCCTTAGCTAGATTCCTGCTTCTACTATCCCTGGTCTTGCTCCTCTGGTCAATTCTCTGCCTTCTACGCCAGTCTCTCAGAGCCTTTCCTGACATTCCATGCCTTTTCGCCGCTCCCGATGTTAGGTCGGATCGCCTAATTTCCGTTGATAGTCCCTTGTCCGAGAGAGTTAGTGTTGAAGGTGCACCTACCCTGCTCTTATCATCACCACCTGAGTGATTAGTCCATTCTGCCCCAAGGTCAATCATATTCTCCTCAGCCACATATCCGCATTCTGAGCATGAGGTCTCTCCCCGAATTTCATCTGTATCCCATGAGTTAGACCCACAGACTGAGCAAGGCCGAGATACGGATTCAGTTTTTCTGCTCGTAGAAGGTCTCATGGAAGGTACAATGCCCCCTCCACGACTAACTCTACCAGACTTCGAAGTTACAGATTTACCTCGACGTTGAACTGTCTCTTTCATCTTATCAACCAGCAGTTGTATAGTCACAGGCGTTTTATTTAAACCTACGTATCAGAAGTTTAACTCATAGAAGCGTAAATCCAGTGGAGAATTTTACCAATACTCCCCTAAACTTATTCTCCCTGTTCCCATTCCTTAGGT